>JAYUHQ010000035.1:0-6885 GCA_043766895.1 Aestuariivirga sp.
CCTGCATCAATCGCCTTTTGATACCAAGCCAACATTTGCTGTGAATCCTGTTTCACGCCGTCGCCATCACGATACATATCTCCAAGATTTCGCATGGCGAGGTCGTTGCCTAAAGCCGCCGCTTTCTCCATCAACTCAACGGCTTTCGTTGGGTCTTTTGCAACTTCATCGCCCTCACGATACATTTGGCCTAAGTTGTTCATGGCATATGAATTGCCAAGAGCGATCGCTTTTTGATAGAGTTCAACTGCCTTCTTTTTGTCTTTGGCCACACCACTGCCGAGATCATAGGCATAGCCTAAATTTTGAATGCCTTCGTCATTTCCAGCATCTGCTGCTTTTTGAAACCACTCTGCGGCCACTTTCAAATCAACTGGATAGCCATAACCATCACGATGCGCGTAGCCGCAGTAAGCCATGCCAATTGGCAAACCGAGTTGGGCCGATTTGCAGCGAAACGTTCCAGACAAATCAAGGTTTTTTTCAACGCCTGTGCCGCGTTCATAAACCGCACCAAGATTAAATGTCGCAACAATATTTCCCTTATCCGAAGCCCGTTTATAAAATTCAAAAACCTTATCTGGCTTTTGCTTGCCCGCGTCCAGCGCACGTGCTGTTTCATATAATATACGCGCATCATTTGGGTTGCTATTCAACGCCGCTTCACAAGCCGGAATGGCTTTGGCCGCATCAACTTTGTTGTAGTCAACGCCCGGCACATTTTTAGGCCGCGTCACATCAAGGGGGCTTGCGGCCAGCGCATCACATGCCGCCGCATCAGAAGCAGGTTCTGCCCAAGCCGCAGAGGTTTGATTTGAAAAACCAAGCAACATAGTTACAAGACCCGATGAAATGAAAGTTTTCATGCCCATCTCCCATTACACCCCTGTAATGTGAGATTGGAGCAGAATTGATCAATTGGTCAAGTGGCAAAGATTATTGCGCAGCAACATTCAACCAAAGATGCAGCCAGATGCTTGCGGCATAACCCAGCGCAATGGCAGGCGTCCAACGCAAGTGGCTGAGGAACGTGTAATGCTTGCCGCCAAGCCCCATCATGGCAACGCCTGCGGCAGAACCGATGGAGAGTAAGCTTCCACCCACGCCTGCCGTCAATGCCATCAACAACCACTGTTCATGGCCCATGCTCGGGTTCATTTGCAGAACTGCATAAACCAAGGGAATGTTATCCAGAAGCGCTGATGCAACGCCAACCGATGTATTGGCCAGCGTTGGCCCCCAAACGGCATAAAGCGATTGGTTGAGAAGTGTAAGCCAGCCCAAAGCACCAAGCCCCGCCACGGCCAACATTACACCGAGAAAGAACAACATCGTGTCCCATTCCAAGCGCTCGATGGCTTTGAATGAATTTAGCGCCACATCGTCATTGCGCTTGCGGTTGAGCCAATAGGCCCAAGATTGCAAAAGCGCCAAACCCAGAACCATGCCCAAAGCTGCAGGAAGGCCCAACGTTGTTTGAAAGTAAACCGCGGCAAAAATGCTGATCGCAAATAAAATCAAAACAGTTGCAGTTCCACCTTTGGCTTGGCTGATTGATTGGGATTTGGCGGGCCTGCCTTTGGGCAAAGCCAAACTCATCAGCGCGGCAGGGATTAGCCAATTGACCAACGTGGGCAAAAATAAAATAAAGAATGCATAAAATCCAAGCTTGCCGCTTTGCCAGATCATCAAGGTGGTTGTATCGCCAAAGGGGCTGAATGCCCCTCCGGCGTTGGATGCAACCACACTTGAAATGCAGCCAAGTGTTATAAATTTTTCAGAACCCTTGCCGATGGCCAACACCACGGCCCCCATAATCAACACGGTTGTCATGTTGGCCAACACTGCTGAAAGGAAAAATGTAACAACGCCCAACAGCCAATAGATTTGGACATAACTCAAACCAAGGCTGGAAAGTTTGCTGCGCAAAACCTCAAACACGCGGCGCTCTTCCAAAACATTGACATAGGTGATCGATACCAGCAGAAACAAAAACAATTCGCCGTAAGATTCCAACACATGTGTGGCGGCAAGCGTGGCATCGGCTTGTTTGCCACTTGCGGCATAACCTAAACCCACCAACAGCCAAATGAGAGACGCCCCCAAAAGCATGGGCTTGGATTTGCGAAGATCGATAGCCTCTTCAAAAAACACCAGAACATAGGCCAGAATAAAAACCGCCAATCCCAACACACCATAAATGGTATGTGTAAGATCAAGCATCGATGCCCTCGTCCAGTTCCAACCATTCGGTCTCAAGTTGTTCTAATTCAGCCGCGAATTTAACGCGCAGCTTGCCATAATCAGCAGCTTTTTTGGGCTCTTGAGTATAGATTGTGTGATCTGCCAAAACTTGGTCAAGCACCGTCAATTTCTCACGGATTTTTTCCATTTTCACATCAAGTTCAGCTGAACGCTTGCGCATGATTGGCGTTACAACCTTCACTGGTTTGGGCGCTTCAACTTTTTTCTTGTATGATGTCCGCCCCAAAACCAGATCGGTATAATCATCCATATCACCTTCAAAGGGCTGAACCGTTCCATCTTTCACCAGCCACAAGCGATCAACCGATGTTTCAATAATATGGCGATCATGGCTAATCAACACCACAGCACCTTCATAGTCGTTCAGCGCTAAAATCAATGCTTCGCGAGAATCAATATCCAAATGGTTGGTGGGTTCGTCCATCACCAAAATATGCGGCGCATGGAATGTGGCCAACATAAACAACATGCGCGCCTTTTCGCCGCCCGACAAAATTGAACATTTGGAATCGGCCAACTGCGCGCCAAAGCCAAGCGAGCCCAATTTGGCGCGGCGTTTGGAAACAGGGGCATCTGGCATCAGTTCAGAAATATATTCAAACGGCGTGCGGTCTTCTTCAAGCTCGTCCAATTGGTGCTGTGCAAAATACCCAATCGTCATCTTTGACGGGTGTTTCATTTCGCCGAACATTGGCTCTAATTTTCCACACAGCAATTTTGCAAAGGTTGATTTGCCGTTGCCATTGGAACCCAACAAAGCAATGCGATCATCAGGATCCATGCGCAGTGAAATATTTTTCAAAATTGGTTTATCGTCATAACCCACGGCGCATTTATCCCAGGCCACGGCAGGCGGCGCCAAAGGCTTTTCGGGGTTGGGAAACAGAAATGGCGCAACCTTACCCTCGGCCATATCAGCGATGGGCTCCAGCTTGGCCAAGGCCTTTATGCGGCTTTGCGCTTGGCGTGCTTTGGACGCTTTGGCTTTAAAGCGATCAACAAACGCTTGCATATGGGCGCGTTGATCATCTTGCTTCTTTTTCATTTTCGAATTCAAGGCCTGCTTCTCGCGGCGCTGGCGTTCGAAATTATCGTAATTGCCCTGATATAAAGTCAGCTTGAATTGATCGAGATGTAAAATTGCATCAACCGACACATTCAACAAATCGCGATCATGGCTCACCAACAAAATGGTGTGCGGATAATCGCGGATATAGCTTTGCAGCCAGATCGTGCCTTCCAGATCGAGATAGTTTGTGGGTTCATCCAGCAACAAAACATCAGGTGCGCCAAACAATGCGGCTGCCAATGCCACGCGCATGCGCCAACCGCCAGAAAGGGCAGAGCAGGGGCCGTTCATCGTGGGCTCATCAAATCCAAGGCCGGCCAAAATTACGGCAGCACGAGATTCGGCGGAATAAGCGTCAATATCTGCCAGCCGCACTTGAATTTCAGAAATGCGGTTGGGGTCGGTTGCCGTTTCGGCTTCGGCCATCAGTTGGCTGCGCTCTTTGTCGCCTTCCATCACCACTTGAAGCAGGGTTTCAGAACCGCCCGGCGCTTCTTGCGCCACAGTGCCTATACGGGCATTGCGCGGCACAGATGCTCCACCAGATTCGGTGGCCAACTCGCCAAGGATCAATTTGAGCAAAGTGGATTTGCCTGTGCCATTGCGGCCAACCAAGCCAACTTTATGCCCCGCCGGAATGGCAACCGAAGCCTCTTCGAGCAAAACGCGGCCGCCAATGCGGTAAGTGATATCTGAAATTGTTAACATGGGGGTCAATTAGCGATACATGCTGCAATGCGCAAAGACTTTCCGGTTGACAACATTCATGTTGCGTTGCACAAATCATAATAATTGAGGAACGCCCCTCAAATCCGAGATCAAAATGAACGACATGTCCAAACCGGTTCTTGAAGATACCAGCTATATCGACGAAATCACCGCCATGCTGCGCAATCTTTTGCGCCAGGTGATTAAAGTGCGCGAGCCACAGGTTCTTCCTATTTTGGATGATGCTAAGGCTGCAACCCACATTCCATCCCATTTGGTTGAACATGCTTTGCAAACCATTGGCATTTGGCTGCAATTGATGAATATCGCCGAAGAAAATGCGGCCATCCGGCACAGACGCGATGTTGAAAAGCTAACCGGGCCAGACGATGTGTTGGGCTCGCTCAGCCAAGCGTTGGCCCAAGCGGCCAGCAGCGGTGTTTCGCCCGAGAAAGTGCAAAGCGTTCTTGATATTCTGGATGTAGGCCCCACCATCACCGCCCACCCCACCGAGGCCAAGCGCGTTACGGTTCTGGAAATTCATCGCCGCATTTATCTGAAACTTTATGAACTCGAAAGCCCCCGCTGGACCCCGCGTGAACGTGATGCGCTGTTGTTCCAATTGCGCAATGAAATTGATTTGCTGTGGATGACAGGCGAAGTGCGCGCCGAAAAGCCAACAGTTGAAAGCGAAGTGGCTTGGGGCCTGCACTTTTTCCGCGATGCATTGTTTGATCGCACCACTGCGGTTTGCGATATTTTGCAGGCAGGGTTGCTGCGCCATTATCCAGAGCTTTCGGCCCGCATAAGGCCGCCACTAAAATTTTCATCGTGGATTGGTGGTGATAGAGATGGCAACCCTTTCGTTACCGTCAACACCACTAAAAATGCACTTGCAGCAAACGCCAAGGCATCGGTTGCACGCTTAGATTTGAAGCTGAAAGATTTGGCGCAATTGGTTTCAGTCAGCACCACTGAAATGCCAATTCCGGAAGCATTTTTAAAAGCCGTGGCCGAACAGGTGGCCTTAACCGGCAATGACAACAGGCTTGTCAGGCGCAACACATCTGAACCTTTTCGTCAATATTTCAGCGCTTTGCGGGCAAGATTGAAAGCGGTTTATGAAGCCGTTCCAAAAGCCCAACCCTTAGCAAATGTATCTGAACTGATTGCATTGTTGCACACCGCTGAAGAGGCGTTGGGCGATATGAACGCGGCTGGCTTGGCGGTTAATCTCATTCGCCCTGTGCGCTGGGAAGCTGAAGTTTTTGGCTTTCGCACCGCCAGTTTAGACTTACGCCAAAACACAACGGTAACCAACCGTGTGCTTGCTGAAATTTGGGGCAAGATGAACCCCGTGGCCAAAGAGCCAGCGCCGGAACTTCATTCACCTGAATGGAGCGCATGGGTGCGCAAAGAGCTTTCCAACCCGATGGCTTTTATTCCGCAGTTTCGCGATTTGTCAGATGAAGCAACTGAACTTTTAGGCCTGCTGCATCTCATTCGTGAAACGCTGGATGGGCCAGACCCCAAGGCCATTGGCACGTTTATTTTGTCGATGACACAAAACGCCGATGATGTTTTGGGCCTTTATTTATTGGCCAAATATTGTGGCCTGTTCAGCGATCCGGCAAGCCATGAAACTTGCCGCATTCGCGTTGTGCCGCTGTTTGAAACCATTGAAGATCTGCGCGCTGGCCCGTCGATTATGGAAGACTTGTTGTCGAACACAATTCTGCGCGCCAGCGTTGCCGCCACCGGTGGCTGCCAAGAAATTATGT
The DNA here is from genome assembly GCA_043766895.1 of Aestuariivirga sp. Lineage (GTDB taxonomy): Bacteria > Pseudomonadota > Alphaproteobacteria > Rhizobiales > Aestuariivirgaceae > Aestuariivirga. Next base: position 5,824 of record JAYUHQ010000035.1, read on the forward strand.
TGGGCTATTCCGACTCGAACAAAGATGGTGGATTTTTCTGTGCCTCGTTTGAATTGTTTGAAGCCCAACGCCGATTGATCCGTGTGGGCGAAAAAGCCAAAGTGGCCATCAGCTTCTTCCATGGTCGCGGCGGTTCAGTAAGCCGTGGTGGCGCACCCGCAGGCAGGGCCGTTGCCGCACAGCCCGCAGGCACGGTGGGCGGCCGCATGCGGGTAACCGAGCAGGGCGAAGTTGTCTCTTCTAAATTTGCCAATCGCGGCACAGCGCAAAACAATTTGGAAACTTTAACATCTGCTGTTTTGCTGCATTCCTTAAAATCGCAAGCAGAACCCGTGCAGCGTTTAAATCCTGAACATCAATCAGCGGTCGAAGACATCGCGAAACTGTCGTTCAAAGCCTATCAAAAACTGGCGCATGATCCGGCGCTGATTACTTATTTCCAGCAATCAAGCCCGGTTGAAGAATTGGCCTTGTTGAAAATTGGCTCGCGCCCGTCGCGCCGTTTTGGTGCCACTGGTTTAAGCGACTTGCGCGCCATTCCTTGGGTTTTTGCATGGAGCCAAAACCGCCACCTTCTTACCGGCTGGTATGGCCTTGGTTATGCGCTAGATGATTTTGTCTCGGCCCAAGGGGGCAGCGGATTAAAGCTGTTGCGCGAAATGTTTTTGAAGTCGCCTGGCTTCCGCTTGGCCATCGACGAAGTTGAAAAGTCGCTTTTCTTGGCGGATATGAATGTGGCAGAAAAATATGCCAGCCTTGTACAAAATCAAAATGATGCCGAACGTTTGTTTGCGCTGATCAAACATGAACACAAACGCACCTCAAAAGTGATCTTGGAACTTTCAGGCGATAAGCAACTTTGTGAACGCTTCATTGGTTTTAGAAGGCGCTTTGATCGTGTGCGCGAAATGGTAGACCAAGCCAACAATTGGCAAGTTGAACTGTTGCGCGAAACCAGAACCGGCAAGGCCAATGACACATTGAACATCCAACTGCTGGCCACAATGAATTGTGTGGCCGCAGGCTTGGGCTGGACGGGTTAACGCATCTCAAACAGTTCGT
>JAYUHQ010000036.1:0-6863 GCA_043766895.1 Aestuariivirga sp.
GCCTGATCATCTTGTTTCGGCCTATCAGGTGCATGGCACAGACGTGGCATTGGTTTTGCAACCTTTGGAAGAACGGCCAAAGGTTGATGGCTTGGTGGCCACACGGCCCGGTTTGGCGCTGGGCATTTTAACCGCAGACTGTGGGCCCATATTATTTGCCGATGCAAAAGGGCGCACCATTGGGGCTTGCCATGCCGGCTGGAAGGGCGCGCTTCACGGCGTGTTTCGCAGCACAGTTGTTGAGATGGAACGCCACGGCACGCGGCGCGAAAATGTTGTTGCCGTGTTAGGGCCAACCATTTCGCAGAAAGCCTATGAAGTGGGGCCAGAGTTTTTGAAGGCGTTTAAAGACCGTGATAAAAGTTTTTTGAAATACTTCATTCCATCAGTGAAGAAAAACCATTATATGTTTGATTTACCAATGTTTTTGGTTGAGCGTATGAAAGCCTTTGGCATTGGCAAAGTTGTTGATCTGGGGCTTTGCACGTATTCAGATGAAGCCCGATTTTTCAGTTATCGGCGCGCCACGCATAAAGCTGAACATGATTATGGCCGATTGATTTCAACAATTGCGATGACATGAAATACGGGCTTTTGATATTCGCTTTGTTGCTTGCGGCTTGCACGGGATCAACCTCGCAGCTTGAAAAGGCTGCGCCGCAACAGGTTGGTGAACAATCCTTGGTAAAACCACCGTGGGAGGCTTTGGTAAAAGCACCGCCTGGTGCGCAAAATGATCTTGATCTTGAAACGCTCAATGGGCCGCTGGCTGCGCCGCCCGCACCTGTGCCCATGGTGGGGCCGCAAGTTGCACAGGCCGCTGTTGTGCCAGAAGCGCCCATAACACCCAAGCAACTGAAAAAGGGCGCTACCACAATTAAAGCCGTTGCGGTTGTGGCGGTGGATGGCGTTTCGGCCAAGGCCAATTCTGAATTAACTCTAGCCATGCGCAAAGTGTTGCGCGATGCGGGCTGGCCGGTTTTATCCACCCCGCGCAATGATGCATTGACCATTCGTGGGCATGTTGCTTTGGATGGGGCGCAAGGCAATGTGCAAAATGTTCACATCCATTGGTTGGTGAGCGAGCCTAAGGGCAAAACCCTGGGCGATGTGGCCCAAAATAACCAAGTGCCGGCCCATTCGCTTGATGGGCCATGGGGCCAAACCGCCGAATTTGCAGCCCAAGCCGCCGCAGACGGCATTTTTAAGCTGATTGCGCGCTATCGCTAACCCTATTTTCAACAGCTTCATTTGCCTCTGGCAACGGCGTTGCCAGATTGTTATAGAGCCACCAACGCCCCCAAAGGAAAATTGAGCATGATGAAAATCGTATCCGGCAACAGCAACAGGCCGCTGGCGGAAGCGATATGCTCATATTTGAACTTGCCCATCACCAAAGCGGTGGTGAAGCGTTTCAACGACATGGAAGTTTTTGTTGAAATCCAAGAAAATGTGCGTGGGCAAGATATGTTTATTATCCAATCCACATCATTTCCCACCAACGACCATTTGATGGAATTGTTGATTATCACCGATGCGTTGCGCCGCGCATCGGCCAAACGCATCACAGCCGTTGTGCCCTATTTTGGCTATGCCCGCCAAGACCGCAAACCGGGGCCCCGCACGCCCATTTCAGCCAAGCTGGTGGCCAACCTGATTACCCATGCAGGAGCAGACCGGGTTTTGACGATTGATTTGCACGCAGGGCAAATTCAAGGCTTTTTTGATATTCCCACCGATAACCTTTTTTCTGGCCCAGTTTTTGTGCGCGATATTAAACAACATGGCGATGTGGCCAATTCGGTTGTTGTGTCGCCTGATATTGGCGGCGTGGTGCGGGCGCGGGCCTTGGCCAAACGCCTTGATACGCCTTTGGCCATTGTGGATAAACGCCGCGAACGGGCGGGGGAGTCTGAAGTGATGAATATCATCGGTGAGGTGGCGGGCAAATCTTGCATTCTTCTCGATGACATTGTGGATTCTGGCGGAACCTTGTGCAACGCGGCGGATGCACTTTTGCAAAAGGGCGCCAAAGATGTGACAGCCTATATCACCCACGGCGTTTTATCGGGTGGTGCCGTGGCGCGCATTACCGGTTCAAAATTAAAGAATTTGGTGATCACTGATTCTATCCAACCCACAGAAGCTGTGAAAGTGGCGCGCAATATTCGGGTTATTCCCATTGCCAGTTTGCTTGGCGAAGCCATTGGCCGCACCAGCCGCGAAGAAAGCGTATCAAGCTTGTTTGAATAGTTAGGCCAAGACAACCAGATCTTTTGGCGTGAATGTGATTGCGATGTTCTGGCCAATTTTGGGTGGTTGGTTTTCAATCTGGTTGAACATATCAATTGAAAGCCGCTGCGTGGCACACCGCACTTTGACCCGCACGATAGAACCTAGAAAATTAACATCCTCAACCACCACATTGAGTAAATTGTTTTTTGGCTTGGCCTTGCCGATGGTGATGGATTCTGGCCGCAGCGCAACCATAACGGCTTGGCCGTTGGTTCCGTTCAATGGCGTTGCCGTTGTTAACAGTTGATCTTCGAATGCCACAATATTGTTCGCAACGTCTGAGATTTTTGCTTGCAACATTGTCAGCGTGCCAACAAAGGATGCCACAAACCTTGTGCTTGGCGTGTTATAAATTTCAGGTGGTGTGCCCATTTGTTCAATGCGGCCTTCGTTCATCACCACCACGCGATCTGAAATTGAAAGGGCCTCTTCTTGGTCGTGAGTTACAAAAACCGTCGTAATGCCCAGCTTTCTTTGCACGTCGCGGATTTCTTCGCGCAGCGATACGCGGATTTTTGCATCAAGCGCCGAAAGTGGTTCATCCAACAGCAGAATGCGCGGTTGAATGGCCAAGGCGCGCGCCAAGGCCACGCGTTGTTGTTGGCCACCCGAAAGTTGAAATGGAAAGCGATTGCCCAAATGGGGAAGCTTGATCAGGGCCAACATTTCTTCTACCCGCGATTTTATTTCAGCAGCGGGCCGCCCGGCCACTTTCAATCCAAAGGCCACGTTATCTGCAACCGTCATATTGGGAAACAGCGCATAGGCTTGAAACACCATGCCCACACCGCGTTTGGCAGTGGTCACCTGGGTCATATCCAAACCATCAACTTTTATCTGCCCAGAGCTTGGCAATTCAAAACCAGCCAACATGCGCAACACTGTGGTTTTGCCGCAGCCTGATGGGCCGAGCAGAGAAATAAACTCACCTTTTTCGATGTTGAGATCAACGCCTTTAACCACGTGGTTCGGCCCGAAAGATTTATTGAGGCGGGTAATTTCAACGTAACTCATGATTTATCTCCGGCGGTATGTCTGGTGTTTCCAGCAACTTGGATTATGCCCATGCACGCCCATGTTATGAGGAACGAAATGATGGCAAGGGCCGCTGGCTCATAGGCGCGCTTGGCACCAATCAATTGCAAATAAGGGCCAAAGGTTGGGCGGTTGAGCAGGCTGGCAAAAGTGAATTCACCGATGACAGTTGCAAAGGTTAAAAACGCGCCGCTGAGAATGGCCGATTTGATATTTGGCAAAATCACTTTCCACATTGTGGTAAGCCAGCCAGCGCCGAGGCTTTCAGAGGCTTCTGTTAGTGTTGCCACATCAATGGTGCGCAAACCCGTCTCAACCGAGCGATACATATAGGGAAGTGCTAATGCCACATAGCCCAGCGACAAAAGCGTGTCTGTGCCCAGCGAGGTTTGCGTGAGCGGCAGATAAGACGACGTATTATACATGCGGATATAACCAAACACGATAATGATGGCGGGGATGACCAACGGCAGAAGCGTTATAAATTCAACGATGGGCCTTAGTTTTGGCAAGCGCAGTTGCACCCAATATGCGGTGGGAACCACAATGATAATTCCAATGACGATGGTGACCAGTGCTAAAACCAGTGAATATAAAAAGGCCGTTTGAAATGCCGGGTCTGACAGCACAATTCGATAGGCTTCAAAACTATATTCATCGCGCTTAAGCCGAAGCGAAAATTCAAACGTGGCGATGAGTGGCAGCAAAAAATACAATATGCCGATCGACACTGCAATCCAGCTGGCAATTTTGCCCTTGTTCATTTTTGCCACCTTTCGCCGCGCTGGCGCAAGATGATGTAAAGCACGTTGGAACAGCCGGTGATGAGAACCATGCCAAATGCAAGGGCATAACCAAGGTTCGGATCATGCAACACATCGCCGCGAATTTGGGCAAACAACATGATGGGCACAATATTGAGCGATGAATTGGTAAGCGCGAAAGCTGTGGCCACCGCGCCAAAGGCATTGGCAAACAGCAGCAATGTTGCGCCTGCAAGGCTTGGCCATAGCACTGGCAACGTAATATAGCGCCAATGTTGCCACGTCGAACTGCCAAGCGTTGCTGATGCTTCACGCCATTCTTTTTTGAGCCCGTCAATGGCGGGGGCCAAGATCAACACCATCAATGGTATTTGGAAATAGAGATAAGTGAGGGTTAGGCCCCAGAAATCGAGCAAATTAAAACCAGCGCTGTAAATATTTAAACCAAAGAATGTGTTGAGAAACACCGTAACCATGCCAAGCCTGCCCAATGTGGCGATAAATGAAAAAGCCAAAGGAACGCCTGCGAAATTGGAGGCAACGCCGCTGAATGTCATCAATGTGGGCCGCAACCATTTGGGAAGGCCACCATTGATGGCGGCATAGGCCAAAGCAAAGCCCAATATTGACCCGGCAATTGCCGAAGCCGCGCTGATTTCAATGCTGAGGGTGAATGATTTTACAATATCTGGCCTTGCGAGATTGGCCATATTTTGCAGAGTGAATTGACCCTGCGCATTTTGAAACGCGCCCACCAATAAAAGCCCGGTTGGCAAGACCAAGAACAATGCTGCAAACATAAAAAACGGTGCAACACCCAGCCACGGGCCAATTTTGCGCCCTAGGCCCATTGAGATTGGTGATGCGGGTGATGTCATTGCGGGTTCCATAAGGCAATGCGCGCTTCATCGGCTTAACCGACAAAGCGCGCTTTTAACGTCGGTGTTTGGTTTATTTCGGGATGGTTACGCCAACCACGCTATCCCAATTTTTTGCAATGAATTCCTTGGCAGCGGCTTGTTCAGCCAATGTTGGGAATACGGCCTTGGCATAGTTTTCAGCGGGTGGAAGCTTGGCCATGACATCAGCTGCAATTTTGCCGTTCTTGGCCAAATCGTTAAAGCGGATGGGGTGGCAATAGCCTTTAAGCCACAGTGATTGGCCTTCGTCCGAATAAAGATATTCCATCCAAAGTTTGGCTGCTGAAGCGTGGGGTGCAAAAGCGCTGATGGCTTGAACATAAACACCGGCAACAACGCCAGATTTTGGAACGATAACTTCAATCTTTGGGTTGCCCTTCAAATTGTCGCGGGCGGCAAGGGCATTATAATCCCACAAAACTGTGATGGGCGTGGTGCCTTGGGCCAATGATGCTGATTGACCAGCAACGGGAACAAAATTGCCTTTTTTGTTCAGGTCTGAGAAGAACTTCAAACCAGCTTCGGCAGCTTTGCTTGCATCACCATTGGTGACAGAAAGGCCAGCGGCATAAACAGTTTGCAAAGATTGGTTGCCGCTGCGTGGATCACCTGACAGAGCGACTGAATTTTTCAGTTCTGGCGCTTGCAGATCGGCCCAATCCGTTGGCAGCTTTTTCACGATGTCGGCATTGACCACCATCGACAGCACACCATAATAATCGCCATACCAGAAGCCATCAGCATCTTTGGCACTGTCTGGAATTGAGGCCCAAGTTGAAACTTTATAAGGTTGGAACAAGCCATCTTTTTTGCCGGCTGGGCCGAAAGAAAGGCCAACGTCAACCACGTCTGGCGCTTGTGGGCCCATGTTGCCTTTGTTGGCTTTAATGGCTTCAATTTCGTCGCCTGAACCGCCGTCTGGGTTCAGTTCATTGATCTTCAAACCATACTTGGCTTTAAAGCCATCAATCACTGCGCCATAGCCGCACCAATCGTGGGGCAATGCAATGACTGTGAGTTCGCCTTCTTTTTTTGCAGCGGCGGTTAAATCATCCATCGCGCTGGCAAATGCTGGCACAGTGCAGCTGAGGGAAAATGCAGCTGCGATTGTTGTGTTTAAGAACAGTGTTGTAAGTTTCATTGAATTTGCTTTCCTTAATTTCAGTTTCCCACCGCTAGTTCGGATTTATGACAATCGGGTGTCGAGAAATATTGGTCAGCCCAAAAAAACTCTGCTAAGGGACGACAATGCAATCCATCATTCAGGTTTCAAACCTTTCTAAAAATTATGCCTCGGGCTTATCGGCTTTGAAAAATATCAACCTTGATATCAAGCAGGGTGAGATTTTTGCTTTGCTTGGTCCCAATGGGGCTGGCAAGACGACGTTGATTTCCACCATTTGTGGCATTGTCAATAAATCATCCGGCGAAATTCTGGTGGGTGGCTTTGATATTATGCGGGATTATCGCCAGACGCGTGCGATGATTGGGCTGGTGCCGCAAGAGTTGCATTTGGCATTTTTTGAAACGGTTTGGGATACGATTGCATTTTCGCGGCGATTGTTTGGCAAGCCCAAAAATGATGCGCATTTAGAATCTATTCTGAAGCAACTTTCATTGTGGGACAAAAAAGACTCCAAAATTGGAACGCTTTCAGGCGGCATGAAACGGCGGGTGTTGATCGCCAAGGCGCTTTCCCATGAACCAAAAGTTTTATTTCTCGATGAGCCCACTGCGGGTGTCGACGTAGAATTGCGCAAAGACATGTGGAACATTGTGCGCAGGTTGCGCGACAGTGGTGTTACCATTATTCTCACCACGCATTACATCGAAGAAGCCGAAGAAATGG
>JAYUHQ010000037.1:0-2551 GCA_043766895.1 Aestuariivirga sp.
AGCACATCATCGCCCTTGCCGCCCCACAGGGCGTCATTGCCTTGGCCGCCATGCAGCGTGTCATTGCCACCAAGGCCCCACAACGTATCATTGCCGCCAGCGCCCGAAAGATCATCGGCCTGGGTTTGATTGCCCCAAATTTTATCATTGCCTGCGCCACCTGTGAAAACGCCTTCACGCGGATCAAGGATTTGCATCACAACACCCGTGTTGGAACCATCGGCATTGTTGTCTGCCCAAACCACCGCAACGCGGCCATCGGCCAAAGTGACCGCGTCGGGTATGCCGTAGCCCGATGCGCCGTAAGAAGAACTTGTCAATAGAATATCGCCGCCATTGGTTGAGCCATCAGCATTGAACATTTGCGCATGAATTGGGTCTCCACCCCCAACATTCGTCGCATAGATAACGATAAATTTTCCATCAGCCAAGGCAGTGACCTTTGAAAGATATTGGGTTCCAGTTGAATTTGTGCCTGCAAGAAATTCGTTGGTAAGTCGATTTCCGGACTGATCAAATACGGCGCCGCGAATGTCATAGCCTGAGATCCCGACCCCTTGGCTGTCATACCAGGTGACTACCACATTGCCATTGCTCAATGTTGTGATTGAGGGTGCTGCTTGTTGGTACGATAAATGGGCCGCGTCAGAAACGGTTATTTCATTTGTTATGGCCACGCCCGTCAGATTAAAACCGCGAAGCTTAACATCGCCATTGTTCGGATTGCTATCAAACCAAGCCACGTCAAACCCTGCCGCAGTTGCAGTGACCGAAATATTGGCTTGGGTGTTCAAGGTTTGGGAAGCGATGCTGAAGGCAGGTTGCGGAACACCAGCGGCGTTGACCACCCGCCCGACGATATCGACGCCTGATGTTCCGCTCGCATAATTTGCTGTTGTATAAATGACAACAAATTCCCCATTTGGGATTGCTTGAATTATTGGCGGATAATAAGTAGCATAGTCGCTGAATGACGGATTGGATAGGGCGATTGCTCCGCCATTCATTGTTCCATCTGCAAAAAATTTCTGCGCATAACAAATATTGGCCTGAACATCGACATATGAAATGACATAGCCGCCAGTTGAAAGCGCCGTAATTCCGCATTCGGTTTGGTCAGAAGCGCTGGCACCATGCGCCAAGGTTTCCGCTCCAAGTGGATTGCCCAAAGCATCAAAGCGCTGGAATTTAACATCTGCGTTGCCTGATGAATAGTCAACCCAAGTTACCACCATGCTGCCGTCTATCAGTTGGGTGATGTGGGTTTGGTTTTGTGTAAGCGCAGTCGTCGTATTCACCGTTTGCTGCGGATTCCAGTTTGTAAGGGCCATGGTGAAGTTCCATAAAAGGTATCACCAGAAACCCGTCTGGCCCGCACCCCCGTGCTGTGGGGTTAGGCTATTACCGGATGTGTGCCATAGTCAAGCAGCCCATTAACTTAACGTTAAGGTTTGACAGATCTAATTATTCCCACCCTCGCCGCTACACGCACTCAGCAGACCATCAAAATCGGCATCTGTTAGCGGATAGCTGGCTTTGAAGTTTTTGATGGCGATGGTCACATCGTCTGCGGCTTGTAGGTTGGTGAACAGTTTATCAGTTGTCAAAAACTGGCCTTCAACCGTGAATTTGCCTTTGGCACCATCCAATGCCGCAACGGCGGGCAGAGTGGAGGTTTTTCGATTGGCCGTAATATGCATTGTGGTTTTTTCGCCAACCCGCAGCTTGGCCACGTTGGCTGGCATATAGGCCGACATTTTTTTTGTGCCGATTTTGCACCAGAAGCTTAGGCCCACATCATCTGTTTCAGGCACACCGAACACCAAAAATGCTTCTTGAGCGGTTGCGTCCAACGTCCATTGCCGTTCTTGGGCCTGAACTGGGGCTTGGGCCAAACTGATGCTGGCCAAAAAGATGGCCGTTAACAAATTGAGATTCTTGTTCATCGCCATAGCATAGATAACTTATCGGTTGAGTCTAGCCAAGGATGGCACAGAAGATTAATCCACCCGAATGCCTTTTTGGCGAATGAATTCAGTAAGAAGATCCATGTTTTGAACATTCGACATAAACAACATGTCAAATATGTCACCCAATACGGGAACGCTGCCTATGCCGGTATCGATGGCAACATTTGCTAACATGCGCACCAACAGCGGGTTGGGTGCGCCCATCTCACGGGCCTTGAAAACCAAGAACAGCGAAACTGCGGCCGTTAAAACATCGCCACCCACTGGCAATAGGCCCACAACACTGTCTGCGCCAAAGCGAAACCTTGTGAAGGGAATGCCCCAGCCATTATCCATAAAGCGGGCAATGCGCTTCAAATGGCGCAAGGTTTTAATGGTTTCTGCTTCGGTCATGTGAACTGCCCCTTATCTCAGGCCATCAGATGATGCGCGTTGACCAAAATACAAGTGTTCGATTGACGGAGGCGTCTATCGCGCCTAACTCCGCCACCACCAGTCGGCTGGATGGCCGCCTTTGCAAGGTTCGAAAGGACAGCGGGGGAGGAAAGTCCGGGCTCCACGGGATTAGGGTGCCGGGTAAC
>JAYUHQ010000038.1:0-6773 GCA_043766895.1 Aestuariivirga sp.
AAATCAAAATCTGTCTGGGAGGCGCTGGGAAAGCCAATTTCAATTTCTTTAAAACCAATGTTCAAAAGCGCGTTCCACATGCGCATTTTGCGCTCATGGCCCATGGGCTCAATCAGGCTTTGGTTGCCATCACGCAAATCCACGCTGCACCACATGGGCGGCTTGGTGATGGTGGTGGAAGGCCACTTCCTGTCGGGCAAATTGATGGGTGTAAAGGCGCGGTATTTATTTTGGGGATTGATCATCATGATGTTTGTCTCTGCTTAGCTGTTGGATTTTTTTGTTCGCAACCCCAAAGAGCCAAGGCGAAGCGCCCTGTCGGCCCTTAGGGGCAGATAAGCAGGAGGATGTGAAGTGGCAAAGTGCTAAAAACGAACATTGCTCTGCTTAAGACGTTCCACGCCCATTTGCAACATGTTAACCTTGCACAAACACTGGCTATCAATTGGCATAGTTTCGCCTTAGTTTCTGCCTATCCAACCCACAGATTCGTGAGGGTAACAATGTTAAAAGCTTTATCAGTGTCGTTTGTGGTGCTTATAGTTTCGGCCACCGGTGCGTTTGCCGGCCAATGCAAAGACGACATTGCAAAAATTGATGCCGCAATCGTCACCACAAAAATCGCTGCCGATAAAAAGCAAGAAGTGGCAGATTTGCGCGAACAGGCGGTTCAACTGTGTGGTGCGGGTAATGAAGATGCCGCCGTTGATGTGACAGCCCAAGCCAAAACCATTCTCAACATTGAATAATCAGAACAGCGAAAACTTCTCGCCGTTGTTAAGCCTGATCACAATGGGCTTACACTTAGGGCTTAGCTGTTTCATGTGCTCAACCAAACACGCCTGCATGGCTTTGCCATAGCTTGATGTTGGGCACAGTGTTTTGCCATCATTGCGACAGTTACGAATAATTTCGCTCAAGGTCACTGCATGAGGAGAACCACCAAGAACAGTTAAAACGAAAATGAAGGCCAAAAGCATTTTCATGCCTTGGCTACGTTGCTAAAATTAAGTCGGATCAGACGGCAAATGCCATCACTGCGCAAATCAATGCCAATGTAGCGGCACTTATTGCAACATGTGCATAGGTGCGGATAAGCCCAATCAATCCCATATCACGATTTGCCAAAAATTTCCGAATGCGCACCCGCATTAAAATGTAACTGACCACCCAAACCAAAACCATGGCCATCTTCACATGAAACCACACACTTAGCCCACGCGCCCCACCAATGGCCGACAGCAAAATCAGGCCGCTGGCAATGATGCCAACAAAGAAAATATCGCCATAGGGAATAAGAGATTCGCGATGAGCGGCAATGCCAAGGGCTTTGTCTCCGCCCAAGCCCTTAGCCACGCGAAAACCCACAATGTTTGAAAAACCAATACCCAATGCCATGGCAATGCAAAACAAGTGGATTATCAAAAACAATTGGGTGGTACTCATAGTGTAATCTCTCCACTCATCACGCGAACGGCACTTCCGCCCACTCTTACTGCTGCAAGCTTGCCAGAGATTACATCGGCCTCCAAGCCTAAATCTGATGGTCTTCCCATTTCATAGCCCTGCTCTAGGTTCCAATGATGTGTTCCATCTGGCAAATGTTCAGCTTTGAGAAGTTGGGCTGCCAGCAACGCTGTTGCCGACCCTGTTGCCGGATCTTCAGGAATGCCACCCGATGGTGCATACATGCGAGCACGAAAACTGGCATGTGGCGCATCACCACCACGCGTATAGATATAGGCAGCATCTGTGCTGCCACCCAATGGGGCCAGAAGTTCGGCCCAATAGGGTTGGCGCACTTGCGATTTTTCCAAAGCTGCTCGGTTTTTCACCGGCACATAGAAAAAACTTGGGCCTCCTTGGAGCATCGCAAGCCCGTGGCCATCAAAACCAATGTCAGCAGGATCCAAATTCAGCGCCCGCGCTACATCTTCTACCGAAGGCAAAATGGTATCAACATGAAAAGGAACAACAGGTGCTGTAAATATGCCAGAACAGTGATCGGCAATGCGGCTGATTTTCACCGGCGTTAAACCCGCTTTTAGCTCCAACTTGATTTCAGTTGAAATATTACAGCCCGGCTTGTTACGAAGTTCCGCCAACAAAACGGCGGTGCCCAAAGTTGGGTGGCCCGCAAACGGCATTTCACCACCGGGAAAAAAGATGCGAACTTTTGCGGTGTTTGCCGGATTTTCAGGCTTCATCACAAATGTCGTTTCAGACAGATTGAATTCCTTGCAAATGGTTTGCATTTGCTCAGTTGTTAAATGATCAGCGTCCAAAACAACCGCCAGCGGGTTGCCGGCAAATTGGCGCGTGGTAAAAACATCGAGTGTGTGGAATTGAAGTTTCATGGACCGCACACTAGCCAATGCGCGGCCCCCATCTCAACCCTTATATTGTATCACTTGTATGTTAGGGCAAGTATGTTAGGGCAAGGCAATGGCGGTGCGCTCGCCTGCTTTCACATCCACCAGTTTTTCACCAATCAAAACGTCTCCCTTAAATGCTTGCACCAGATAATTTCCGGCGTTGACAGCAAGATTAAGTTTAGGGTCATAGCTGGTGTTCAGATTAAGATTGCTGCCGTCCAAAGATTTTTTACCAACACTTATCACATAACTTGTGGCACCCTCGGCAGATGCTGCGATAAAGCCCATATTGGCAACAATCTTAAGATCAACCGTTGCCCCGGCAGCAAGATCAATCGCTTTGTGCGCCTCGCCGATACCAAGTTTCACAACGGCAATATATTTACCCGCTGGCAAATCAAAGACAGATTGAACGTTATAAAGTGTGTTGACCCATTCGCCTTTTTCATCAGCGCTGGCACCTTGATGATAAATTTCAAACGCAGCGCCCTCTTGCAATGCTTCGCCGCCTTCAGAGTAAACGGCTGACACACGCACTTTGCCAGCACCCATGCTGATGATTTTTTCTGTTGTCTCGCCTGCCTTAATTTCAAACTCAGCCTTGGTCTTGGTATCACCCAGACCAAGCACCACGTAATATTTGCCAGCGTTCAACATCCACGAATAGGTGTCGCCATATTCGGTGTCGATATATTTGCCATCAATGGTGTGCAAATCCCAGCTTGCGCCCTTGTCTGTCAGCGGGGTTTTATCGTCAATCATGCCACTTAATTTAACGATGCCGGCTTCCAAATCTGCGTCGAGTTTTGTAACTTTGCCGGGCTCAATTTTAAATGGCATGGTGATTGATGCGCGGTTGGATTTAACCGTTGCAATATAATCGCCCGGCTCCAAGTTGAATTTCATATCCACGCCATAGGCTTCATTGACATAAGCACCTTGCGTGCCGTCTGCCCCATCTGGCTTATTGAAAGACCAAATGGGCTCAATAAATGGTGCGGCCAATTCAGCACTGGCGGTTTGCTTCACATGGCCACGAATGTTGAATGCTTCGGCTGGCGCAGGTGCTGGGGCTGGCGCAGGCTTTGCCTCAAGTGATGTTGATAAAGCCTTCTGCAATTCAGAGGCGTTGTTGGCCAGGGTAAACGTGCCACCGGTCTTTTCAGCAAGGCATTTTAACTGGGCAACGGCCCCTTTATTATCAAGACCAAAACCAACTGTGTGCACCACCAAGCCCACACCCGCCTTTTTCAATTCTTCTGCAACGGCACAAGGATCAGCATTGCAATTTTCAATGCCATCAGACACCAGAATAACGGTGGCTTTCTTCTCGGTATATTGTAGGGCTTCAGCTGCCATGCGCACAGCGTCAGTCATCGGCGTTTGCCCTTTGGGTGAAATGCCTTTCACCGCCGCCATAAAATCATCAGCATTCAATGTGCCCGGTTCGCGCAACACTTCAATATCTTTGCAATTGCCCTTTTCACGGTGGCCATAAGCGATCAGGCCAATCTCATCTTCTGGTTTCCATGTGCTGATAATTTTTCCAACAACCTGTTTGGCAATATCAATTTTAGATTTGCCATCAATCTTGGCGCGCATAGAGCCTGATGCATCAAGCACCAAAATAACCCGCGCACCATCTTCGGCATGGCTTGGAAGAACAAAGGCGAAAAAAAGGAATATTGCCAAAACGAGGTTGCGCATAACGCCATACACTCCAAATTGCTGAGCCCCCGCTCAAAGGTATAGTTGCCGCGCGATTAGAATTTTGTCAATCCGCGCAGGCCTTCATACATCAAATTGAGCGACAACAAAAAAAGCGCCACTTCAACAAACTGGAAAAAGATTTTCTCAGGCATAAATTTAGTCAGGTTAAAACCAGCAAGGGCGCCAAGCAAGGCGACGGGCGTTAATGCGGCACCCACTTCAAGGCTGTTCAAATTAATTTGGCCAAGCATCCAATAAGGCGGCAATTTGAGCATGTTGATAATCGCAAATACAATAATGGCAGTTCCCGCATAGGTCATTTTATCCAGTTTTTGCGGCAACACATACATCTGGTAAGGGGGGCCGCCGGCATGGGCCACAAAACTGGTGAAGCCAGCAATCGTGCCCCAGAAAAACCCGCGCGGCAAATCGGCAGGTTTGGCCGCAATCACCCGTTTGCCTTTAAGAAGCCCATCCACAAAATAAGATAGGCCAATGACACCAACCACAAATTTTACCAAATCATCACTGGTGATCGACGCCGTGGCCCAGCCAATCAAAATTCCGATAATCCCCGCGGCAACCATAATTTTGATATTGCGCACATCATAATCTTTGCGAAACATCCACAAGCCATACCAATCGCTAACCACCAAG
Organism: Aestuariivirga sp.; assembly: GCA_043766895.1. GTDB lineage: Bacteria > Pseudomonadota > Alphaproteobacteria > Rhizobiales > Aestuariivirgaceae > Aestuariivirga. The sequence continues at coordinate 4,743 of JAYUHQ010000038.1, forward strand.
ATGGGAAGCAGAATGCCCGCCGCCACAACGGGCGATGTGGCAAGCGCCATAACTGGTACACCAAGAACGCCAACGCCTTGAAGCCCCCCTTTTGAAGCCCCCACCAGAAATGATGCCAAACAAGCGCAGGCCCAAAACCACATGTCAAAATGCATCAAGGGCTTTCAGCTCCTAATGCCAAAGCAGCATAGTCTTTTTTCAAATAGGCGCAAAGTTGCTCAACCACAAAACCATGGTCATCACGTTGCGGAATGCCCGAAACAGTAACAGCACCAACAACGCCGCTTCCAATAATATGAATGGGAAAGCTTCCGCCCGCATTAGCAAACTGAGCAAGATCAATGCCGCGCGAAGCGTCAAAGCCACCGCCATTTTTCGCAGTTTCTCTGCCCAAACGATAAGAGCTTTTCTGAAAACGCATCACCGAATTCAGCTTGCGTTGTACCCAGGTTTCATTGTCTGGCGACGTCCCTGGCAAACAGGCGTAAAACATCTGCCGCTGGCCCACATGAATATCAATCACCAAGGGCAACGCCCGTGTGCTGGCCGCTTGGCGCATTTGCATGCCCAGCGCCCAAGAATCTGCTTCATCGAATTTGACAAAACGTAAGACTGCTTCTTGGTTTTGAATTTTAATAACATCTTCACTGGCCGACATGCTGCTATCCATTATGACAATTCATTAATCTTGTTGCCGCCTTTTAAACACTTTTAAATAGGATTAGAATGTCCTCAAGAGGATGGCGAATCTTCTTATTTTTCAACCTTAGTCCGCATCATGTGGGGCGGCTACATAAAGGAATATGAAATGTCCAAAACACTGCGCACACTTGGGTTTGCTGCTCTTCTTGCAGTTAGCGCCAGCGCCATGATGTCCAGCCAAGCTTCTGCCCTGTCAATGACAGAATGCAGTGCGAAATATAAAGCCGCAAAAGCAGCTGGCACAGATGGTGGTTTGAAGTGGAATGATTTCCGCAAAGCCAATTGCGCCGCTGATGCTGCCGCCGCAGCCCCGGCTGCTCCGGCTGCCCCTGCGGCAAAGCCCGCCAAAGCGGTAACTGCTGCTGCTCCGGCTGCACCAGCCGCCGCTGCGACAGCCGCTGCGGGTGGCACGTTCATGCAACAATGCTCTGCTGCTTGGAAAGCGATGAAAGCTGCCAACACAGTGCCAGCAGGCATGACATTCCGTGATTTCCAAAAAGGCAAATGCGTAGCACCAGCCGGTGCCGCTGCTGCAGCACCTGCTGCGCCCGCTGCACCAGCCGCCGCAACACCAATGAAGCCCATGAAAGTTGCTCCGGCTGAGCCAGTCGGCACAGCAGCAGATACCACACCGGCAGCAACTGTTGATAAAAACGGCAAGCCGCTTTCAGTGAAGCAGATTGCAGCACGTGCACGCATTAAGCAGTGCGCCAACAACTGGCGTGCCGACAAAGCTGGTGGCAAACTTGCCGCTGGTGCAACATGGCCAGCCTATTGGCACGAATGCAGCATGAAGTTGAAGGCCGCTGGCCAATAAGCTTTCTGCCCATAACGATCGAAGGCCCCGTGAAACCGGGGCCTTTTTTTATGAGCTGCGTTCGCGGCGCAATTTTTCCCAATAATCCAAACGCTTTTGAATATCGCGCTCAAAGCCGCGCTCAACCGGAGCATAGAATTTCCGACGACCCATTTGGTCGGGAAAGTAATTTTGCCCTGAAAATGCGTCAGGCTGATCATGGTCATAACGATAGCCCGCACCATAATCTTGCTGCTTCATCAGTTTGGTGGGCGCGTTCAAAATAATTTTTGGTGGCGGCAGCGAGCCTGTTTCACGCGCCGCAGCCATAGCCGCAGAAAAGGCATTATATGCGGCGTTGGATTTTGGTGCCGTTGCTACATAAATCACCGCTTGTGCCAAAGCCAACTCGCCTTCTGGCGATCCTAAAAACTCAAATGTATCTTTTGCTGCCAAGGCTTGAGTTAAGGCTTGCGGATCAGCCAAACCAATATCTTCAACGGCCATGCGCACAATCCGGCGCGCCAAAAACA
>JAYUHQ010000039.1:0-2517 GCA_043766895.1 Aestuariivirga sp.
GCCAAGGGGGCCATGGCGGCACCCACGTTTACGCCATTGTTATATGGAACAAGCGCAATCTTGGTGTAGAAGTTGCCTTGTGTGGCTGGCATAACCTGCGACACAAATTTTGCCGCAGCCGTTCGCAAGCTGCCAATGGCATTGCCAGTATTCATTGAATTGGTGTTATCCAACACCAGAGACACTTCAAGGTTAAGCCCCGAGCGTTGCACGTTGGATGTGGCCGTCACCATCAAATCTGTTTGGCCCACAATGGCCATAAACCAAGTTTTCATGGCCGCTTGGCCTTGAACTTGGATGGTGGAACTGGCCGCATCAAAATGGGCTGAATAGGTCGACAAAGCTGCATCGCCCACGTTGTTATAGTTTGCAGTCACGTATGGCCTAGAGTTTGTTGTCAGAACATTATCATCGGTTGATGTCAGTGATGCTGCATATAAAGCCGCCGAATCCAATGATGCTTGCAACATGGTTTTGGCGTTGATGGCGCGCTCATAATCAATGGCGGCACCGCCAGCCAGAAACAAAGGCACAGCGGCAATACCGAACATAATCGACACATTGCCGCGTTCTTGTTTGAACAGCGTTTGCAACCGACGCAGCAAACTAAACTTCTTCAAAGATAAACCCATGGCAAAACCACTCCTATCACTCATAAACTACAGTGATAGCCAAGATCTCTGAACAACCCCTTGCGCGGATTGGTTGCTTTTTAGTTATTTCTCAGAGGCTTAAGAAACTTGGTTACAAGGTTAACAGTTACTTTTTACATATTGGGATAGTTCGGCCCCTCGCCCCCTTGGGGCACAACCCACGTTATGTTTTGCGATGGATCTTTAATGTCGCAGGTTTTGCAATGCACACAATTCTGGTGGTTAATTTGAAACCGTGGCTCTTGTCCTTCGGTTCGCACAACTTCATAAACCCCAGCGGGGCAATAGCGTTGGGCAGGCTCATCCCAGATTGGTAAATTCACGCCGATGGGAATGTCTTTGTCTTTCAGCTTGAGATGTGCTGGCTCATCTTCCTCATGCGAGGTTGCTGAAAATGCCACATTGGTCAGGCGATCAAAAGACAACACGCCATCTGGTTTAGGGTATGCAATAGGTTTGCACGCCGCTGCTGGCTTTAGTGTTGCATAATCAGGTTTGCCGTGTTTCCACGTGCCAAGCCCAAAACCAAACAGCGTGTTAAGCCACATGTCTGCAGCCCCCAAAACCGCACCGCCCAAAAGGCCAAGTTTAGACCACATGGGTTTTACGTTTTTTACCTTCTTCAAATCTTGATAGACCCAAGAATTTTCATAAGCGGATTGATATTCATGCAAAGTGTCGCCAGATCGGCCCGCAGCCAGAGCGGCCACCGCCTGTTCAGCGGCCATCATTCCGGTTTTCATGGCGTTGTGGGAGCCCTTGATGCGCGGCACATTCACAAATCCGGCCGAACAACCAATCAATGCCCCGCCGGGAAATGCCAGTTTCGGAACAGCTTGAAAACCACCTTCGGTAATTGCACGCGCGCCATAAGCCACACGCCGCCCGCCTTCCAAGGTTTTGGCAATCAGCGGATGATGTTTGAACCGCTGAAATTCCATATAGGGAAACAGATGCGGGTTTTGATAATTAAGATGAACCACAAATCCAACCGACACCATATTATCTTCCAAGTGATACATAAAGCTACCACCACCCGTTTTCATGCCCAGTGGCCAACCCATGGTGTGGGTCACTTGGCCCTGTTTGTGATTTTCGGGTTTCACTTCCCATAGTTCTTTCATGCCCAAACCAAATTTCTGCGGCTCGCGACCTTCTGATAAATTATATTTGGCGATGATTTCCTTGGCCAATGAACCGCGCACACCTTCGGCAATGAAAACATATTTGCCAATAAGCTCCATTCCAGGCTGATAATCAGGTTTATGGGTTCCGTCCTTGGCAATGCCCATCACGCCAGCAACCACACCGCGCACCGAGCCATCGTCGCGGTAAAGAACTTCTGATGCCGCAAAGCCGGGATAAATTTCAACGCCTAAACCTTCGGCCTGCGTTGCCAGCCACCTGCACACATTGCCTAAAGACACAGCATAATTGCCATGGTTGCTCATCAAAGGTGGCATCAGAAAATTGGGCAAACGAAGTGCCCCAGAGGGCCCCAACACATAGAATCGATCTTCGATCACTGGCGTGTTGAGGGGTGCGCCCTTTTCCTTCCAATCGGGGATCAGTTCATTCAAAGCGATGGGATCAATCACAGCGCCAGATAAAATATGCGCTCCCACTTCCGAGCCTTTTTCCAACACGCAAACAGATGTTTCGGGTGATAGTTGTTTCACACGAATAGCAGCCGAAAGCCCCGCAGGCCCCGCACCCACAATCACCACATCATAATCCATCGTTTCGCGTTGAATGTCGGTCACGGGCAGTGCTCCATAATTTGCGCCTTGGTCTTAAGTGTTATAGGGTGTTGGTGATTAAGAAAAGCAGCCAATTTAGACATGGATCAGCGGCCAAACGACCC
>JAYUHQ010000040.1:0-17656 GCA_043766895.1 Aestuariivirga sp.
AACGTTGCGGAAGGATGGCCGAGTGGTTTAAGGCACACGCCTGGAACGCGTGCGTAGGTTAATAGCCTACCGAGGGTTCGAATCCCTCTTCTTCCGCCAATCATTTCACCTTAGCGTGCCGTATTAAAACCGGGCTTGGTTGAAAGCCACTTCATGCGCAAAAACACAACAATTGCCAAAAGTGTAATCGGCAACCAAAGTGTGATCAGCACCGAAAGATCGCCTTTGCGCGACACGGATGTTGCCATGCCCAGAAACTGATGGAAAGCCAGAATGGTTAAAAGCCCGCCCAAAAAGCGAAATGGGCTTGGATTGCGCCTAGGTTCAATCACAAACAAAACCGCAATAAACGGCAACAGCAAAATATAAAGAACTTGCACAATGCGGTAATGCAATTCAGCTTGCATGGGTATGGGTGAAACCTTGCCCGCATAGCCGCCAGGCGGGCCAGACCACGCCAACTCGTCAAATGTCATCTCCCATTCAGAAGAACCGCGCTTGCGAAAATGGCTGGTGTCAATGGCCCGAACCGGGCCCTTCAACTTCGAACTGGAACTGGCGTTATAGGCTTCCGGCAGAACCAAGCCTTCGGCATTATGGCCCAGTTGAAGTTGCATCATGCGCACATTTTCAACATCGTAATATTGATTGGGATCATCATCAACAATGGTCACATGGCCCTTAGACCCACCGGTTGTTACAGTTTTGCCATCATCATAGGTTTGATAGACAAAGATCTTGCCAAATTCATTGCTTTTGGGGGCGATATTATCGATCAACACCGTTTTGCCACCGCCGCTGACAAACAAATCACCACCCTCGGGAAGCAGGCTTACAAAGCGTTGAATTTGATGGACAAAATTGGCGCTGTTATAAATTGACAAGGGTTGAAACCAGCCCAAAATGCAAAAATCTGCGGCCGCAATCACCACAGACAATAAAACGGCAGGAACCATCAACCGGTGCAAGCTATAGCCCAAGGCATGCATGGCATCGAGCTCGCGGTTTTGCGCCAGCGAGGCAAAGCCCAACATCACCCCCACCGCCAAAGCCATCTGCATGGCCAAACCTGAATAAAGCGCCAACCATTGGCTAAGATAGGTGATCAGAAGTGCCACCAAATTGTCTTGGTGCAACGCCAGCCCAAGCCCTTGTCGAAAGCGCACACATTCCAGAATGAGCAGCACAAAAATAAAGATATTGCGCATGGGTTTCACAATCACCCAAAGCACATAAAGATCTATTCGGCTTAATTTAAAAAAGGAAATGGCTTGCATCTGGCCAGTGCATTTGACACGGTTTCATACAGTTTGTAAGTGCTTATTCGATTGGCCATGCAATACCAAGTGTTTTTTGCCGCAAGGGCAAAACCGCAATCTGCCAAGACTTGAATTTGAAGATCGGAAGTTCACAAACGTGATTGAGTTTTTTGTCGAGGCTTTTGCCTTTTTTGCTACGGTAATGATTGTTGTTTATTCATTGGCCCAAGCCGCTTTGGCTTATTCTTATAGCCGCAGCAAAGGTTCCAACGCCAAGCCCCCGGTAAAACCCGTTGGCTGGGCCGGCAATCTGCCGCGTGTGTTGATTCAACTGCCAATTTACAATGAACAATATGTTGTGGAGCGCTTGCTCAACTGCATGGCACAAATGGATTATCCCAAAGATAAACTCAGCATTCAATTGTTGGATGATTCAAGCGATGAAACCACTGAAATTGCAGCCCGCGTTATTGCCCAGTTAAAAACCAAGGGCATTGCCATTGAACATGTGCGCCGGGCAGACCGCAAGGGCTTCAAGGCAGGCGCGCTGCAATATGGCTTGGGATTAAACGACAGCGAATTTGTTGCAATATTTGATGCAGATTTTTTGCCCCGCCCCGATTTTATCAAACAAGTTGTGGCTTATTTTGGAGATCCCAAAGTGGGCATGGTGCAAACCCGTTGGGAACATCTCAACCTCAATTATTCATTGATCACAAGGTTGATGGGCTTTGCCATTGATAATCATTTTTCGGTTGAGCAAGGCGGGCGCCAAGCATCTGACAATTTTATCAACTTTAACGGCACCGGCGGCATGTGGCGCCGGGCCACCATTGAAGATGCAGGCGGCTGGGAAAGCGATTGTTTGACAGAAGACTTGGATTTGAGCTTCCGTTCACAACTGAAAGGTTGGAAATTTCTTTTTGTTGAAACCATCACCACGCCATCAGAATTGCCCGTGGAAATGAATGCGGTGCGAAGCCAACAATTCCGTTGGACCAAAGGTGCAGCCGAAACCGGTAAGAAAACACTGGTCAATCTTTGGTCTTCAAACGCGCCCTTGATGTCGAAAATTGTGGGTTCCTTTCACATGTTCAACAGCTTGGTGTTTTTATTCATGCACTTTTTTGTTGTCAGCATGTTGCTGCTGCCGTGGTTTACGCATTTCAGCACAGGCCCCTTGTTTTGGACGTTGAAAGTTTTGATCGCAATTTCATTCATCGGCATGATCTATACCTTTGGAACGGCCCAACGTTTGGGCGATTTCATCGGCAAGAAAAAAAGCCCGTTGCACATAGTGCTGATGACAATATTTTTCACCTCCACAGCCATTGGTCTTTCCTTTGCAAATTCATGGGCCATCATCCAAGCCTTCACCGGCAAGGTTACACCCTTCGTGCGCACGCCCAAACTGAACATCGTGAAAAAAGATCAGAACGAAGCCAACAACAAGGCCTATAAAATTAAGGCCCTGCCGCCCGCTGCTTATGTTGAAATTCTCTACACGTTTATTTTCGTGGGCATGGTGATCTATTGTCTGCCCCATGCAGCGTCGACCTTCATTGAGGTCTATGCTTATTTTGCAATTGGTTTTGGCTTTGTGGCGTTTCACACGCTGAAAGAATCCATCAGGAATTAACCGTTGCTGACAAACACGTCTCTACAAGATTGGGCCTTCATCACACCAAGTTATTCGGGTGATTTTGAACGCTGCAAAATGTTGTGCCAAAGCATGGATGTTTTCCTCAGCGGCCCGTGGCATCATTACATCATTGTCGATAAACCAGATTACGGCCTGTTCAAATCTTTTGCTGGGCCAAAGCGCACAATTCTCTTAACCCATGATGTGGCCCCACCCAGCATGCATCATCTGTTCAACATTCCCTTTGCGGGTGGCCGAAGCCTGTGGTGGGCCAGAAAAACCGGTTTCTTTATCGGCTGGCATATGCAGCAGATCATTAAGATGGGCATTGCGTCCATCATCACCCAACCAAGTTTGGCCTATTGTGACTCTGATGTGTTTTTTGTAAAACCATTTAACACCGCCGAACTTAATCGCGGTGAACGCTTGCGGCTTTTTCATTCGCCCCAAGCCTGCGCCCTGCCAGAAATTGTCAATCTTAAATATGTGAGGCCAGGCCTTGAAATTCTGGGTCTGCCCGTCAACAACACCGATCTGCATTTTACCTATATCGACAATTTTGTAACCTGGCATCGCCCCACAGTTCTGGCGCTGCGCGACCATATGGAAAAAACCACAGGCAAAGCTTGGTACACCGAACTGGGCGCAAGGCTCGATGTGTCTGAATACACGCTTTATGGGTTGTTCGTGGATGAGGTTCAAAAAACCAATCCCCATCATTTTGCTGCAACCCAAAGCCTGTGTAAAACCCAATGGATGCGCCAGTCAAAATCTGAAGCTGAAATTGAACAGTTCTGCCAAGATCTCGAACCCAACCACGTGGCAATTGGTGTGCAATCTTTTGCCGGTGTTGATCTGAACCACTTAAAAAAACAACTCGCCCGCGCCATCTCGCAGTATAAAGCAATTTAAGCCAGCGTGAAAATGAGAGCAGCAAACGTGTGTTAAAAAAAGTTTTTTCAATTTATTGGTCAGCACCTGGTGGCAGGCCCATCATTGTGGCAGCACTTATGCTGTTGGCAAGTCTGGCAGATTTGCTAAGCATGGGTGGTTTGGTGCCCTTGATCACCCAGCTCACAACCGATGGCGGGCAGAAACAATCACCCATTGCCGAATATGTGTTGCGCGTGTTTGCAAAATTGGGGGTTGAGCCCAGTTTTCTCAATCTGTTAGCTTTTGTCGGAACCGGCCTTGTGTTAAAATCGGTGATCTCGATGGCCTCGCTCAGCTATGTTGGAATTTCTGTGGCCGATGTTACAACCAGAATTCGCACCAAACTTTTGCATGCCATGATGCAAGCCAAGTGGTCTTATTTTGTTGATCACAAACCAGGCGAAGTGGCCTCGCAAATTTCGGCACAATCTACGTTGGCGGGTGAGGCCTATTATGCTGCCGCTGGCCATGTGGTCACCCTCATTCCAACCTTGGGCATGTTTCTGGCGGCTTTTCTTGTTTCATTCAAGTTGGCGCTTTTTTCGTTGGCCGCCGCAGCACTTCTCATTTTGCCATTGCGCGCCATTTTGCGTTTGGCCGACACCAGCAGCCGCACCCAATGGCAAGCATCAAATGATCTGACAACGGGTCTTGAAGATGTGGTCAACAACATGAAGCCCTTGAAATCGATGGGCCGCCAAGAGCGGTTTTTAGAAGGCTTCACTGCCAACATCAAAAGCTTGCGCAGCGCACAGATTCAAAAAATAATCAGCAGCCATGCCATGTACTATGGCCAAGATATTTTGGCCATGATCATGGTCATTTCCGGAATTTATGTGGGGGTTGCTGTTTTGAAAACGCCGCTTTCACAGTTTCTGGTTTTTGGCGTTATTTTTTATCAATTGATTGATTTGATCAAGCGCGTGCAGCTTTCTTTGCAAACGGCTGCATTTTCGGCAGCAGGTTATTTTGGCGTGCTTGAAACCATCAATCGCAGCGAAGCCCATGCCGAAGCGTTGCAAGGCAGCCTTGAACCCACGCTGCAAACGGCCATCACCTTCCATGACGTGGGCTTTGGCTATGCGAAGAAATCCATTCTGTCGGGCATCAATATTGAAATTCCAGCCCGCGCCATCACGGTTTTGGTTGGCCCTTCGGGGTCTGGTAAAACCACATTGGTTGATCTGGTCATCGGCCTCAATCAACCCACAACGGGCCAGATCAAAGTTGATGGCCAAGATTTCAAAGCCCTCGATTTAAGAAAATGGCGCAAGAAAATTGGTTATGTTCCTCAAGAACTCACCTTACTGCGCGGAAGCGTGTTTGAAAATATTGTGATGGGCGATACATCAATTTCTGAAGCCGATGTTTCGGAAGCTTTACGCGTGTCTGGTGCGCAAGCCTTTGTGAAAGCCTTGCCCCAAGGGCTTCACTCAGACATTGGCACCATGGGCGGCAAGCTTTCCGGTGGCCAGCGCCAGCGCCTGTCTTTGGCAAGGGCCTTGGTGCATAAACCAAAGCTGCTGTTGCTTGATGAAGTAACCAGCGCCTTGGATGAACAAACCGAGGCTGAAATTTGCGAGAACATTAAAGCACTTTCCGGCGGCCTGACCATTTTGGCCATCACCCACCGCCCCGCGTGGACACAAATAGCATCAAAAACCTATCGTATTCAAAATGGCAAAGCCAAGCTAGAAAAATTAGCGCCTCAAAAACCACAACTTTTGCGTTAAAAAAGAAACCGGATTCACGAAGCAAAGCCTTCAGTCTATAGAATTGGTGGGCCCAGCGCAGACTGATTCGCGAAGGGGCGGCTGATGGAGCGGGCAATTGGGCAATACGGGCACAAGTCATAGCACAATGCTGAAAAGCATTGCGGGTTTTGCTGTGCTTGCCTTGCCCTCACAGATCAATGTTTGCTTTGCTGCAGGCTTTGATCAAAATACCGCAACCCTCACCGCCACAACCCTTTCTGGGGTTTTTGGCATTTCGCTTTCGGCCTATTTGTTTTGGCGTTTGCGTGGCCAAAAGCGCAACCTGCAAATCACCCAAAGGCGCTTGGGCGATGTTGAATATCAACTCAACGAGGCTGAAGCAGCGCTGCAATCTGAATCGCAAATTCTTCTCACTTGGAATGGTGATACCAAAAAACCAGAACGCATGTTGGGCACATTGCACGGCACAGTGCGGGTGCCCGAAGCTTTGGACGCTATCATCCAGTTTGAAACATGGCTTGAACATGATGCGGCAAAAATGTTGGCGGCCCAACTTGGCCAGCTTCACCACGATGGAACGCCCTTCAACTTTGGGGTTAAAACCAAACTGGGCGATTTGCTGGAAGTCGATGGCCGCGCAGCGGGAACCACAATCAATCTGCGCTTCAGGCCGCTTTCCGGCGAAAGGCTAGAGGCCAATGAAACCCAATATGATGCCCACAAGCTTGCCAAGCAGGTTGAACGTCTCAGTGCCATTCTGGATGGTGCGCCCTTCCCCATCTGGCTTACAGGCAAAGATGGCCAGTTAAATTGGGTCAATCAATCTTACGTCCACGCCACCGAAGCGCCAGACAGTGAAACGGTGCTGCGGCGCAATTTGTTGCTCACCAAACCAGAAGCCTTGGACCCCAGCCGCGCCAACACCAAAGCCGGGCTTATCGGCCGCGCCAAAGCCGTTCTGGGCGGCCAGATGCGCAGCTTTAACATTTATGCCTCTGGTCTTGAAAATGGCCACGTGGGCTTTGCCATTGATGTCACCCCGCTTGAAGAAACTGAAAAAGATTTAGGCCGCCATGAAGCCGCCCACGCTTCAATGTTGGATAAGCTATCAACCGCCATTGCCATTTTTGGGCCCGATCAGCGCTTAACCTTTCACAACCAAGCCTATCTTCAGCTGTGGGAATTGGAAGAAGATTTCTTAAAGTCAAAGCCATCTGACGGTGAAATTTTAGATCGTCTGCGCGCCGGGCGCTTATTGCCAGAACAAGCCAATTATCGCGAATGGCGCACCAAGCAGTTGAAATCTTATACCACCTTAGAGCCGCAAGAAGAATATTGGTATTTGCCCGATGGCCGCTCTTTGCGCGTTGTCACCGAACAACATCCCTTGGGCGGCATCACCCATCTTTATGAAAACCTCACCAAAGAGTTTCAGCTTGAAAGCCGCTATAACGAGCTGTTTGAAGTGCAACGTGAAACCTTGGACAATCTGGCCGAAGCTGTGGCACTCACCGGCCCTGATGGCCGCCTGAAATTGTATAATCCGGCCTTCATGCGCTTCTGGTCGCTAGAGCCCGCCTTCCTTGAAAAAAAGCCCCATGTGAATGAACTGGCCCAAATGCCAAGTTTAAGCGCTGATTCACGCAGCGCTTGGCAAGATATTAAGTTTGGTGTCACCGGGCTTGAAGCAAACCGCAAGGCCCATGAAGGTCGTGTCACCCAAGAATCTCGTGTGCTGCGCTATCGTGCCGTGCCCCTGCCAGATGGCAATGCCCTTTTAACCTTCACCGATGTTTCAGACGCGGTGAAAGCCGAACAGGCCTTGCGTGATCGGGCCGAAGCCTTGGAAGCCGCAGACCGCCTGAAAAACAGCATTCTGTCGAATGTGTCATATGAAGTGAGAACGCCGCTCACCAGCATCATCGGCTTTGCCGAAACTTTGGAATATGGCGTGGCAGGTGCCCTCACACCCAAGCAACGCGAATATATTCAAGATATTCGCCACTCGTCGGAAGATTTGAAATCTATCATCAATGCCATCATTGATCTTTCGGCCATCGACGCTGGCCAAATGGAATTGAAATTGGCGGAGGTGAACATCACCCAGCTTTTGGAGTCGGCTGCCAAACGTTTCTTGCCCGTTCTTGAAAAGCGCCATCTTGAAATCAGCATCGAAGTTGCGGCCAATGTTGATGTGATGCGCGCAGATCCTGATCGTATTGAACAGATTATTCTGCATCTTCTCTCGAATGCCGCAGGCTTTTCACCGCCCGACAGCCAGATTAAAATGGGTGCCAGAAAACAAGGCACCATGATTCAGATCTGGGTGGCCGATTCTGGCCGTGGCATTGAACCTGAATTTCAACATCAAGTGTTTGATCGCTTTCAAGCCAAACCGCTGCCGGGAAGCCACCGCGGCCCAGGCCTTGGGCTTGCATTGGTGAAAAGTTTCACCGAACTTCATGGTGGCAAAGTTTCGCTGGTTTCAAAAATGCACCAAGGCACAACGGTGATTTGCACGCTGCCCATCGCTGGGCCTAACAAGGCTGCACGTCTTGAAAACTCCAGCGCTGCATAGCCGATGTTAATCAAATCAAACTCGCCGCAAGAAACTGAAGCTTTGGCCCGCGTGCTTTCACTCTGGGCAAAGCCCGGCTTTGTCATTTTGTTGAAAGGTGATTTGGGTTCAGGCAAATCCACCTTCGCGCGCGCCTTTATTCACGCGCTGGCACCTGATGGTCAAAGCTTTGATGTGCCAAGCCCCACGTTTTCATTGGTGCAAACCTACGACAACACCCGTCTGCCCGTGGCCCATGTTGATCTTTATCGTTTGGCAAATGCTCAAGAAGCCAATGAACTGGGGTTGAACGATCTTGTGGCCAACCACATCATGTTGGTGGAATGGCCCAATGCCTATTCAACCATGCTATCAGACAATACCTTGACCATAAACTTCAGTGGCCAAGACCAACGGCGCATGATTGAAATTCATGCACAAAATGCGTGGAAGGCTGCATTGGCCCGCAACGCCGAAATTGAATTCTTTCTGCAAAAGCAAAGTGCCTATTCATACACGCGCCAGTTTCTGGATGGTGATGCATCATCGCGGCGCTATGAAAAAATAATCACCAGCACCAAAACCTCCATTTTGATGGATATGCCCCAACGCCCTGATGGCCCACCAGTAAAAGATGGCAAGCCCTATAGCGCCATTGCCCATTTGGCCGAAGGCCTTGCCGCCGTTGTGGCCATTAACGATCATCTTTGCGCCATGGGTTATAGCGCCCCTCAAATCTATGATTGCGATTTAAAACACGGGCTGGCCTTGATCGAAGATTTGGGGCCACAGGTGTTTGGCACCATGATGAATGCTGGCCAAGATATGCAAGAACCCATGCGCGCAGCCACATTGCTGTTGGCCCACATGGCCAGCCAAACATGGCCCACAACTTTGAAAAACCGCGATGGCTCAACCTACCACATGCCCCATTATGATGAAGCCGCGCAGTTGATAGAGGTTGATCTTCTGCCCAGCTGGTTTCACACCCATATCCACGCCACGCCCACACCGCCCGAATGGAACAAAAGTTTTGAAGATGAGTGGCGCAAAATTTTACCCCATGCTGTTCAAGCCACACCCCAATGGGTGTTGCGCGATTTTCATTCGCCCAATCTGATCTGGTTGGCCCACCGAAAAAGCCTCAAGCGCGTGGGTGTTATTGATACACAAGATGCACTTTTGGGTCATGGTGCCTATGATCTTGTATCGCTGTTGCAAGATGCCCGCGTTGATATTCCCTTTGATTTGGCCGACGCGCTTTATGCCGAATATGTTTATGCACGAAAGCAAGATGGCGCATTTGACGAAGATGCCTTTGCCACCGCCTATGCAATTTTGGGCGCACAACGGGCCACAAAAATTCTAGGGATTTTTGCAAGGCTGAATAAGCGAGACGACAAACCCCATTATCTCAAACACATGCCGCGCATGTCGCGTTATTTGGCCCGCAATCTTGAACACCAGACATTGGCTGGCCTGAAAAACTGGTTCATCACCCACATTCCCGAAGCTTTAACCCAATGAGCTTTCAACCAAAAACCGCTATGATTTTGGCGGCGGGCTTGGGCACGCGCATGCGGCCCTTAACCGACCACACCCCAAAACCGCTGTTGAAAGTGGCCCACAAACGCATCATTGATTACGCCATCGAACATTTGCAAGAAGCCCACATCACCACAGTTGTGGTGAATAAACATTATCTGCCCGAACAGATTGAAGCATGGGCCAACACCATCACCATGCCGCGCATGATTGTGTCTGATGAAACCGATCAAGTGCTTGAAACCGGTGGCGGTGTGTTTCGTGCCTTACCGCTGTTGGGCGCTGAACCGTTTTATGTTCTCAACAGCGATTGTTTTTGGACAGATCATGGCACACCTGCCCTGAAGCGCTTGGCCGACATGTGGGATGATGCCACCATGGATTGCCTGTTGCTGTTGTGTGACCCCAAACACACCACTGGCTATGATGGCAACGGCGATTTTAAGATCGACGCACAAGGCCGCTTGCTGCGCCAAACCCAAAATGGCCTGTGTTTCATTGGCGCTTATATTGTTCACCCGCGCCTTTTTGAACATGCGCCAGCCGGGCGCTTTTCGATGAATGTGCTGTGGGATAGGGCCATTGCCAATGGGCGTTTGTTCGGGCTGTGCCACCAAGGCCATTGGTTGCATGTGGGAACCCCAGATGCCATAAAAGCTGCTGAAAAATATTTGGCCCAAAGCTGACCCATGACCCCATCTCTGCCTCGCGTGTTTTCAATTGCGGCAGGCGAGGCTTTTCTCGACATCCTCGCTGAGAATATTTTATTGCGCTTTCCCACCTTTGAGAAAGCACGGCCGCTGGCTGATTGGACAATTCTGGTGCCCACGCGCCGCGCTGTTGTGGAATTGGCCAAATCGTTCAAGCGCCAAGCCAAAACCCAAGCTTTGGTGTTGCCACGCATCAGCCCCATTGGTGATGTGGATGAATTTTTTAGCGGTGCCACACCCGACGTATATGAAAAGCCAACGCCGGTTTCGCCCCAAGCCCAGCTTTTGCAAGTGTTGGGGCTGGTTGAAAAATGGGCGCTTGAAAACCCACACATTGGCCTTGCTGGCGAAATAACCCGCTCGGCTGTGCAACGGTTGGGCTTGGCCAAAAGCCTGCAGGAATTAATCATCACCGTTGAAACCAATGAACGCACGTTTGAAAAATTAAGCCAAGCCTATGACATCGAACTTTCAATCCACCGCGAAGCAATTCTAAGCCTGCTGCAACTTCTTCATGATCAGCTGCCAAGCATCAATCATGCTCAGGGCCAGATCAGCGCCATCGAATATCGCAACCGCATGATCAGGCTCAACGCGGCAGCGATTGCCGCAGGCGAACTGCAAGGCCCCATCATTGCGGCGGGTTCCACCGGCACAATTCCTTCAACCCGTGCATTGCTCAAAGCCATCGCCCATCATCCGCAAGGGGCGGTAATTTTGCCGGGCCTTAACACTGCTGCAGATGATATGTATTGGGCACTGCTGCCCCAAGAACACCCGCAATATTCGATGAAGCTTTTTCTGGATGAGATTGGGTTGAGCCACAAAAGCGTGGCCCATTTGGGTGTGGAGGCCGCAACCCAACCTGGGCCGCGAGATTTTTTACTATCAGAAGTGATGCGCCCCTCACCAACAACGCAAATGTGGCACAGCGTTTTGGCGCCTCAGCGCCAGCGCATTGAAATGCAAAGCCAAGGGATTATCGAAATTTCAGCGCCTGATCGCCAGCTTGAAGCGCGCAGCATTGCGGTGATCATGCGAAAGGCGCTGAACCAAGAACATGAAACAGCGGCCCTCATTACACCAGATCGCGATTTGGCAACCCGTGTGAAAGCCGAATTGCGGCGCTGGAATATTGAGATCACCGATACTGCAAGCCTCACCCTTAATACCCAAGGCCCGGGCCACATTTTAGATTTGCTATTGGAATGCGCGATTGATCAATTCAGCGTGGCATCGGTCATGGCGCTGATTTCGCAACATGATGTAACGTTGGGGTTTCCGCCTGATGGCTTTGCACGCGTGCGCCAACAGTTTGAATATTCCTGCCTGCGGGGCAATCCGTTTGTGCAATCTTCCCCAAGCTTTCAACACATGGCACAAGGGGCCAACCAGCGCAGCCAAACGGCCTATCGCAGCCATCCACTGGTCAAAGCACTCGACGCGGATGACTGGGCCACCATCATTGCCTTGGCAACCAAGATCGACCAAGCACTGGCACCCTTTGCCAATAAAGCTAAGGCTCCCTTTGCCATCCATATTGCAAATCTTGGTGCCGCACTGGAAGTTCTCAATCCATCAGCTGACCCAAGCACCACTGAACATCGGGTGTTTGACCAGTTCATGGCCGAGATTACCGCCGCAGCCCATCACCACCCGGTGTGCACGCTCTATGAAGCAGCGCTGGCGATCCAACAGCTGTTGCGCACAACACCCTTGGCACCCAGTTTTAAAGGCCACCCGCGCTTAAATATTTATGGAACGCTGGAAGCGCGGCTGATGAAGGCCGATGTGGTAATTTTAGGTGGCCTTAATGAAACCATTTGGCCCAAACAATCAGATCCGGGCCCTTGGCTTAATCGCACCATGCGCGATCTTTTTGGCTTGCCCCACCCTGAACGCGATATTGGCCTTGCCGCCCATGACTTTGAGCAAGGCTTTGGCAATGCGCGGGTTTATCTCACCTCATCCCAGCGCATCGGCGGCTCACCGGCCACACCATCGCGCTGGCTGCTGCGCTTAAAAACGGTTCTGGCTGCTGCGGGTGTCAAGCTTTCGGCTGATCCAGATTTTGATGCGCTGAAATTGGCCGCCACACTCGATCATGCCGACACAATGCAAGCCCATGGCAAGCCCAAATTTGCCCCACCCCTTGCCGCAAGGCCCACACGGTTTAGCGTTACTGAAATTGAAAAGTTGATCCGCAACCCTTACGCCATTTATGCCAAGCGCATTTTAATGCTGAAGCCCTTGGAAGAATTTGGCAAAACCCAAGATGCAACAGTGTTGGGCAGCGTGTTTCATGATGCGCTGGCCCTTTGGATCAAAGGCGACCAGCATGATTTGCAAAATCTTTTGGCCGCTGGCCAAGATGTTTTTGATGCCTATGCCATAACCCCAGATACCAAACGCTTCTGGTGGCCGCGCTATCTGCGCACAGCCAAATGGCTGGTGGAGCAAGAACAGCAATTTGCCAAAAACACGCTCCACAATTTTACTGAAATCAACGGCAGTCTTAAGTTTGCAATCAACCACACGGAATTTGAACTGCGCGCCCGCGCTGATCGCATTGATCTTCTGAACGATAAAACGGTTCGCATCATTGACTATAAAACCGGAACGCCGCCCCCCGATAAACAGGTGGAAACATTTGTTTCACCCCAGCTCATGCTTGAAGCTGCTTTGATCATCAACGGCGGCTTTAGCGCCATACACGCAACCTCGGTGTCAGAGCTGCTCTATTTGCATTTGGGTGGCGGGCGCAACGGCCTTGAGATCAATTCCATTTCTGCAAACGAAGGGATGGATGCCTTGGCCAAAAAACATTTGGGCTATCTTAAAGCGTTGCTGGGCCACTATCTTGATCCCACAGTGGCCTATTTGCCACGGTTGCGTGTTGAAAAAGATGTCGACGATGTTGATTTTGATCATCTCTCGCGCCACCTCGAATGGGTTTTGGCGGGTGAAACATGAGCCAGATCGATTTCACCCAAACAGATAATCAACAAAAGGCCAGCAACCCCAAACAGTCGGTCTGGGTGTCGGCCAATGCGGGTTCTGGCAAAACCCATGTGCTGGTTGAACGCGTCATGCGCCTGTTGTTGTCGGGCGTTGAGCCTGCCTCCATTTTATGCATCACCTATACCAAGGCAGCAGCCGCTGAAATGTGGTCACGGCTGTTTGAACGGCTTGGCGCGTGGACAAATTTAGACGATGAGGCTTTGGCCATCTCACTGCAAAGTTTGAACGAAGATGGCAATGATAAAGCTTTGCGTGTGAGAGCCAGACAACTTTTCACACGGGCCTTGGAAACGCCAGGCGGCCTCAAAATACAAACCATTCATGCCTTTTGCGAAAAGCTGCTTCATCTTTTTCCGGTGGAGGCGGGCATGGCGCCGGGCTTTTCGGTGATGGATGAACGCCGTGAACTTGAACTGCAAACCCAAGCCATTGCCTTTGTATTGAACCGAGCAGAGCGAGAATCAACAAGCCCCGAAGCCAAAGCTTCAGCAGCATTGACTGAAAAGTTGAGCCAAGATGATTTTAAATCTCTCGTTTTGGATTTCGTCAAAGCTTTGCGCAAAGCTGATCCTAATCTTTTGAACACAACTCAAAACGACTACGAGCTGGTGCTTTCAGATGGGCTGGGCGTTTCACATGTTCAGTTGGCCGACGTAGAGGCCGAACTAGGCACCGTCGACAAGGAAGCCTATCTTCATCATGCGCGATTGTTAGAACCATCGGGCAAACATGATAGGTTCATACCCTCGCAAATGCTGACGCTGATTGCACGATCAGCAACGCCTGTTTCGCTTTTGGAGAAGTTTTATGTTACTGAAAAGGGCCTTGAACGCGGCGCCTTGATAAGTGTCAAAACTGCAAAGGCCCTCCCCGCCACACTTGAATTTATCGACGCTGAAAAATCCCGGGTTTTTGATCTGATAAAATTGCGCAACACGTGGGACATCATCACCCAAAGCAGCAATGCCTTTTTATTGGCCAAAGAAATCTTGCACCATATTTCCGCTGAAAAACAGCGCCGTGGGCTTTATGATTTTGCTGACCTGATCACCAAGGCCGCTTCGCTTTTATCAAACGCTCGCGCCACCCAATGGGTTTTGCAAAAGCTCGATCAAGGCATCAATCATATTTTGTTAGACGAGGCACAAGACACTAGCCCCGACCAATGGCGCATTGTGCGAAGCCTTGCCGATGAGTTTTTTGCTGGCGCCGGAGCATCGTCTGAAAAATCGCGCAGTGTGTTTGTGGTGGGTGATCAGAAGCAATCCATATTCAGTTTTCAGGGCGCTGATGCCAAAGGCTTTGGCCAAACCCGTGATCAACTTTTGCAACAAACCCAAGGCCAAATGCAAACGGTGGAACTCACCACCTCTTATCGCAGCACCAAAACAGTTCTGGATGCCGTTGATAAACGTTTTACACAGGCAGCCTTGCAAGGCCTTGGCATCACGGATGCCGCTGAGCGTGGCCACACGGCGGTTCGCAATCAACAAGGCGTGGTGGAACTGTGGCCCCCCCAAAGCGAAGATAAGGAAGCTGAGCCAGACGCATGGGATAAACCAGTTGATCGGCCTTCGGCCACATCGGCCAATCATCTGCTTGCTGAAAAAATATCCACCATGGTTGCCAGCTGGTTATCTAAAACAAAGCCGCGGCAATTGTTGGCGCAGAACCGAGCCGTAGAGCCCGGTGATATTCTCATTCTCTTTCAAACCCGTTCACCGCTTTATCGCATGGTGATGGCCCAGTTGCGCCAGCGTGGCGTGCCGGTGGCCGGTGCTGATCGATTGAACCTGTTGAACTCTCTTATTGTGCAAGATCTTTTGGTGGTGTTGGGCTGGCTTTTGCTGCCACAGGATGATCATGCCTTGGCGGTTATTTTAAAGTCTCCCTTGGTGCCACAGCCGCTGTCTGAGGAGCAACTATTTACACTATGCCATAATCGTTCAGGCCCGCTTTACAGTTTACTCACGGGCGATAATGCAACCTATTTGCATGCGCTTCAAAGCAAGGCCCATCACAACAGCCCGTTTCAAATTCTGTCCGATATTCTTACACAATCGCGCCAACACATTGCTATGCGTTTAGGCCCTGAGGCGTTGGAAGCAAGTTCTGCCATTGTTGATTTGGCTTTGGATTATGAGGCTGAACATGGCCTTTCTCTGTTTGGATTTCTGAACTGGTTCAGCGCCACAGAAACCACGCTGAAACGCGATATGGATAAGGCCAAAGGTGATGTGCGCCTGATGACAGTTCACGGTGCCAAAGGTTTAGAGGCCAAGATTGTGATCATCGCTGATGCCACCTCTGTCAAACAGCCTTTCAGAAGCAAGCCATCTGTGATCACGCTGCCCCAAGGCCAGCGCGCAGCAGGCCTACCCATCTGGAAAATCAGCGGTGCTGTGCCGGTGGCTGCGGCATTTGAAAGCTGGATTGAAGTTTACAAAGGGGAAATGGAACAAGAAGCCAATCGCTTGCTCTATGTGGCCATGACCCGCGCGGCCGATGAACTTTATATCACCGGGGCCAAAGGCCGAAATAAGGTGGATGCAAAAGCGTGGTGGCCCTCAATCACCCAAGCGCTGGGCGAACCGGTGGGCGAGACACCGTTGCGCGATGGCGCAGCAGATGTTTTTGGAGCTGCTGGCCCCGACAACGCCCAACAGCCAGCCCCGCCAACATCTTGGCTTTTACAAAGCCCGCCGCCCGAACCTGTATTGCATAAAAAATCTCAAAGCCCATCAGGCAATCAACCAACCTTCAACGCCAAGGCCGTGGCGCGCGGTTTGGCGCTGCATCGATTGTTGCAAGATTGTGCTGATGTGCCGGCTGAGCGTCGCTTTAGCAAAGCCCGCCAAAGGGCAATTGTTTTGGGCCTGACAGAGGCTGATGCCAAACTGGTGGCAGATCTGGTGGCCCGTGATGATCTGCAAATCTATTTTGGCCCCGGCAGCAAAAGCGAAACAGATATTATTGGAACCGCACCCAATGGCGAAGACATGACAGCCCGCATGGATCGCCTTGCGGTTTTGGCTGATGGCGTGTGGCTGTTGGATTATAAATCAAATGATGCTGGCGCAGAAACTTTATCGCCAAACCACCCTTATGTTCGGCAACTGGCGCTTTATTCATTTTTGCTACGCCAAGCCTATCCAGCAAAGCCCGTTCATACGGCATTGTTGTGGACGCAGACGGGCCAATATCAGCCGCTGCCAGACGCGCTGATCACGGCTGCCTTGCAAGAAATTGAACAGTCGAAGGCTTGACGCTAAGGCACAGGCACCCTAGCTATAAGGCCAACAGTTTGGAGATTAAGTTCATGTCGACCCATAAAGTCACCGATGCCACGTTTGAAAACGATGTTTTGAAATCCACAACCCCGGTGGTCGTTGATTTTTGGGCTGAATGGTGCGGCCCCTGCAAAATGATCGGCCCATCGCTTGAAGAAATTGCCAAGGAACTGGGCCCCCGCGCCAAGATCGTAAAAGTCAACATCGACGAAAATCCTGATGCACCTTCCAAATATGGTGTGCGCAGCATTCCAACTTTGATGGTTTTCAAAGATGGCAAACTGGCCTCAACCCAAATCGGTGCCGGACCTAAGAACGCACTGAAAAATTGGATCGAAAGCGCAATCTAACGCGTTCAGTCTGTGTCGGCGGGCGCGTCCCGCCGATTGTTTACGTTTAGGGATCCTCAGCTACACCGCCGAATGTGCGCCGTTTTTCATCGCTACGCCACCCAGCCGGTTATCCCCGAACTCTGCATCCGTCATCACCGCAGCTTCGATCCGTCATAGCCGAACCTACCCGCTTAGTCCGTCCCCCACGCACCCACTATCCGTCATCCCCGTGCAAGCGGGGATCCAACTTCCTTGGTCAGGTATGGTGTTAAGTTAGATTCCCGCCTGCGCGGGAATGACTGTTGGTGAAGTGGGTGCGTTGTTTGAAGCAGGGACAGAGCTTAGCGATGCGTCTGAGCTCGCTTATGATCTCCCCCTCACCCGTTATCCCGACGAAAGTCGGGACCCAGACTTGCAGCAGGTGAGCGGGTTGAAAGCCTGGGCCCCGACTTTCGTCGGGGTGACGGATTAAGAGGGAATTTGAAATTTTAACATACCCTCTTGACAATGTTCCCAATATGTTCTAACTGAGCTTCGTCTTCTTCCAAAGGGAATCCCGCTCATGACGGTGATCTGGATGGAAGAGGATGGCAGGCCTGCTGGTAGGTGTATCGTGCACCATCGCCACCGGGAGCCAGGGCGAGCTTCCTCG
>JAYUHQ010000041.1:0-6694 GCA_043766895.1 Aestuariivirga sp.
ATGGTGCAAAGCCTGCGGCCCAAACGATGAATATGAATGCGATCACACACTTCAAACACATGCGGCATGTTATGAGAAATCAGAATAATGGGCATGCCACGTTTTTTAACATCGCGGATTAATTCAAGCACGCGGCGCGATTCTTTCACACCCAATGCTGCGGTGGGTTCATCCATGATCACCACTTTTGAGCCAAACGCCGCCGCCCGGGCCACAGCCACACCTTGGCGTTGACCGCCCGAAAGCGTTTCCACTGGTTGATTGATATTTTGAATGGTCATCAAACCCAGTTCAGACAGTTTTTCGCGTGCAAACTTTTGCATCGCGGCCCTGTCCATCATCCGGAATATGCTGCCAAGCGGGCCGGGTTTTCGAATTTCCCGACCCAAGAACATGTTGTCGGCGATAGAAAGGGCAGGCGACAAAGCAAGGTTTTGATAAACCGTTTCAATACCAGCATCGCGCCCGTCCTGTGGAGAGCGGAAATTAACGGCATTGCCATCTAATTTAATCTCACCATGATCAGGCGTTACAGCGCCCGACAAAGCCTTGATCAAACTGGATTTACCAGCACCGTTATCGCCGATCACACCCAAAATTTCATCAGGGTAAAGATCAAAGTCAGCGCCATTGAGCGCCACAACCGTGCCATAACGTTTGGTCAAACCACGGGCTTGAAGAATAGGAGTACGCGTTGTCATTGTGAAGCCCTCCGCAACCATTGGTCAATGGCAACTGCGACGATAACCAAGCAGCCCGATGCAAAAAGCTGCCAATACGAATCCACACCCGCCAATGAAAGGCCAGTGTTAAATACACCAACGATAATGGCACCAAGAACAGAACCCACAATCGAAGCGCGGCCACCAAACAGCGATGTGCCGCCGATCACCACAGCGGTGATGGAATCAAGGTTTACCGTTTCAAATGCGATGGGCGAAATTGAACCCACGCGGCCCACAGCAATCCAAGCGCCAATGCCGCAGATGAGACCAGCGACAGCATAAACTGAAATCAACGTGCGATCGATTTGAATGCCTGAAAGTTTTGCGGCTTCAGGGTCATCACCAATGGCATGAACGTGGCGGCCCCAAGCCGTTCGATTAAGCAAATACCAAGCGCCAATCGCCATCACAATCAACGCCAAACTGCCATAAATAAAGATAGCCCCGCCAATATTGATCATCGAACCAAACCACAAAAGGCCCGGGGTTTTTTCTTCAAGATCAGCCGCGCGAATAGATTCAGACCCGGTATACCAAAGCTTCAAAGAATTGAAGATGTAAAGCGTGCCCAAAGTTACAATGAAGGGCGGGATACGTGCTTTGGTAACCAGAAACCCGTTAAAAGCACCCATTAAGGTGCCGACACCGACACCAATTGGAATAGCAAGAAAAACCGGAACGCCCGATAAAACTGCAAGTCGGCCCATTACCATGGCTGAAATCACCAAGATGGAACCCACTGAAAGATCAATACCAGCAGTGAGAATAACGATGGTCTGGGCAATGGCCACAATACCAGTAACCGTCACCTGCTTCAGCACCAACGATAAAGTACCCGGCGTGAAAAAATTATGGGCGATCAAACCAAAGCCACACACAGAAACCAGAAGAATGATTGCTGGAATGGCTGTTGGGTAATTGCGCAAAAAGCCACGCACCTGCGATAATAGGCTTTTGTCGTCTTCCGCGAAGGAAGCAACCGCAGTATCGGCTTGATGAAGCTTGGCCTCAAAATCTGAAATGGTTTTTGTGGGCGCTGATGTGTCGGGCACACTGGCCTCAGACACGAGTGGCTTTGACGGAATTGGTTCAGCCAGCGATGATCGCGCGGATTTAGTTTTCGCCGCGGTTTTCTTCGCAGCTTTTGGCTTTGTTGCCATGTTGCCCTCTTTTTAACGTTCCCAAGTCTTGTTGCATGTGCCGCTTAACGGGCACTTTATAAACGAAAGGCGACGTTACCGCCGCCTTTCGCATTATTCAAGTCGTCAGGCTAATATTAGCCCCAGCACTTTGCAGTGCCTTCCTTGGAGTCAATTGACTTCACGCCATCAGCTGGGTGATCAGTGATCAAGTTAACGCCGGTGTTGAAGAAGCTCAGGCCATCAGTTGCCTTTGGCTTTGAACCGTCTTTGGCAAAAGCAGCAATGGCTTCAATGCCCTTTGCAGCCATCAACAATGGATATTGTTGCGAAGTTGCCCCGATTACGCCAGCAGCAACGTTCTTCACGCCTGGGCAGCCACCGTCAACTGAAACGATGAGAACGCCTTTTTCTTTGCCAGCGGCTTTGAGAGCAGCAAATGCGCCTTCAGCAGCTGGTTCGTTGATTGTGTAAACAACGTTGATCGCTGGATCTTTAGCAAGCAATGTTTCCATTGATTTTTGGCCGCCTTCTGGGTTTGCACCTGAAGATTCATGACCGATCACGCGGGCGTCTTTTTCCGAACCCATAACTTTCAAATCTGGAACATCAATGCCAAAGCCCTTGAGGAACCCAGTGTCACGAGCAACGTCAACCGAGATGTTGTCTTTGTTAATGTCGAGCATAGCAATCTTGGCATCTTTTGCCTTGTCGCCAAGTTGGGCTTTAGCCCAAGCGCCGATCAAAGTGCCTGCTTCAAAGTTGTCTGTTGCGAATGTCATGTCTTGAGCATCTTTGTCTGGCAGTGGTGTGTCCAGAGCGATAACCAAAATGCCAGCAGCGCGTGCCTTCTTCAGATCAGGAACAACTGAATCATTCGAAGCAGTGATCAAAATGCCCTTGGCACCAGCAGCCATGCAGTTTTCAATCGCAGTGATTTGTGGAGCAGCGTCGCCGTCTTTTTCGCCAGCAAAAGCTTGCAGGTCAATGCCAGCAGCCTTGGCAGCAGCAGTAGCGCCTTCCTTCATTTTTACGAAGAAGGGGTTGGTATTGTTTTTGGTGATCAAGCAAGCTGGTGTGCCAGCAAATGCTGTTGTTGCAAAAGCAGAAAGTGCCACGCCGACGAGGGCGGCTTTAAGAATAGACTTCATTAGAATTCCTCCCATGGAACGGCCCATGCAGGGCCAAAAAAGTACAACTGATTTAGAAATGATTGAAGGGCATACTTGAATCATATGCTCCCCACTCATTTTTTATCCTGCCTCAAAAAATACGGCGCTGTCAATAAGTAAATCCAATTGATTTATTATTTGACAGTCATTGCGCCATGGGTGAAGGTTGGTGCACAGGGGATAACTTGCCGGAAAAACAGGCAAGACAGGAAGTTAAAGTGAACGCTAAACCCAAAACCGCAGAAAAAAAATTGGCCAGCGCTGGCCCCAATTTGGCGCGCGGCACATCGCAAACCGGGGTGAGACTTTATAATGAACGTCTGGTGCTCTCACTTATTCGCCAACATGGCCAAGTGCCAAAAGCCGCGTTGGCCAGGCTCACGGGCCTTTCTGCTCAAACCGTTTCGGTGATTGTTCGACAACTTGAAAATGATAAACTTGTGATCAAAGGCAAGCCGCAACGCGGCAAAGTTGGCCAACCGCTAACGCCCTTCACCCTCAATCCAGACGGCGCTTTTTCGATTGGCCTGAAAGTTGGAAGGCGTTCTGGAGATTTATTGTTGCTTGATCTCACCGGCAAAGTGCGGCGCAAAGTTTATAAGCCCTATCAATTTCCAGCTCCCAAGGAGTTGTTGAGTTTTGTTGCAGCCAGTCTAGAGGAATTGCAGGCTGATCTTTCTCGCGCACAACGTAAAAATATTTCAGGTCTTGGCATTGCTGCTCCGTTTGAGCTTTGGAATTGGGAAGAGGCAACGGGCGCACCCAGCGCCGTAACACAAGCATGGCGCAATTTTGATCTGGCGGCCGAACTTGCAAAACTGGTTCAATGGCCCGTGCACTATTGCAATGATGCCACGGCCGCTTGTGCCGCTGAATTGCTTTTTGGCATAGGCGCCAAGCACCGCAATTACGCTTATTTTTATGTGGGCTATTTTATTGGTGGTGGCGTAGTGATCAACGGCCACATTTTTCAAGGTCATAGTGGCTATGCGGGTGCTATGGGGCCGCTTCCCATCTATGTTCAAGGTCAAAAGCCACAGCAACTGCTTCACCACGCCAGTCTATATGTTCTTGAACAACAGCTTCAGGCCGCAGGCCTTGACCACATGGTGCTGGCCAAATCACCCGATGATTGGACGGGCATTGAAAAATATCTTGATGCTTGGTTGGATCAAACCGCCAAACATTTAGCCTATGCCAGCGTTGCCAGCATGTCGGTGATTGATTTTGAAGCCATCATTATTGATGGGGCTATGCCAAGTTACGTCAGGGCGGATTTAGTGTTGCGCACGCGCATCGCTTTGCAAGCACTGGATACACGCGGCCTGCCAAGTTTCACCATCGAAGAGGGCAGCATTGGCATTGATGCGCGCGCCATGGGAGCAGCAAGCTTGCCATTGTTTGCCAATTTCATTATCGACCGAGATGTATTATTCAAAGAGGCCTTGTAATGCTCAAAGGACTAAACCCGCTTTTAAGCCCGGATTTGCTGAAAGTGCTCCGTGCCATGGGTCATGGCGATGAAATAGCCATCGTTGACGGCAATTATCCAGCCGATACGGATGCGAAACGATTGGTGCGCATGGATGGTCACACGGCAACCGATCTGCTGGATGCCATTTTGTCGGTGATGCCCTTGGATGAGATGGTGCCAGATGCGGCCTTTAGGCCCGCCGCATTCAATGACCCCAAGCGCATGGAGCCTGTGTTTCACGAATTTGAAACGATCATCAAAAAGTGGGAAACAAAATTTCATGTTGCCAGCCTGATCGGGGCTGAATTCTATAACCGGGTAAAAGCCTGCTATGCCATTGTGGCAACGTCGGAACCCCGCCTTTATGGCAATATCGTATTGCGCAAAGGCGTTATTCATCCCTAAGCTTGCAAGCTTAAGCATCACGCATTAACACCTCCGCCATGATCATTTTGGCCATCGACACCTGTTTTTCGCGTTGCGCTGTCAGCCTGTGCGAAACCAGAAATAATCAGGTTTTGTGCGGCGAAAACCAAGCGCTTGAGCGCGGTCACGCCGAAGTGCTGGCCCCCATGGTGGAACGCATTTTGGCCAAAGCCAAGATTTCAGCTGATCATATAGAACGGATTGTTGTGACCATAGGCCCCGGAAGTTTTACTGGCCTTCGGATTGGCCTAAGTTTTGCCCGGGCTTTTGGCCAAGCGTTGAACATTCCTGTTATCGGGATTGATACATTGGCGGCAGTGAAACTTGCGCTGCCAGAACAAGACCAGCCAACACTAATTGCGCATAAGGCCGGCCAGAGCGGTTCTTATTACGTGTCACGATTGCATCGTTCAACACATATAGAATTGTTGAAACTTGAAGACTTGGCACCCATTCTTGATTCAAATCCTCAACGGGTTGTGGGTACTGGCGCTGACGACATTGAGTCTCATTACAATGGTTTAGGGCTAAAGCGCGAATCTGCTTATGATCTGCCCAATTTGGTTTATCTTGCTCATTTTGCATCTGAACAGCAGGTGCCAACAGCTTTGCCAGATCCGGTTTACATCCGAGAGCCAGATGCAAAGCCCCAAAACGTAGCAAAGCCTAGTGTGCGCGGCGTTGTACCCCATGATTTGGCCACGCTATCGCAATTGCATCATGCGTGCTTTGAACACGGCTGGTCGGCTGAAGATTTGTCACAAATGTTGGCAGCAGCCGGAACCACGGGCATGGTGGTCGAGCATGCGCAAAAACTTCTTGCCTTCATCATTTTGCGCCAAATGTTTGATGAGGCCGAAATTTTAACCCTCGCTACGGCGCATTCAGCCAGAAAACAGGGGCACGGACAGGCCTTGATTAAAGCCGCCCAAGCCCAAGGTTTGGCCAAAATTTATTTAGAGGTGGCGGCATCCAACCATGCGGCACAATCACTTTATGCCAAAAATGGCTTTGTGCACTCTGGTCTGCGCAAAGCCTATTATGCAAAAGCAACAGGTGCTGCAGAAGATGCTGTGCTCATGGTGTGGCAACCAAACTAATGCCGACGATCAGGGCAGTGATCGTGGCTTTCCTCTGCATCTTGCTCACCCTGTGTTTGATGCCGGCACAATGGCTTTTGCGCGCCTTGGGCCGGCCCACATCTATTGCCAAACTTTATCATTGGTCAGTGTGTAAGATTCTTGGAATTAAAGTCATCGTGGAAGGCTATATTGGCCAAACGCCAAGCCTGATTATTGCCAATCATGTGTCTTGGCTTGATATTCCGGTGATTGGGTCTGTTTGGCCGGTTTATTTTGTGGCCAAAAAGGAAGTGGGCAACTGGCCCGGTTTCAGCACTTTGGCCAAATTGCAAAATACAATTTTTGTTGATCGCAACCGGCGTCAATCGGTTTTGGCCTCACGCAACCAAATCCGTTCTCGCATTGTGGCGGGCGATACGGTTGTGCTTTTCCCCGAAGGCACATCCAACAATGGCCGTGAGGTGTTTGCATTCAAATCCACCTTTTTCAGTGTGGTTGAAAACACGCCGCTGCCAGCAATTCCGATTACATTGGTCTATCAAACCCAGCGTGGCTTGCCCATGGCGCGCCGGCAGCGCCCGTCAGTGGCTTGGGTTGGCGATACTGATATGCTGCCGCATTTGTGGAATTTCATGAAGGCTGGCCCCATCACAGTCCGCATTATTGTTCATCAACC
>JAYUHQ010000042.1:0-6660 GCA_043766895.1 Aestuariivirga sp.
GCCTTGGCCAGTGTTGGATAATGGCTTTCAAGTTCTAACAGCCGTTTGCGCAGGGCATCATAATCCGCATCTGAAATGGTGGGCGCGTCTTGCTGGTGATAGGCCAGATCATGCGCGGCAATTTCTGCCACCAACTTGGTGTGTTCGGCCTCGGCTTCCTTGCGGCTCATCCCCGCCCTGCCAACAATTCTTCTGCTTGGGCGCGCGCCGCATCAGTGACCGATGCGCCAGAAAGCATACGCGCCAATTCTTCCCGCCGGCTTTGTGCTGATAAGGGTTGCACCCGCGTAACCATGCGCTTGCCGCCCACATCTTCCATTTTTGAAATCAACAAATGTTGCACAGCTGTTGCCGCAACTTGGGGTGAATGGGTCACCGCCAAAACTTGCAAACCTTTTGAAAGCCTAAGAAGCCTTTGGCCAATGGCATCGGCCACGGCCCCGCCAACGCCCGTATCAATTTCATCAAATATCAAAACCGGGGCAGAACCCTTGGCCGCCAAAATAACCTTCAGCGCCAACATAAACCGCGCCAACTCGCCGCCTGAAGCCACCTTCATCAATGGTTGCAGCGGTGTGCCGGGGTTTGCCGCCACCACAAATTCTACCCGGTCTATGCCATCGCTGCCGGGCTTTGCGGCATCAGATTGCACGTCGGTTTCAAACCGCGCCTTATCCAATTTCAGTGCAGGCATTTCTGCCAATACGGCCTTGTCCAATGCTTTGGCCACTTTGCGCCGTGCCACACTTAAGGCATCAGCGGCCTTTTCATAAAGTGCCTTGGCTTCACCATGGGCCACCTCCAACACTTTCAATTTGGCACCACCATCGCTGATGGCCTGTAACTCGGTTTCAAATTGCGTGCGTTTGTCGGCCAATTGATCAACGGTGCATTTGTGCTTGCGCGCGGCGGCCCGCAATGCAAACAAACGTTCCTCAGATTTTTCTAAATCTTTCGGATCAAAATCAAACAAGCGTCGCGCATC
The DNA here is from genome assembly GCA_043766895.1 of Aestuariivirga sp. Lineage (GTDB taxonomy): Bacteria > Pseudomonadota > Alphaproteobacteria > Rhizobiales > Aestuariivirgaceae > Aestuariivirga. The sequence continues at coordinate 986 of JAYUHQ010000042.1, forward strand.
TGCTATGGCCCTGCCCGCTTCGTTTTGTTCAACCAGCACGCGTTCAAGGGCCGCACATACTAAATCAAGCCTGCCACCAGCACCTTCTTTACGCCGCTCAAGTTTGCGCAAAGCGGCATTCAATCTGGCTTCGGCGTTCATCTCGCCGTGAAGGGCAGTTTCTGCTTCATCGAGGGCCGATGCATATTGCTCGGCTTGCATCATCATCTGGCGCTTTTCAGCCAGCTGCAATTCTTCGTTGGGCTCTGGCGAAAGTGCGCCCAATTCTTCGGCGGCATGTTCTAAATATTCGCGTTCGGCCTCAGCGCGGGCCAATAAATCTTTGTGTTCGTCCAGCGCCTTTCGCGCCGCACTCATCGTGGCCCATTGCACTGTCAGTTTTTCAACCTGGGCTTCAAGCCCGCCAAATGCATCAAGCAAACGCCGATGTTCAGCCACATCAACCAAAGCCCGATCAGCATGTTGGCCATGAAGCTCCACCAACAAACCCGACACTTGGCGCAATAAATTTAAACTGACAGGCTGGTCATTGATCGTGGCCCGGCTTGGCCCATCCGCATTTTGAATGCGCCGAATAATAATTTCGCCATCAGCTTCGATGTCTTGCGCGGCAAGAAGTGTCAAAGCTTTATGATTTTTTGGCAATGAAAATGACGCCGTCACACTGCCTTTGGCTTGCCCTGCCCGCACCAAAGATGAATCGCCACGCGCGCCAAGCGCCAAGCCCAGCGAGTCAAGCAAGATGGATTTACCGGCACCCGTCTCGCCTGTCAGAATGGTCAGGCCATTCTCAAGGCTAAGATCAAGTTTTTCAATCAGTACGATATCGCGAATGGAAAGTGCGTTGAGCATGGCCCTTTATAGACGAGTCTTTCGGCGTGTGGCTACAGGCCAAAAGCCTGCGCAATCCATGACGATGAATTTTCAACTGGCGCATGGCCATCACTAGAAACCAGCCGATAAGCATCACGATACCACGTGCTATGCGGGAAGTTATGGCCCAAAACCGCTGCCGCCGTTTGCGCTTCTGATACGATGCCCAAGGCCATATAGCCTTCCGTCAGCCGATACAGCGCTTCTGGCGTTTGCGATGAGGTTTGATAGTCTTTGATGACAGTTTTAAAACGGTTGATACCTGCCAAATATGAACCCTTTTTCATATAATAGCGGCCCACTTCCATTTCTTTGCCAGCCAAATGATCACGCGCCAGAAGGGCTTTTTGCTTGGCATCAGCTGCATATTTCGAATCTGGAAAGCGGCGTGACACTTCATCAAGTGCGTCCAACGCATTGCGCGTTTGGCCCTGATCACGGGTTACGTCGTTGATTTGTTCATATTGCGAAAGCGCCACCAAATAATAGGCGTAAGGCGCATCCTGATGGCCCGGATGAAGGCTGATGAACCGCTGACAAGCATCAATGGCATCAGTATATTTATTGGCCTGATAATTTGAAAACCCCTGCATCAGCAAGGCTTTGGTGGCCCATTTGGAATATGGGTGAAGGCGTTCAACATCAGCAAATTTTTTAGAGGCCCTGATATAATTGCCACTGTTCATTTCGCTTAAGCCAGCGTTGTAAAGGCCCGCCACCTGCTGATCATCAGATTTGCCCAAATCTGGCGCAAGTGCTGATGAGGAAGATTTTGAATCGCCTGTCAAACCGTCCAGCAATCCCCCGCCCGAACAGGCCGACAAGAGCAAAGCGGTTGCAACAAGAATTATTTTTGAAGACGTTAAATTCACAACCCACCCATCACAGTCAAATTTTGCTTTGCTCGCCATAGCCTGATGTGGGCCATAAAACAACAAAACCCGGCAGAACTGTGGCTGCCGGGTTTGGTTTATCTGAACACGTTAATTGCTGGCTTGGCGACGCAGAAAGGCCGGAATGGCCAATTGGTCATCATCATACGTCGCTTCTGGCTCTGGCGGTGCCTCGTGCAACACTTGAGCCTGGGGCTGCATTTTGGGTTCGGCACGTCTGGCAGCAGGTGCTGCACGTTGGGGAGCGGGCTCTTGTTCAATCTTACGGCCAAGGCCAACTTCGGCCAAGCGTTCAAACAAGCCACGACGCTTTTTGTTGGCGTTTTCAGCGATTGTTTCAATGCGGTGTTGTTGGGCTGCCACTTGCTGTTGGGCAATGCGCGGAAATTGATCGATCGATGGAATGCGGCCAATGGGCTTTGGCGGCGCCATCACAACTTCTTCTTGATAGTTTTCTTCGTGGTTTTCTTCTTCCATCACCGGCTCTTCAACCTGCATCACCGGCTGCGGCGCTGGGCGGGCCACGATGGGTGCAGCACGGGCCACCTTCACATGGGCCGAAGGCTGGGGAATGCTGTAAGTTTTGCGTTCGGGTTCGCTGCCGCGTGATTTGTCTTCAACATCGTGATGCTCTGATGCGCCCGCTTCGGTGCGCAAGCCCGTGGCCACAACTGAAACCCGCATGGTGCCTTCCAAGGCATCATCAAATGTTGCGCCCAAAATAATGTTGGCTTCTGGGTCAACTTCTTCGCGAATGCGGGTTGCGGCTTCATCAACTTCATAAAGCGTCAAATCAGGGCCACCGCAAATTGAGATCAACAACCCGCGTGCGCCGCGCATAGAAACATCATCAAGCAATGGGTTGGAAATGGCTGCTTCAGCGGCTTCAATGGCGCGCTTGTCGCCCGAAGCCTCGCCTGTGCCCATCATGGCTTTGCCCATTTCGCTCATAATGGCGCGAACGTCAGCAAAGTCTAAGTTGATCAAACCTTCCTTGGTCATCAATTCGGTGATGGACGCAACGCCCGAATAAAGCACTTGGTCGGCCATTGCAAAAGCTGCTGCAAAGGTGGTTTTTTCATTGGCCACGCGGAACAGGTTTTGGTTTGGAATAACAATCAGCGTATCAACATAACGCGCCAATTCTTCAATGCCGCGCTCAGCCGTGGCTTGGCGGCGTGCGCCTTCAAAATGGAATGGTTTGGTCACAACACCAACGGTGAGAATGCCCTGCTCTTTGGCCGCGCGCGCAATCACGGGTGCCGCACCCGTGCCTGTGCCGCCACCCATGCCCGCGGTGATAAAGGCCATATGGCTGCCCGCAAGATGATCGACAATTTCTTGCAAGGCTTCTTCAGCCGCTGCCGCACCAATTTGTGGTTGCGATCCAGCGCCCAAACCTTGCGTTAACGCTGTGCCCATTTGCACGCGCCGCTGGGCCGCATTTTGCAAAAGCGCCTGCGCATCTGTATTGGCCACCACGAATTCGACGCCTTCAAGGCGGCTTTCGATCATGTTGTTAACAGCGTTGCCGCCTGCACCACCCACACCAAACACGGTGATCCGTGGCTTAAGTTCGGAGAGATTAGGGACTGTGAGCTTGATTGACATGATCGTTCCAACGAATAAATGGGTTGAAACCCTAACTTCTTACTCAAACTCTAAGAAAAGGTTAACAAGCGCTAACCAAACCCCATTCAACTTAAAGAAAAGTGAGTCGAAATGACTCAAGAAGGAAGATTTTGTTAGGAAAGAAGTTCGACGGAAGCAATGGCATCGAAATTCTTCGCAGGAAATTTGCGTTGATAAAATAAATACTTGAATACATTGTAGGCAATGCTATCATTGCACACATGAGGAACTTTAACATTCGCAAGGTGGACGAGGCCGTCTACATCAAAATCAAAACCATGGCGGCTGCTAAAGGTCGTTCTATGGAATCTGAACTGCGTGACATTGTTACGAAGGCCGCTGAACAAGAACCTGCGCCGCGTAATATCGCGCTTTCGATCCGCGCACGCGTCATGAAACACGGCGGCATTGAGCTTGATTTGCCAACCCGCGAAATGCCCAGTGAAACTGTGAAGTTCGATTTGTGATATTGCTCGACACGAATGTGGTTTCAGAACTTTTGCGGCCAAAGCCTGATGAAAATGTGCTGGCATGGTTTGCGGCCAATGCCCGATTGCCAATGCATATCTCAACCATCTCGGAAGCGGAACTTTGGCTTGGAGTTTACTCACTGCCCGAAGGCAACCGCCGCGCCACCATTGAAAGCGATATTGCCGAAATTCTACGCGAAGACTTTGCGGGTCACATTTTGCAATTCGATAGCAAAGCCGCTTTGGCCTATGGCCAAATCTACGGCAAAAGAAAAGCGCTCGGTCGGCCAATTTCCCGGGAAGATTGCCAAATCGCCAGCATTGCGCAGGTCAACCACTTCAGCCTCGCCACACGGAATGGGAGAGATTTCGAGCATTGCAACATAACGCTGTTAAATCCATCGGCGATTTGAGCTCGTTATAGCGCTTCAACCAACCACTGCCCTACGCGGCGGGCATAACCCATATTGGCGCGTTGCAGGTGTGCCTGGGCTTCTTGGGGCACGGCGTAATGTTGGTCAGGCGCTGCGGCATAAACCAGGGTACCCGTGGCCACGGCAAAACCAGCATGGCGCATATGTTCAGCCATGCCATTCAGACTTGCGGCATTGCCCAAACGCACAGGGCGGCCAAGCATTGCTGCGGCCAACTCACGAAGGCCAGAAAGCTGGCTGGCACCACCCGTTAGAACCACCCGCAACCCCGCCGCAGCGGCAAAAGCCGGGCCATCCAAACGTTGGCGAATAAGTTCAAAAATTTCTTCAAGTCTTGCTTGTAAAATATTGGTTAGATATGATTTTGGTACTTTTTGAATTGTATCTGTGCCGCGCTCACCCACCAACGGAACGGCCAGCATTTCACGCTCGCCATGGCCACCGGGCAGCACATTGCCCCACAAGGTTTTCATGCGTTCGGCGTGCGCCAAAGGTGTTGACAGGCCTTGGGCCACATCATTTGTAACCAATTGCCCGCCCAAAGCCAAACTATCAGCCGCCACCAACTTGCCGTTGCGCATGAAGCCAATGCTGGTCACAGCGCCGCCCATATCAATGACAATGGCACCCAGCATAAGTTCATCTGGCGTCAATGCGGCTTTTGCCGCTGCATAAGGGGCCAGAACAAAACCACAAGGGTGAAGGTGGGCCCGCTCAATGGCGGCTGATAAATTGCGCAAATATGAAGGTTCAACCGTGGTAACACCAATATCAGATTGCAGCGCTTCACCATGAAGCCCCAAAGGCTGGGCAATGTTGCTGACGCCATCCAAAACATGGTTCACGGGATTGAGATGCAAAATGGTGCGTTTGCCAATTTCAATGGTCGATAAGGCCTGAGAAATTGCAAAATCAACATCGCGCGGGCCAACAACACCGGTTTGCGTGCGCACGCGGCCTGAAAAACAACTCGATGCTGGCTTGCCACCCGACACAGAAACCATCACTTCTGAAATAGAGGTTTGGGCCGTGCGCTCTGCAGCATCAACGGCGATGCGAACGGCACATTCAGCTTCATTCACATCAACAACGGTTCCCGCACGAATGCCACGTGAAGCTGTTTGGCCAATGCCAATCACTTTGATCAGTTGGCACGGGTCAACAGCGCCACGCACCTTTGGCGGCTGCATTTCAGCAATGATACATGAAATTTTGGTTGATCCCACATCAAGTGCGGCAATGATGGAAGATTTTGGGGCGCTTGAATGGCCCCTGCCCTTAACGCCAGAAAATTGCACGACACTCATTCCTAAACTCAACCCCACACACACGCAGGCAACGGCCCGCTTATTTTTTCTGGCTCAACTTTTTAT
>JAYUHQ010000043.1:0-6656 GCA_043766895.1 Aestuariivirga sp.
CTTGCGTGTGCAAAGTGGCACCAGCAAAAGCCGATGTGCATATGGAAGATGTTCACCGCGCTGGCGGCATTATGTCTATTTTGGGTGAACTTGAAAAAGCGGGTTTGATCCACGCAGATTTGCCCACCGTGCATTCAGCCACGCTGGGCGCCGCCATCAATCATTGGGATGTAACCCGCAGCACCGCCAAATCTGTGCATGATTTTTTCTTGGCCGCCCCCGGCGGTGTGCCATCACAAACCGCTTTCAGCCAATCTCGCCGTTGGGAAAGCTTGGATTTAGACCGTGAAAAAGGTGCCATTCGCTCGGCCGAACATGCCTTCTCGAAAGATGGTGGCTTGGCTGTTCTCAAAGGCAACATTGCGTTGGATGGTTGCATCGTAAAAACCGCTGGCGTTGACGAAAGCATTTTAAAATTCACCGGCCCCGCCGTGGTGTTTGAAAGCCAAGACACTGCGGTTGCAGGCATTTTGAATGGCGAAGTCAAAGCCGGTGATGTTGTGGTCATCCGCTATGAAGGCCCACGTGGCGGCCCGGGCATGCAGGAAATGTTATACCCAACAAGCTATATCAAATCCAAAGGCTTGGGCAAAACCTGTGCCTTGATCACCGATGGGCGCTTCTCTGGCGGCACATCGGGCCTATCCATCGGCCATGTTTCGCCCGAAGCTGAAGAAGGCGGGTTGATCGCCTTGGTGCACACGGGCGACACGATTGAGATCGACATTCCCAACCGCACCATCAATTTGGCGGTGAACGCTGCCGAACTTGAAACCCGCCGCGCGGCCCAACTGGCCCGGGGCAAAGCCGCGTGGACGCCGATGAAATCTCGCCCCCGCAAAGTCACAACAGCTTTGCGCGCCTATGCGGCCTTTGCCACGAGCGCTGCCAAAGGTGCCGTGAGAAATGTGCCCTAGAGGCCCTAGACAAACCGAAATGCGGTGCCTATAGCACCCTTCATAGGCCCTGCCATCGGCGGGGCCTTCGTTCTGAAAGGAACGGGCGGTTAGCTCAGTTGGTAGAGCAGGTGACTCTTAATCACCGGGTCGCAGGTTCGAATCCTGCACCGCCCACCATTTCAAAAGGATCAGCATGTCAAAATCCTTCGCTTCCACTTTTCAAGTCACCCCCGGAAAATTCAAACTGTCAGATGTCGATCCATCAGACAAATGCGGCCTGTCTGATAAAGTCTTGGCCAAAACCCAAACCGATGCGTTTGATGTGGCCATTGATGAATGGCAAAACAAACTTTACGCCGAAGGCAAGCGCGCCCTTCTGGTGGTGTTGCAAGGCATCGACAGCGCGGGCAAAGATGGAACCGTGCGCGCCGTGTTTCGCAGCTGCGGCCCCATTGGCGTTCAGAACGTGCCCTTCAAAGCCCCCAGTGAGATTGAGCTTGCCCATGGTTTTTTATGGCGCATCCACGCCGCCGTTCCGCGCAAAGGCTATATCGGCATTTTCAATCGTTCCCATTATGAAGATGTGTTGGTGGCCCGCGTGCGCAAATTCGCCAGCCCTGAAATAATCGAACAACGCTATGACCAGATCAACCATTTTGAAAAAATGTTGATGCACAATGGCGTGACCATTTTGAAATTCATGTTGCACATTTCAAAAGATGAACAAGCAACAAGGCTGAAAGAGCGGGTGGCAGACCCCACCAAACGCTGGAAGTTCAACCCCGCCGATTTGGAAGACCGTAAACTGTGGGATGATTATATGGCCGCCTATGAAACCGCCCTCAATCGCTGTTCCACCGATCATGCGCCGTGGCATGTTATCCCCTCAAACCGCAACTGGGTGCGCAACTATGTGATTGGCCGCATCGTGTGCGAAAAGCTGGAAGAGATGAACCCGCAATTTCCCGAAGCCATGGGCTGGGACCCGAAAACCATTGTAATTGAATAACAATAATTTCGCCCCACCCTTCTGCGTGTGAAGAAGGGTGGAGCAACAGCAACGTTTAATGCGTGGCCAAGGTGTTCAAGCGGGGTGGCAACGGCTGTGGGTTCAACGACACATGCGAACCAAGCGTCAATGATTGTGGGTTGACCATGGCGCTGATGCCGGGAGGTTCAGGCTGTGGATTCAAAAACACTTTGCCCGGTGGATCAGGCTGTGGGTTAAAAGCAAAACAAGCCGTGGCAGCAAAGTTGGCAGCTATTAAAGCAAAGATCATGCGTTTCATCGTGGTTCTCCTTGTTGGGTTACGATGAAAGCAATATGCAACATGGCCGCTGAACGACGACTGAGGCCGATGTTCAGATGGGGTTCAGGAAGTTGGCAAATGTGAAACAAGTATAACTAATTGCGCCTAAACTTCCTCTCTAATTCGCTTGCGTGGAGAGGACTGGATTTTTAAAGTTAAGTACAGGGGCACGGCGATTTTGATTTTATTGCGCTGGCTTAGTTCTGTACTAGTTGATGGTGACCAAAAATGTCATCACGCGAAACACAAAGAATCCTTGACTTTATAAACGAAAGCTTAATAGATGTTCCCATAACGTTCCTAAGCGAATCTGGAACTGGGGAAAGTCTTGAAAAATCAATTTGACGCATCTGAGTTCGTTTTGGCAATTGTTTCGAGTTCGCCTGATCATCGCGTAAGAGGGAAAAAGCGACTGCAAAAATTTGCATACCTCTTGAAATCTATTGGTGCAAAATGTGACGCAGACTTTAGAATTTGGGATTTTGGACCCTATAGCAGAGAAATTGCTAGCGCGGCTGAGCAGCTTTCTATGTTTGGATTGCTGAGGGAATCCGAAGAGCAAATTGGCAAGTTGAAAATGTTCACTACAGTTTATGATGTTTCGGATGAAGCTGGCACGCCAAAGTTGGAGTCGCGCTACACAAAGATTTTGAAAATGCTTGACGCTTATTCGAACATTGATCTCGAAGTTGCTGCAACTATCCAATTTTTCTTGAAGTCTGGTTGCGACGAAAAAGACGCCGAGCAAAAAACTAAGCAACTGAAGCCGACTAAATCAGTTCCTGAGGTTGTAGATCGATCATTTAAGATTATTAGAGAGATTGAGGCTGTCATCTAGTTATGGCCGCCGAGTTGGAGCTTTCGCGGGACCAGCGAATACGGGATCCAATTCACAACTTGATCAGTTTCTTTTCTGGCCGAGAAGAAGATAAGTTATTGTGGCGATTGATGGGCACCTTTCCTGTTCAAAGGCTCCGCCGGATAAAGCAGCTAGGTTTTTCAGAGTTCGTATATCCGGGTGCCACACATACTCGTTTTGCACATGTCCTTGGTGCAATGCAGATGGCTCGGCGAATGCTAGATGCGTTCGAGAAAGCCGAAATATTTAAAGGCACCAAAAATCACGAAAAAATGCGAAAAGCTACAATTGCCGCCGCATTGCTCCACGATATTGGACACGGTCCTTATTCTCACGTGTTCGAAGAAATTTCCACGAGTCTGGGAATTGAGGAGGCCCATGAAAATATAACTCGGAAGATAATAGAATCGACTGAAATAAGGGACATCTTGATTGAATACGGGGTATTCGACGAGGTTACTAAATTCTTTACCGATGAACCAGGTTACTCCCCCTACACAACAATAATTTCAAGCCAAATGGATTGTGACAGGTTGGACTTTCTTGCCCGCGATCGTTACCACACAGGCATCCAATCATCTGCGATTGATCTGGCTTGGCTCTTTGACAGTTTGCGAATCGAGGAAGTATCAATTGATCCTTTTGGTGGCCAATCAGAATTTTCATTTGTTGTTCTGGAAAAAGGAATTGGGTCCGCCGAAGAGTTCGTTATCTCGTATATGAAAATGTACAAAGAAGTATATTTCCACAAAACAACTCGAGCTGTTCAACACATAGTTCGAGATTGTTTTCAGGAATTTATTAAATCAAATAGTGGTTCTTCTTTAGCAAAAAATCAGAGCATATTTCAATATTTCCTGAATGATAAACGTCGTGGTCTCGACCAATATCTTCAGCTTGATGATACTTCAATTATCCACGCACTTCATTCCATTGCAGAAGGAGATTTTGGTACGTCCACCGCTCTCGCAAAGCGATATTTTTCAAGGGACCTGTACAAGTGTATAGAACTTCCTGCTTCGAACACCGGAGCCATAAAACAAAGTCTTGCAAGAAAATTCGTGGATGCTTTGAAGACTGAGAAAATTGATTTTGTATCGGACGTAATTAATGGAAAAACTTACAAGCAATATGCGGTGATGGAAAAGAATTTCCTCAAAAACATCCTAATCAAAAAAGATGGTGAGGCTCAATCACTCGGGGAGGTTAGTAATATAGTAAAGTCACTTGGTGAGAAAAGTGGCCGACTCTATTTCAAGTCAACAGACGATAAAGAAAAAGCAAAAGCACTCCTTAAGAAGTGCCAAGCGACATAGCCAGAATTACAGAATTGTGGTGATGGCACAATAATTGTTGTCTGGCCCAGCAAAGGTTAAACTCCCATCCCGCTACGACAACAAGTATCGCAAGACGGGTGTCAACCATTTCCCTGCTGGGCAGAGGAAATTCACCTCCCTCACCTCACCACAACCCGCGTCCCCACCGGCACTTCGGCGAAGAGTTCGAAGATGTGTTCGTTGAACATGCGGATACAGCCTGATGAGGCGGATTTTCCGATGCTGGAAGGGTCGTTCGTGCCGTGGATGCGGTACATCGTGTCTTTGCCATCTTTAAACAAATACAGTGCGCGCGCACCCAGCGGGTTTTTTGGGCCGCCTTTCATGCTCACGGGCAATTTGGGGTCTCGCTTGCGCATGTTGGCGGTGGGTGTCCAGGTTGGCCATTTGGCTTTGCGGCCCACAATGGCGGTTCCATGCCAGCTGGCCCCTTGGCGGCCCACGGCCGTTCTATAACGAACCGCCGTTCCGTTGAGCAACACGAAATAAATATGGCGCTTGGCAGCATCCACCACCAAAGTGCCCGCAGGCTCTGGCCCCGTGAAGGGCACCACTTGGCGCTGATATTCTGGCGCAACGTTTTCCATATTCAACAGATCAATATCAAATGGCTTGTCAGGAATATGGCCCACCACCCAATCATGCCGCGCGGCGGCCAAGGCATAAGCAGGCGGGCTGAGTGCAAAAGCCAAAGCTGAAGCAAGAAAACTGCGCCGCCTGATCATCATGTTTACACCCTCTTGCCTGCCCGGTTCACGCCGCTCACCACTGCTTTAAGCGATGCCACCACGATGTTTTTGTCAATGCCCACGCCAAAAAGTGATGTGCCATCAGCCAGCCGCAATTCCATATAGGCCACCGCTGCCGCGTTGGCGCCATGGCCCATGGCGTGTTCACGATAATCGGCCACGTCAAAACCTATGCCGCTGTCTTTTTTAATGGCATCCACAAAACCATCAACGGGGCCGTTGCCGTGGCCCTGAATGGTTTTGGGCCTGCCATCCACCATCACTTTTGCGGTGATCGGCTGGTCACCATGGTCGGATGTTGCATGGTGTTCGATGAACTTATATTTGCCGTTGCCTTCGAGATATTCGGACTCGAACGCCGCCCAGAGGCGTGATGCTTCAACCTCAACACCTTCGCCATCAGCGATCGTTTGCACCACTTTTGAAAACTCAATTTGCAAGCGCCGTGGCAAATCAATGCCATGTTCCGTTTCCATCACATAGGCAATGCCGCCCTTGCCCGATTGGCTGTTGATGCGCACCACGGCTTCATAGCTGCGTCCCAAATCCATCGGGTCAATCGGCAGATAAGGCACTTCCCATAAGGGCTGATTGCTCGCCTTCATGGCTTTGAAGCCTTTGTTGATGGCGTCTTGGTGGCTGCCTGAAAATGCGGTGAACACCAATTCGCCCGCATAAGGGTGGCGCGGGTGAATGGGCAACTGGTTGCAATATTCAGCCATGCGCACCAAGTCATTCACGTTGGAAATATCCAGTTGTGGATCAATGCCTTGGCTGAACATGTTCATAGCAAGGGTGATGATATCAACATTGCCGGTGCGCTCGCCATTGCCGAACAATGTGCCTTCAACGCGGTCTGCACCTGCCATCAGGCCCAACTCCGTTGCGGCCACTGCACAGCCGCGATCATTATGCGCATGAAGGGAATAAATAATGCTGTCACGATTTTTGAAATGGCGCACGCACCATTCAATCTGGTCGGCGTGGATGTTGGGCGTTGCAGCCTCCACCGTAAACGGCAAATTAAGAATTAAGGGGTTTTGCGCTGTGGGCTCAATCACATCCATCACCGCTTCACAAATTTCCTGGGCATAATCCAATTCAGTGCCCATGAAACTTTCGGGCGAATATTGAAAGCGAATGGCTTCTTTCATGCCGCTTGCATCTGTCATGCTGCGCACTAACTTTGCAGCGTTGACAGCAATATCGCGAACCCCTGCCCGATCTTTTTGAAACACCACGCGGCGTTGAAGTTCGGATGTTGAATTATAAAAATGCACAATGGCGTGTTTGGCGCCTTGAATGCCTTCAAATGTGCGGCGGATTAAATCTTCTCGGCATTGCACCAAAACCTGAATGGTCACGTCATCCGGAATTAAATTGTTATCGATCAAATGGCGGCAGAAATCAAAATCTGTCTGGGAGGCGCTGGGAAAGCCAATTTCAATTTCTTTAAAACCAATGTTCAAAAGCGCGTTCCACATGCGCATTTTGCGCTCATG
>JAYUHQ010000044.1:0-6653 GCA_043766895.1 Aestuariivirga sp.
CTTCGAAACCCGCCACAAGGCTGCATTCACCACACAGATCGGGGCAGCCAATATTGCTCCCACGATTATCAAAAGCGGTTGCGTGACTTGGGCTTCAAAGTATCGATGAGTGGCAGAGGCAATTGCTATGATAATGCTGCCGTCGAGACCTTCTTCAAAACCCTCAAGGCCGAACTGGTCTGGCGGCACACTTGGGCCACCCGCAGCCAAGTCAGCAATGCCCTCTTTCAATACATCAACGGCTTCTACAACACCCGACGCAAACACTCAGCCATAGGAGGCACATCACCCGTCAAGTTTGAACGATTATCAGCATGAATGAGAACAGGATGCGGAACTAATTGGGGACAAGTCCAACCTGATTGTGACGCTCATAGATTTTGAGGGCTCTGACGCGGGTCGCATCGTCAATAGCAGTGTATTGATAGCGCTTGATCGGCTTGTCGTCTTTGCCTTTGAATGTCAGGAACTTAACATCGACTTGGATCTGGTTACCGGGAACCTGCTTCTGATATGTGATGGTGTGGACTTTGCGCAGCCTGGTTCCCCGTGGCAACTGGCTTACCCCATTGCGTTTGAGGATACGATAAACACCTGCGCCAGATATCTTGATGTCATGATAGCGGGCGAGATACCAGACGATGCGAATAGGTCCGAGATGGTAAGTTTGGCGCAGATACAGAACTTTCTCGACGATAGCAGGCGGTGTTCGATTGACCGGGTTCTTGGGAATTGGCTTCTTGTTGATCAGGCCTGCTTCGCCTTCCTGTTTATATAAAGCTTTCCAGCGATAGAAGCTGGCCCTTGCAACGCCAAAGTACCGGCAGGTCCTGGCAGCGTGCCCTGTCTCTTCGGCATGTTTGAGAATGCGCAATTTGCGCTGAATATCGCGTTCTTTCTGGTTCATTGAGATCCTCCTCCTGCCCTAATAGGGTCATGAAAAAAGATGTCTCGCAAGATCGTATATATCTACAGTCGACGGCGGCAATATTTTACAAGAACGGAAGGGTTAGAAGTTCGGCTTCATTTCTGGAGTGTCAACCACAAGAAACATCCTTTGAATTCAATGGAAATTGCAATACAGACTTCTGCTGCCAATCTGGCCAATAATTTGCCATCGAGCTCGGGCTTGCGATTGCTGGCGGTTCGCACATAAAGAATGCACGCCCCTTGGAGGGAAACGAACCGAAGCCGTCGAGATAATCTACAGTCTTGCAAATGATTCTGCTGAGTACCTTGTGAGCAGTGCAGGGCCGCCCCCAACAAGTAAAACATCTTTCGCGGTTGTGCCGCTCGTTTTCAATTTTGAAATTATACGTGAAAGCGGCAGGCCGTTCAATTTCAAATAAGTATCCCAGCAAACCAGAGCAGTAAATTCATGTAAATTTTTAACGTTTGTGGAACCAGCAAAAATCCATAAATGGCCTTGCTAACCAAGGGACTTCCGATCAATATTAACCAATAGTGCCTGTCCGAAATCTCATGATATAAGGTTTATGCGTGGAAACACCTGTCATTGAATTCAAAGGTGTCACCAAACGTTTTGGCGATGTGACTGCTGTTGTCGAAAACAATATCGCAGTGAAACTTGGCGAGTTTTTGTCAATTCTGGGTCCTTCCGGCTGTGGCAAAACAACAAGCTTGCGTCTGATGGCAGGTTTTGAGCAACCAACAAAAGGCCACGTTTTTATTCGCGGTGAGAATATGACAGGCGTGCCTGCGTTCAAGCGCCCTGTGAATATGGTATTCCAACATTATGCGCTTTTTCCGCATCTTTCGGTGGAAGATAATGTGTCTTATGGCTTGCGCCAGCGGAGCCCCAAACCCGATAAGAAGGCATTGGCTGCTGCTGTAAGTGAAGCATTGGAGATGGTGCGTCTTGAAGGATATGGCAGGCGGCGGACCTACGAGCTTTCTGGTGGGCAACAGCAACGTGTGGCGCTGGCGAGGGCGCTGATTAATCGGCCTGCAGTGTTGCTGCTGGACGAACCTCTCGCGGCGCTTGACCGCAAATTGCGCCGCGAAATGCAAATTGAATTGCAAAATCTTCAGCGCGATGTGGGTATCACATTCTTGTTGGTAACGCATGATCAAGAAGAAGCGCTTTCAATGTCTGACCGGGTCTGTGTCATGCGTGAGGGCAGAATTGTGCAAACAGGATCTCCACGCGAACTTTATGACAGGCCGAGCAGCCGTTACGTCGCAGACTTCGTGGGCAAGTCCAATTTCTTTGCCGGGCCAGACAAAGACACTGTATTGAGCGTCAGGCCCGAATTTGTTGAAATCGCATTATCTGAAAAAGCCCTGCCACTGGGGCTTGTCACCACTATAAATGTCAAGGTTCTTAACCGCATATTTCTGGGCGAGCATATTGAATATCGCGTGGCGCATGAAACGCTTGGCGAATTTATGGTGATTTCTTCACGCAAATCTGAACAGACAAATGGCGTTTTTGAAATTGGCGACCTGGCCTGTGCAGGCTGGAGAAAAGAGTCTGCACTTTTGCTTGCTGCAACTTAAACTTTAAACCAAGGAGAATAAGATGAATAAAGATCAGGGAAGCATAACACCACAAAAATTTATGCAAGAACTGCGACGCTATCAAAAGGGTTCGGTAACGCGTCGGCATTTTTTTGGTGTAACGGGATTGGGCTTGGCCACGGCTGTATTGAGCACAGCAGTTCCAGGTTTGCAGCCGCGAAAAGCCCAAGCTGCTGTTTCTGGCACGTTGAATTTTACCACGTGGCCCAATTATTTCTCACAAGAAAACCTTGATAATTTCACGAAGAAAACCGGTGTTGCTATCAACGTTTCGATTTTCGGATCCAATGAAGAGATGCTTGCCAAGTTGCAGGCAGGATCGACGGGTTGGGATATATTCGTGCCAACAAATTACACCATCTCAACTTACAAGAAACTTGATTTGATTGTGCCTTTGGATTTGGCGAAGATACCAAATTATACGGCTAATACACAAGACCCCCAATTTCTTGGTCCCGGCACAATTGATGGTGTGACATACGCTGTGCCAAAAGATTGGGGAACCACGGGCTTCGTTGTCAATTCCAAAAAGGCCCAGCAAAATCCTGTAAGCTGGAAAGAGTTTTGGGACCTTATTCAAGGGCCACTCACGGGCAAGGCCATGGTGCATGACTATCAGCTTACGACGATCGGTAATGCGCTGAAATATTTTGGCTATTCATTTAACTCACTCGATGAAAAGGAAATGGCGGCTGCTGAAAAACTGCTGTTGGCCTGCAAACCACATTTGTTTGGTATCAATTCCGACTATCAACCCTCGATGCGCAATGGCGATGCATTGATGGCAATGTGCTGGACAAATGACGGCGCACAATTAAAGCGGGACTTGCCCGAAATGAACTATGTACTTGGCAAAGAAGGCGGCGAAATTTGGGTGGATCATTACGCCATTCCAAAAGGCGCTCCAAACCCAGATGCAGCGTATGCGTTTTTGGATTATATCCTGACACCAGATATCAACGCCAAAGAAATTTTGGCTCATGGTGCCCCATCAACCGACTCGCGTACCAACGCACTCTTGCCGAAAACTTTGCTGGAGAATCCGATTATTTATCCTGCAAAAGAATTGCTTTCGCCATTGGAATTTGGTGCCGCTGCCACACTGACCAGCCCCGCGCGCGCCGAGATCATGGCACGCTTCAAAGCGGCTTGATTGAATTGAACGAAATGAAGCACTCCCGCCTGATTACGACTCTGCTGCTTGTGCCAGCGGGAGTGCTTATGTTTTTTCTTTTAGTTTTGCCGCTTATTGTGATGATGATCTATTCCTTCGGAAATCGCGCACCCGAAGGTGGCTATGCCGCTGCGTTTACTTTGAATAACTACCTAAACCTTCCATCGCGCAGCCAGGCGTTTATCAACACATTGACCCTTGCCCCATTTGCAACATTTCTCACTGTGATCTTCGCTTATCCGATGGCCTATTTTCTTGCTGTAAAAACGTCGGCCAAATGGCGAATTATGATGTTGGTGCTTGTCATGGCGCCGTTTTGGACAAGCCAGTTGCTGCGTTATTATGCATGGATCATGATCCTCGGGGCACAAGGCATTCCAAGCTGGTTGGCATGGATAGGGTTTTCCGATGTGCGTATTATCAACACGCCTTGGGCTGTTCTGATCGGTGCGGTTTATGGATTTCTGCCGCTTATGGTGCCGCCGATTTACGTAAGTTTGGAAAAGCTCGACAAACGGCTGCTTGAAGCGTCAACTGACCTTGGCGCCAGTCCGATCAGAAGCTTTTTTCAAATTACTCTGCCTTTATCACTGCCAGGCGTAGCCACAGGATCGATGCTGGTGTTCATCCTATTGATGGGCGATTATATCTTGCCCCAGTTTCTCGGGGGCGGAAAAGTTTATTTCGTTGGCAACGCTTTGGTAGATCTGTTTTTACAATCACGTAACTGGCCATTCGGTGCCGCCGTTTCTATTGCCCTTGTTGTCATCATGTTTGTCACAATGTATTTTTATATGCGCTTTGTGCTGGGCAAAACTGACAATCGTCGTGTGGCGATGATATAAACCAATGCGCATCTATGCTGCCCTGATCTATGTTTTTCTTTATGGCCCAATTGCGCTGATCGTTGGATTTTCATTCAACGCTGGAAAATATGCCATGGCGTGGCAGGGCTTCTCATTGCAATGGTATGCCAAGGCATTCTCCAATCCACTGATATTGAGAGCACTCCAAACCAGCCTCACCATCGCTTTTGCAACCGCGTTCTTGTCTTGCATCATTGGCACGATTACGGCTTTGGGCTTGGAACGCGTGACAGGTAAAATGCGCACCTTGTTTGATGCGCTTTTATATATCGCAATCATGGTGCCAGGTATCGTGATCGGTATTTCAACGTTGATTGCATTTGTAACCCTGTTCAACTTTGTGAACCCACTCTTTGAGTCGCTCTGGGGATTTAAAATTGAAATGGGTGTGTGGACAGTGATAGCTGCACATGTTCTTTTTAACTTGGCGGTGGTTTGCATGTTGGTTCGGGCAAGGCTGACAGGCATGGACAGGCGCTTGGTGGAAGCGTCAGAAGATTTATATGCAAGTCCTTGGGGCACATTCCGGCAAGTTGTGCTGCCTTTGCTGATGCCCTCAATTCTGGCGGGTTTTCTTCTGTCGTTCACGTTTTCGTTTGAAGATTTCATCATCACATTTTTTGTGTCTGGGCCGAATGTAACATTGCCAATTTATGTTTTTTCTTCGATCCGCCGTGGCGTTACTCCAGAGATAAACGCGCTGGGAACCGTGGTTTTGCTGACATCGCTTTTGCTTTTGGTCGTTGCTCAATTGATTTTGCAGCGCAGTGCAAAAGTTGCGCGTAGCTAGGAGCATTTCATAAGTTAAAGGCATCCAATGTGCGATAGATACCGATGGTGGCTGCAACGGCAATTTTGTGCATGCTGTGAAAAGCAATTGGTTGAATGGGTGTAACAGGGAAGGGCAGGGGGCCTTGATCGCCATCCGCAAAAAAGCGCCCAAGTGACTGGCCCATTGCAGTCATCAGCGCTACACCGCGACCCTGGCAACCAACAAATGCCCACAATCCGCTTTCAGGTTGATGAAGATGCGGCCAATGATCGGGTGTGAGGGCAACCCTGCCAAACCACCGCTTTTCAATTTTTATGCCCGCTAACTGAGGAAACAACCTCACCATTGTTCGTGCGAGATGGTTCCAATCATCGGCGCCATTTGGCTCACTCATCCTACCACGCCCGCCCAAGACGAAGCGTCCATCAGGGCTGCGGCGATAATAGGCAAGCACACGCCTTGAATCAGAAACCGCCTGGCCACCTGGTAAAATAGCAGCGCCCAGCATTTCGGGCAGGGGTGCCGTGGCAATCTGGAATGAATGAACTGGTACAAGCGAGCGCTTTAGTTGCGGCAACAATTCATCACAATAGGCATTGGTGGCCAGCAAAACTTTCTTGGCTTTTACAATTGCTGCCGAAGTTTCCAATTCCCAGCTCGAGCCATTGGAAACTATACGGGATACTTTGTTTTCTTCAAAAATATGAACGCCCGAATTTACCGCAATCCTGGCCAGCTCTCGAACATAGGCCAATGGATCAATCACCCCGGCGCGCCGATCAATCCAACCACCTGCATATCCTTGCGCACCAGTGAGCGCCTGAATTTGAACTTTATCGAGCAACGCAACGTCTGCGCCACGGCTTTGCCACTGGGTTACACGGCCTGCTGCAGTCTCTAGGGCCTCCATCGTAAGCGAAGCCTGGATCCAACCTGTCCGACTTTGGGATACATGGAGTTTTTCATCTTTGATCAATGAAAACACCCGGTCTGAAGCGGCACCAACAAAACTCGCCAATCTTTCGCCCCGTTCCACCCCTAGCTGTTTTATTATATCTTCAGGATCATATTTCAGGCCCGGAATAACTTGCCCACCGTTCAAGCCAGAAGCTCCACCGCCCACCAAACCTGAATCAAGCACGCAAACGGAAACACCCGAGCGGGCGGCAAACAAAGCAGTGACCAGGCCCAATATCCCAGCGCCAACAATGCTGAGATCATACTTCTGGTCAGTGCCTATTACTTTGGAAAATAGAGGGGCTGGCACACCTTGCCAGACAGGGGTCGAAAAAATATCGTC
>JAYUHQ010000045.1:0-6599 GCA_043766895.1 Aestuariivirga sp.
CTTTGATGTTTGGCATAACGCAAGGCATCGATCACCAACACATCAAGGCCAGAAATTGCGGCCTTGGCGGCTATTGGCAATCCATTCACATCAGGCAGATAAGCCAACGTGCCAAACCGAAAGCCCAGCGCATTGATATTGCCATGTTGAACTTCAAAGGGCAGGCCCACAATATCAGGCCCTGCTCCACTCACTTTCAAAGTTTCGCCAGCCACCATCGGCCCAAGTTCCGCCATTGCCGGATAGCCTTCGTTATTCGCAAAACAATAGGCAAAGCGATTGCGCAACATGGCAGACGTGGCACCATCCGCGTGAACGGCCACTCGCTTTCTCTGAATAAGAAAAAACGCCCGCAACTCATCAATACCATGGGTGTGATCTGCATGTTCATGCGTATACCAAACAGCATCGATGGCTGACACTTGTGCAGCGAGCATTTGCTCACGCAAATCTGGCGAAGTATCAACCAGCAATCGTGTGGTGCCAACTGCGTTCGATTGTTCCACCAACACCGAACACCGCAACCGTCGGTTTTTCGGATTTGATGGATCACACTTGCCCCAATCACCACCAATGCGTGGAACCCCGGCAGACGAACCGCACCCCAGTATGGTTAATTTCAGGGTCACGCGAATGCCTCAAAAGCTGGCGGCTTTGGCACTTTGTTAAATAACCTAAAGAAATTGTCGGACGTAATTCTAGCCATGGCATCACGCGAAACGCCTCGCACGCCAGCCAGCTGTTCAAGTGTATTCACCACAAATGAAGGTTCATTGTCTTTTCCACGATGCGGCACAGGCGCCAAGAATGGTGCATCTGTTTCTACCAGCAATCGGTCAAGCGGTAATACCTTAGCCGTTGTTCGCAAATCTTCCGCATTTTTATACGTCAAAATGCCAGAGAAAGAAACATAAAGCCCTAACTCTACGCCGCGCTCTGCCAACCACTGTTGCGATGTAAAACAATGAAGAACCGCTTTGAAAGGCCCGCGCGTCATTTCTTCTTCCAAAACGCGGGCGGTGTCGTCTTCTGCTTGGCGGGTGTGAATAACCAATGGCAACCCGGTTTCACGCGCAGCAGCAATGTGGTTGCGAAAGCCTGTCATCTGTGCGTCTCGCGGAGAAAGATCATAGTGATAATCAAGGCCAGCTTCGCCCAAACCCACCACTTTTGGGTGGTGCGTCAACGCCGCCAGATCAGCAACCGTTACATCAAGTTCTTCATGCGCGTTATGGGGATGTGTGCCAACAGTGCAGAAAACGTTGTCATGCGCTTCAGCCAAAGCCAAAAGCTGGGGGAAGTTTTTCACTCGTGAACTGATCGACAAAACCAAACCAACGCCTGCTGCTTTACACCGCGCCAAAACTTCGGGCAGGTGGTTTGCCAAGCCGTCATAGTCTAAGTGGCAGTGGCTATCGACAATCAAACTCATTGTGGCTTTGCCTCCCCCTCTTCCACAAAGCGTGGAAAGATGGGTGTGGGGGCTGGCAATGGGGTGCCAGGCACCAAGCGTTCCCCGATTGAGGCAAATGTTCGCTTGTCGACGCTAACGGCCAACCCATCCAAAAGCTTTGCAGCAGAATGCGGAATATAAGGTTGCACCAACACACCAATCATCCGTAATGTTTCAGCTGTCACATAAAGCACCGTTTCCATTTTGGCAGGATCTGTTTTCTTTAATGCCCAAGGCGCTTCACCAGCGAAATATCGGTTCGCTTCGGCCACAACCTTCCAAATAACGTCCATGGCTTTAGAAATCGCGAACCCATCGTGCTGGGCCCGCACATCGGCCAACATGCCATCAGCCAGCGCCAACATGGCTTTATCATTTTCCGAGAGTGGCCCACACACCGGCACAACCGCATTGCAATTTTTGTTGATCATAGACAGAGACCGCTGCGCCAAATTGCCCAAATCATTCGAAAGATCAGCATTCATCCGAGCCACAATGGTTTCATGGGTAAAGCTGCCATCATTGCCATAAGGCACTTCACGCATGAAGAAATAGCGCACAGAATCCAAACCATAGCGATCAATCAAATCCTTATGGCCCACCACGTTGCCGGTGGATTTAGACATCTTTTCGCCCTTGTTGAACAAAAAGCCATGCACAACGATATGCTTGGGCAATGGCAACTTGGCCGACATTAAAAACGCCGGCCAATAGATTGCATGAAAACGGGTGATGTCTTTGCCAATCACATGGGCAGACGCTGGCCAAAATTTGGCAAGGGGTGATGCCATATCAGGAAACCCAGTTGCTGTAATATAATTGGTTAAGGCGTCTACCCAAACATACATCACGTGTTTTGGATCACCCGGCACCGGAATGCCCCAATCAAAAGTGGTTCGGCTAATTGAAAAATCACGCAAACCTCGATTGATGAAAGCCAAAATTTCAGCACGATATTGATCGGGCACAACAAAATCAGGATGGGCAGAAAAATAATCCAGAAGCTTTTGCTGATAGGCAGACAGTTTAAAGAAATAGCTTTCCTCTTCAACCCATTCCACCAAAGTGGATGTTTTGATTGAAAATCTCCGCCCTTCACGTTCTTCCGTTTCGTCTTCATCATAATAAGCTTCATCACGAACGGAATACCAACCGGCATATTTCGATAAATAAATATCGCCATTGGCCTGCATACGCTTCCAAATTTCTTGAACAGATACTTTGTGTCGCGCTGAAGTGGTGCGCACAATGTCATCAGCCTTGGCGTTTAATTCATCGCCCATCGTTTCAAACAGTGCCGCCGTTCGATCAGCCAATTGTTGCGGCGTTAAACCTTCGCGCGCTGCGGTTTGTTGCATCTTTTGGCCGTGTTCATCCATACCAGTAATGAACAACACATCATGGCCATCAAGCCTTGCAAACCGGGCCATCACGTCTGTGGCAATGCGCTCATAGGCGTGGCCAATGTGTGGGGCGCCATTGGCATAGGGAATCGCGGTCGAAATCAAAAAAGGGTGTTTGCTCATGGGCTTGGTATAGACGCGAATTTACGATGCCTTCAAGGCATCATTCACCAGCTTCAACTGAGACATAACCGCCTGTTTGCGATCCAAATTAAATCCAAGGGCCACACGCGCAGCTTCAGAAATTTGCGAATGCGCTTGCGCCAAGGCGGCGCTGGCCCTGCCCTTAGCTTGCGTTGCAACCCAATCCAGCAACAGTGCCGTAAAAATTGAAAATTCATCAGGGCCAACGCCACGGCCAGAAAGTGCGTTGGCAATGCCCAAATAATCAGAAGGCTTGGCATTTTTAAGCGCCGCAAAGCGCGCGAATGCTTTAGCACCTTGTGAGGTAAGCAAACCCAGCGCTTGGCCCGGACTGCCTTGGGATTGTTCAACCGAGCGGTCTAATTCTTCAGCCGCAGGTTTTGGCTCAAGTGCCAACGTGTTGACAATTTCGTAAGTCTGCTTGCTTGAAAGTGGTTCAAGCCCCAATTTTAAACATCGTGATTTCAAGGTGCGAAGCAATCGCCCTGGTTGGCTAGAAAGCAATAATAACAATGCTTTAGTGGGCGGTTCTTCAACCACCTTAAGAATTGCATTAGCAGATTCTGTGTTCAAATCATCGGCGGCATCAACAATAACCACGCGCCAGCCGCTGGCTGTGCGCGCTAGAAAATTGGCAAGACTTCGCGCATCATCAACCGATATTTCAGCTTTCAACTTGCGAGGTTTAGAATCGTTCAACTGGCGTTCAAGCACAAACAAATCAGGGTGGGCCTTGGCTTCAATCCATCGCCGGGTTTGCTCTGCATTGCCTTGCGCTAATATCTGCCGCGCCAAGGCATAGGCCATGGTGGCTTTTCCAATACCTTTAGGGCCGTGGATCAACCAAGCATGATGTGGCCTGCCGCTAGAATACGCCCTTTCAAAATGCGCCATCGCGCTGTCATGCCCCACGACGCGCGCGGCAAATCGTGGGTGCCAAGAAACTTCGCGCGGGTCTTCCTGGTCATCAGCCACGAAGGTGTTTCCAATTTGCGGCATCAATCTCAGCGATGTTTTTTGCAGCATCTATAATTTTACAACGATATGGATCGGCTTGAGCTATAGCAAGAAACCCGTCTCTCAATTTTTGATGAAAAGCCAAACCTTTGCGTTCAAAGCGATCTTCATTTTCACCGCCACGATCTTTGGCCCGCTTCAAACCAATTATTGGGTCAAGGTCAAAAACAAACGTCAAATTTGGCTTAGTAGAGCCAACAATTTTTGCTTCCAAAATGTCGATCAAATCCATTGAACATCCACCAGCATATCCTTGATAGGCGCGAGTTGAATCCATAAACCGATCGCAGATTACAGTTTTGCCAGCGGCAAGAGCAGGACGGATAACGGCACGTAAATGACTGTCGCGTGCTGCATAATTCAATAATGCTTCAGCCTCTGCCGACCAGCTGTTCACACCACCAGTGACCAACAGGTTGCGCAAAGCTTCGGCAGAAGGTGTGCCCCCTGGCTCACGCGTGATCACGACATCAACGCCAGTTTCCCTCAGATGATCCGCCAGCAATTTAACCTGGGTTGATTTGCCCGTGCCTTCGCCGCCTTCAAAGGTAATAAACATCAACCACCAAACATCATGATCAAGGCCGAATCCGTTGCCTTTTTCCACATAGATTGTGTCGCTGCAACATCAGCGGCCACGTTCAACGGCGCATCAGCAACCGCTTTTCCGTCAACCAAAATGCGCAATGTTCCCACTTGGGTTCCCGCTTTCACCGGAGCCATAAGCGGGCCGGTATAACTTAGCTTCATTTCTGCTTTGTCTTGTTCAAAAGGTGCCAAAGCTATTTTAAACGCATCAGGCGTTACTAGATTAACCCAGCGTTCTTCGCCGCCCCACACGCGCGCCCGTGTTACCACATCTCCGGCTTCATAAACGCTGATCGTCTTAAACTGGCTAAAGCCCCAATCCAAAAGCTTTTGGGCTTCGGCTTTGCGAGTGTTGATCGAGTCCAACCCCGCGATCACCATAATCAGCCGTCTGCCATCGCGCACAGCTGTGCCCACCAAACCATAACCGGCCTCTTTGGTATATCCGGTTTTCATGCCATCAGCGCCGGGATAATCTTTCAAAAGTGGATTGCGATTTTGTTGGGTAATCTTATTCCACGTGAACTCACTCTGCCCATAAATTTTGAAATAATCAGGGTGATTTTGAATGATATAACGCGCCAAGATTGATAGGTCGCGCACGCTCATGCGCTGGCCCGGATCAGGCAGGCCTGTGGCATTGGCGAAACTGGAATTCTTCAAGCCCAAATCTTTGGCCTTGTTCACCATGCGGTTGGCAAATGCGGTTTCTGATCCGGCAATACCTTCAGCCAAAGCAATGCAAGCATCATTGGCTGATTGTATAATTGCACCATGCAGCAAATTATCAACCGAAACGCGGCTGTTAACATTGGCATACATGGTTGAACCACCTGCTCCCTGCCCGCCGCGCTTCCACGCATCTTGGCTGAT
The DNA here is from genome assembly GCA_043766895.1 of Aestuariivirga sp. Lineage (GTDB taxonomy): Bacteria > Pseudomonadota > Alphaproteobacteria > Rhizobiales > Aestuariivirgaceae > Aestuariivirga. The sequence goes on from JAYUHQ010000045.1 coordinate 5,479, forward strand.
GATCATCTCTTGATCGAGCTTCAATTCACCTTTTTTGAGCATATCAAACACAATTGTCTGCGTCATCAATTTGCTCATTGAAGCGGGTGGCACTGCAATATCTGCTGCCTTTTCAAAAAACACGTTGCCAGATTTGGCATCAATCAAAATCGCCTGCGGGGCAGCGGTGTCGAATGTGGGCGGATCTTCGGCCCGGGCAGCAACGCCTAAAACAAACAAGCCGACAAGAATGGCAATGAAACGAATTTTTCTCATAGATAGGTTTTAGGCAAAGCCAGCCAGAAAATCCAAACCTTTATTCGCTTTTTAAATGCCAATCGATTTCCGTTTGTCCGTGAACTTTCAAAAATGCGTTTGTTCGTGAGAACGGTTTAGAGCCTAAGAAGCCATTATGCGCCGACAATGGCGAAGGATGCGCCGAAGCAATCACCAAGTGGCGGTCGCGATCGACGAAGCTGGCTTTCTTTTGGGCATAGTTGCCCCACAGAATAAAAACCACAGGTTCAGCCTTGGCATTTACGATTTTGATAACATCATCAGTAAAACGCTCCCACCCTTTTCCTTGGTGAGATGCGGCCTTTCCCGCTTCAACGGTCAACACGGAATTCAACAACAGAACCCCCTGCTCTGCCCAGCTTTGCAGGTTGCCGTGGTTGGGTGGTTCCAAGCCCAAATCGGTTTTCATTTCCTTATAAATATTGATTAAAGATGGTGGGGGCCTAACACCGTGTTGAACCGAAAAACACAACCCGTGCGCTTGGCCCTCGCCATGATAGGGGTCTTGGCCCAAAATCACCACACGGGTTTTTTGCAATGGCGTTGAATCCAAAGCCGCAAACCATTCACCAGCCCGCGGATAAATCACTTTGCCAGCATTGCGTTCCGCAAGCAGAAACGCCTTGAGTGCCTTCATATAGTCTGCGTCGAATGAATGCTGAAGCGGCTTCAGCCACGATTCATGAAGTTTAATCAATTTTTTGGTGCTGCAATCGCAGCATGGCCAACGCTGCCAACCGCCTGCAACAATGCATCGATAGACAATTTTTCGTTGTCAAAACTCACCATCGCTGTTTTGTTTTCAATCATAATTTGAACGTCAATCACACCCGGCACGGCCTCTA
>JAYUHQ010000046.1:0-17402 GCA_043766895.1 Aestuariivirga sp.
TTCGAATCCTTTCGGGCGCGCCAATCTTCACTTTGAAAATGATAGGTATTAGAGCGCCCCTTTTAGTGGTGTGCTAATGGGCATTGGGCCTAGGCCTCAGCGATATCTGATCTGATTCCAGCGATGCCCCAGCAATGACAGAATGATGATCAGGCCATTGAAGAACTGAACATAAAAGCCACTAAGCCCCGCACCCACGATGCCAGTTTGGATGAATGAAACAGTAAGCGCACCAATGGCACCACCAAGAACCGTTCCGATGCCGCCCCACGTTGGTGTGCCACCGACGAAGACCGAAGCCAAAACCGGCAGAAGGTAGCCATCACCCGAAGTGGGCCACCATGTGAAATTGATCATGGTGGAAAATACGCCCGCGATGGCAGCACCTATGCCCACAAAAATGAAGGCCCCAATGCGCACCCGATTAACATTGATGCCCATTTGCGAAGCACTATCGGGATTATCACCCACAATGTGAATATGAACCCCGAACCGGTGCCGCGTATAAAGAAACATTGAGAAAATCGTGAAGGCGATGGCCCAATAGATCTGCACGGGAACGCCGTACACTTCTGATGAAAAAAGTTTGAAAACCCAGCTCTCGCTCAGGGCTGGCAGCGAGATTGATTTGCCCTCGGTGAAAATCAAGATGATGCCACGCAGCACAAAGTTCATGCCCAATGTGGCGATGAGCGAAGACAAGTTGCCCTTTACAACCAAGGCACCCACGAACAAGCCCAAGATTGCGCCCACAACCAATGCCGCAGCAAAACCCAGAATGGGGTCAAAGCCAGCCTTAACAACAAGTGCAAATGCCCATGCAGCACATCCCATCGTGGCAGGGAAAGACAAGTCTATTTCACCCACCGTCACAATGAAAACCAACGGCACTGTGAGGAATATGGCCACAGGCAATGTGGTTAATACTGAGGCATAAAGCGTCCAACTGGTAAACACCACAGGGTTGGCAATTGTGAACATCAACAGCATTGCCAAGAAAACGGCGAGCGAACCCAAAGCTGCCCGATTGGTCAGCAAGAAGCGGCGCAAGGGCTGGTCGTGCGGGTGGCTCCACGTTTCAGCTGATACGGTATTTGGTGACGATGGCTCTGGTGAAATCTGTTCCATTACGCAATTTCTTTCTTATCGTTTGGAAGTGTTTCACGTGATTGCTGGCTTTTAGGTTCGGGATGGGCGATCTGTTCCATAAAATGGATAAGGTCCTCAGCTGATTTAACTTTGTCTCGAGATATCTGTTTTGCAACTTTGCCGCGGTCTAAAACTACAAAGCGATCCGCAATGTCGTAAACATGGTGAATGTTGTGGCCGATGAACAGGATTGATCTTCCACTGGCGCGCACTTGGCGCACGAAATGAAAAACTTTGGCAGTTTCAGTTAAGGAAAGTGCGGTTGTTGGCTCATCAAGAATGATCAAATCTGCTTGTTTATAAATAGCCCGGGCGATGGCAACGCCTTGCCTTTCACCTCCGGAAAGTTGGCCAACGATGGAATTGGGTGTGAAAACTTTCGACGTAAAGCCAATCTCGCGCATCAACCGGCTGGCTTCGGCGATTTCATGCTTCAAGTTGAGAAACCCCAAGCGATTGCCAGTTTCGTTGCCCATAAAAATATTGCGCACGATGGATTGTTGCACCGCCAGCGCCCTGTCTTGGAAAACCGTTTCAATGCCGGCCTCACGCGAGCGGGCCGCATTCCATCCCCTGACCGGCTTGCCGCGGACGAGAATTTCACCGTCTGTGGGCCTCACAGCACCCGCTAAAATTTTGATCAGTGTCGATTTGCCTGCGCCATTGTCGCCCAGCAAGCCAACCACTTCACCCTTGTCCACATGCAAACTTACCCCACCCAAGGCGTAGACGTTGCCATAAGACTTTCTTATCTCGCGCAGCTCAATCAATCGTTCAGTCATTTGGCACCTTTAAGTGGTGGACCGCCAGCACGGGAAACCAGCGGCCCGCTCAGACTCAGTTAACGAAGGCCTTCTTTGGCCAAGTCACCGACAACTTTATAATTTTCAGGCGTCACAAAACCTGCACCGGTATCAACGTTCATGGCACCAAGACCATAAACGATCTGCGAACACAGGCTGAGAATAGGCAAATAGCCTTGCAGGAAGGGTTGTTGGTCAGCAGTAAGCTGCACCCATTTTCCGTCAAATGCATCGACGATTTGTGGGCTTGTATCAAAGCCGAAGTTGAATATTTCACCTGGCTTCTTTTTTGCCGCCTGCATGTATGTGGGCACGTTTCCGAGAAGTTGGCCGCCGGGATAACCGATGGCTTTAACATCTGGGTTGTTCAAGATGGCAGCCGTGATTATTGGCAACGCCAAGTTGGGATCTTTGGCCCATTCTGTGGCTGAGTTGATCTTCACAACTTTAACGCCAGCTTCTTCCATCGCGGTTACCGTGCCAAGCTCGCGCGCACCACGGTTTACGTTATCGAATGGACCAATCATGATGGCGGTATCGCCTTTCTTCAAGCCAGCCAAGCGAACCGCTTCAACGCCCAAGGCATGGCCTTGTGGGGCCTGTTGGGCACCAACATAGCCACCGCCAAAAGCCGCAGACACCGTGGGCACCGGCACATTTTGGTACATCATTTTGATGCCGACCTCTGATGCTTGTTTGGCCAAAGGCATAATTGCATCATCTCCGGGATGCCCCATCATGGCAATACCTGCTGGCTTTGATGCAACGGCTTCACGCAATTGCTGCACCATCTTTTCTGAGTCCCAGCCCGAGAACACAAAATCTACCTGGGCACCTGTGTCATTTTGTGCCTGCTTGGCACCATTGTAAACAATGGAACCGAATGCATCACCTTCGGCACCACCCACGAAGAAGCGCAAATGAACATCCTTGCACCATTTATCGCGCAAGGCAGCAGCCTGAACGGAACCGATGCTTGTGACACTGAGCGCAAGCATTGTTGCGCCCAACAAGAACTTTCTCTTTAACATTTCATTCCTCCGATGCCCAATCGCGGGCTTTTCTGGTTTCTTAATTTTTCCCGACTTTGCGTCGATGTTCTGTTGTCCGACCACATATGACGGAAGGTCTAAACTGGGTTGGCAATAGGTTGAGAACCTCCCCGGCATTGCTTGAGGTAGTTGAGGGCGTGGACTTGTCCGGTCATTTCCAATTCATCGCGGTAGACGGGATCATGCCAACCCTCGATATCAATGGCGCCTTTAAATCCCGCCAGCCGAAGTTCGCTGATAACGCGTGACCAATCGGTTTCACCAAAACCCGGGGTGCGCATTTGCATGAAAGGATATTTTCCAAATATCCCATGTTCCTTGATCACATCCCATCGGACGGTGGCATCTTTGCCATGGACATGAAATATGCGGTCAGCCCATTTTCTGATCTGCGGTACCGGATCAATCAGATAGACCAATTGGTGACAAGGCTCCCATTCCAATCCCAAATTGGCCGCTGGCACTTCGTTGAACATCAGCTCCCAAGCATCGGGGTTGTGGGCAATGTTCCAATCACCCGTGGCCCAATTTCCATCCATGGCGCAATTTTCAAATGCAATGCGAACACCTTTGTCTTGGGCCCGTTTGGCCAAGCGTTCCCAAACATCTTTGAACCGCGGCAGGCTTTCGACCAGCGGCCTGCCGCGCACACGCCCCGTAAATCCGCTGACAAGATCTGTGCCAAACAAGTGGGCGTTGTCGATCAACATCTCCCAACCGCGCAGAGTGAGCTGGTCAATCTCGCCAGTTTCCAGTGGGTTCCCAAACATGGCGAGCGCACCCACCACAACATCTTGGCCTGCCATTGCTTCACGCAGTTCACCGGCCAACCGCTCAAGATCAACTGTGCCAAGGGTCTGCCAGAAAAAAGGTTGAATTGATTCAAAGCCCAACGGTAAAATCTGCTTCACATAGGCCACTGGGTCTGAAGCATTGGCCTTGATCATTGTGCCGATACGAATGTCTTTCAAATTGCGTTTCATGGCCAATCTCAAATCCTGACTTTCACACGCTCGCCAGACGTTGCGCTTTCAATGGCGGCAAAAACCATGGCGAGGCTTTTGATGTTATCGGTTCCCGCTGTTTCAGGCTGGCTTCGCGTGCGAAGCGCGTTGAGGAAGTCTGTAATCACGCCCAAATGACCACCAATTTTATCGTCATCATGCAGAGGCGGAATTGCCACACGCTCGGGCACATCAAATATTCCTTCGCGGATCGGTGTTGCCCTTTCAGCCCACAGTTCGTCAAAACCATCCCAAATCAGGGTTCCATGCTCGCAAACGATGCGCCAGCTGCTCTCCCAACTTGTTCGGGCACCATCAGCACACCAACTGCCACGATAGTTGAACACAATTCCACCTTCCAAAGTGAAAAGCGCCACGGCAGAAGACCCATTTTTGTACCAAGAGTTTGGCGGATCCCATTCTGCACAAAACACCGACTGGGGCGCTGCATTCACCAGATAGCGGGCAGCATCAAAAGTGTGGATGGCCATATCAACCAGAAGCACGTGATCCATGGTTTCGCGAAAGCCGCCAAAATGTGGGGCCAAATAAAAATCGCAATGAATGCTGGTGGGTTTTCCCAGAACGGCTGAATCGAGAAACCTTCGGATCCGGCGAATGTTTGCAAGGTATCGGCGGTTTTGTACAACAGCGTGAATTCGGTCATGGGCCTGAGCGGCGCCGAGGATGGCTCGTGCATCGTCCATGCTTGTCGCCAAGGGCTTTTCCGTTAACACATCACAGCCATGTTCAAAGGCCGTCATCACCAGGTCTCGGCGGGCTTGCGGAAAGGCAACATCAAAAACGATGTTTGGTTTTTCGGCGACGAGAACTTCCTTTAGCGATGCACCAACAGCCACATTGTGCAAGTGGAAGCGCTGTGCACAATCCTTGGCCCGCCCCACGTCAACATCAACCAAGCCAACGAGCTTCAGTTCTGGCAGTTTTTGAATTGCATCAAGCCAGACAGTGCTCATCGCACCGCAACCAGCCAAAACTGCCGTCTGCATTCTCGATCCTCCTCCGGATAGCACTCTTCTTTATTTCGTCGCGAGTGTGCGTTTTCCGTAAACGTTTACGATATTCTTGCAAATTTCAGGAATTGTCAATATCTGTTCTTGCTCGTATGACACTCAAAGACGATAGACGGACATTTTCTTTGAATATTCACGATCTCGCCAAGCACCTCAATATCTCGATCGGAACCGTTTCGCGGGCGCTGAACGGCCGCGCTGACGTTAACGCGAAAACCCGCCAGCGCGTCATCGAAGCCGCGAAAAAATTTGGCTATTCGCCAAACCAGTCTGGCCGCAGTTTGCGCCAAGGCAACACCGGTTTGGTTGGGTTCATGGTTATTACGAACCGTGAACGCGAAACCCGCGGTGAAGCATTTTTCATGTCGATCTTTGATGGCATGCAATCTTATCTTTCCAGCCGCGGGCTTGATTTTGTGGTGCACTTTTGTTCAAGCGATGAAGATCCAGTCGCCTATCTCAGGCGCATTGCTGAGCGGCGCTTGGTGGATGGCATAATAATTTCGCAGATGTATCGCACCGACAAGCGCATTGACTATCTGGTTCAACGCAAAATGCCTTTCATCGCCTTTGGGCGCAGCGAATCTTCCAAGATATTTTCGTGGATGGATCTTGATTTTGAGGGGGTGGCAGAAAAGGCAATCAATCACCTGTGCCTTCTGGGCCACCGCCGCATTGCAATTGCTACCGCTTCGAATGACATCAACTATGGTTATCTTTTTGTCGACGCTTGCCGTTCATCGTTGGAAAAAAGAGGTTTGAGCTTGCCCGATGAATTGGTGCTTCAGGAGCCGCTGACCGAGTCTGGCGGCTATCGCGTTGGCGAACGCCTTCTGGCCATGGAACAAAGACCAACAGCTGTTGTCTTGGTGGATAACATCATGGCCATCGGCCTCTATCATATTTTTCAAGATGCAAAAATTGTACCCGGAAAAGATATTTCAATTGTAGGCTTTGATGCCAGCCCCAACGGCGAGTTTTTGCGGCCTAGTCTCACGCAGTTTGAGGTTCCTCTTGTCCAGCTTGGCCGTTGGTTGGGCGAACACATCTTATTGCTGATCGAAGCAAAGGGCACAGAAAAAAAGATCCCGGTGTTCTCGAAGCTTTGGCCCATGAAGATGATTTTAGGCGACAGCAGTGGTCCAGCTTTGTGATCATCCTCGCCTCAAAAGAATGAGAGCGGCGACATGGAAAAATTGAACCGCGTTATATGCATCGGTGAATGCATGATTGAGTTTTCAGAGCACGGGCCCGGCAACTATCAACTGGCTTTTGCGGGGGATACGTTCAACACAGCATGGTATTTGCGGGCCAGCCTTGGCGCTGACTGGCAGGTTGACTATGTCACAGCGCTTGGTGATGATTTTTATTCAGCCCAAATGCTGGCCTTTTTTAAGGCCCATCACATCGGAACTGAATGCATCAAACAAGTGAGCAATGGAAGGCCAGGCCTTTACATCATTCGACAATCTGATGGCGACAGACACTTCACCTATTGGCGAGGCCAATCTGCTGCAAAACAGCTCGCTGATGACGCAAGGTTTTTGCGCCAATCTCTCAGCGACGCTGCTTTGATTTATTTTTCAGGCATCACCCTTGCAATTCTTGACCAGGCGGGCCGCGACCGGCTTTTGGAAGCGGTGATATGGGCCAAATCACAAGGGGCAACCATCGCTTTTGACCCCAACGAACGGCCGGCACTTTGGGAATCTGCTTCTGCGATGAAGGCAATGATTGAAAATGCTGCCAGCATTGCCGACTTTGCCTTTCCCACTTTTCCTGATGAACACATGCACTTTGGTGATGCAAGCCCGCAAGCGGTGGCGCAGCGATATCTTGGGCTGGGTGCCAGCGAGGTTGTTGTTAAAAATGGTGCAGAAGCCGCACTTGTGGCCACACGCGATCAATATTTCGAGGTTCACCCAAACTCTGACGTAAAGTCGATTGACCCCACCGGAGCTGGCGATAGTTTCAATGGCACTTATCTTGCGGCCCGTCTCCAAGGCCGAGAAGCAGCAGAAGCAACCAAGCGGGCTCATCACATTGCAGGACTTGTGATCGGTTATCCCGGTGCGCTGGTTCCTGTGGAAAAACTGCCCACAGCAATTTGATCTTGCATTCGATTCCCGTTGTTAAATCGTTAGGCCGTGCACCGTTGCGCGTGCGCCTCGCGCAAACAGCGATGCTAAATGTCCAGTCACTTCAGCCTTGAATGTGGGGTTGTGGGGCAAATCTTCGCCAAAGATTTCCTTAATTTGCAAAAGCTCGCGAACGAGGATGGGCACATTGCCTTTGGCAGCATCGGCAATAGATCTGAGGCGGACCGCAAACGGATCTTTCACATCAATATCAGCCCCGCTTTCATCCCTTCCGGTTACATAACGCATCCATGCAGCAACCCCCAGTGAAGCGCGTTTGACCTCAAGCCCTTTTTCAAGGCGATCACAGATGGTGCCCAAAAGTCGCTGTGGCAGTTTTTGACTTCCATCCATGGCAATCTGCCACGTTCGATGTTTAAGTGCCGGATTAGCAAAGCGGGCGAGAAGTGCGTCACGATAATTCGAAAGATCACCCACATCTGGCGATAGCGTTGGCATCACTTCATTGGTCATCAGGTCATGGATCAATTTGAAAAATGAAGGATCGGCGATGGCTTGGCTGACGTATTCATAACCGCCAAGATAACCGAGATAGGCCAGTGTTGAATGGCTGCCATTCAACATCCGCAGTTTCATATGTTCGTAAGGTTTGACATTTGAGGCAAGTTGAACTCCCACCCTTTCAAAGTCTGGTCGTCCAGCACAAAATTTGTCTTCGATCACCCATTGCGTGAAGGGTTCGGTTACAACGGGCCAGGCATCATCAAAGCCTGTGGCTTCCTTCACCAAGTGCTTATCTTCATCGGTTGTTGCGGGCACAATGCGGTCTACCATCGTGGAAGGAAACGTAACTTCTTGTGAAATAAAATGCGCCAATCCAATGCTGCGAAAGGCAGCAAATTCGATCACAATGCGGGCAACTGTTTCACCATTGGCTGGCAAATTATCGCAACATAAAATTGTGAAGGGCAAAGTTCCTGCGTTTTTGCGCAGTTCCAGCGCCCGCACCAACAGACCCGGCACGCTGACTGGCGCATATGGATTTGCCAGATCATTGCGCACATCGGGGTGATGTTGATCCAATTTTCCCGTTGCTGGGTCGTGGCAATAGCCTTTTTCTGTCACTGTCAGTGAAACAATGCGCACACGCGGGTCAACCATGGCGGCCATCAATGCATCGGGCTGGGTGCGGGCATCAAGCACGTCAAGCAAGCTTCCGATCACTTTGATTTTGGTGCCTTGGCCACTGCGCACGATGTGGCTGTAAAGAAAATCTTGGGGTGCGAGGGCTGTGCGCGTATCTGGTCTGCGCAGCGAAGCGCCAATGATGCCCCACTGGGGGTCAAAGCCCAAAATGGAGTCGAAATATTCAGCCACGTGGGCGCGGTGAAAAGCGCCAATACCCAGATGCAAAATTCCTGGCGTTATACGGCTGCGGTCATAACCTAGCGGCTGGTCCAGCGTTTTGAGCGAAAGCCTTTTGCTCATTTGGCGCTAGCCAATTTCAATGACGGCTTTGATGAGGCCGGTTTTCTGCCGTGCCCACGCTGGCAGATCGCGCATTGCCCCGCTGAGCGACGTGCGATGCGTGATGATTTGGCCCATGGGAACCTGCTTTGCGCGAATAGCAGCAATAACGCGTTCAAAATCTTCAGCCGTGGCATTGCGGCTGCCGAACAGTGTCAACTCCTTGCGGTGAAAGTCAGGATCCATGAACGTCACTGGGTCTTTGACAACGCTCACCAGCACATAGCGGCCGCCTGCGCTTATATAGTCAAACCCTTTTTCCATGGCTTTCACATTTCCGGTGGCGTCAAAAACGATGCTGAAACCATCACCGCCTGTAAATCCGTTGAGTGAGCCTACATTATCGTCCGTCACGTCAATGGCATCAACACCGAGCAATGTCGCGGTGGCTTTGGCGCGTTCGCCATCCCTATCATAAATGGCAACGTCGGCACCTGAGAGTTTCGCAAAAAGCGCAACACCAAGCCCTATGGGTCCGGTGCCAACAACCAAGGCCCTATCTCCGGGGCGCACGCCGCCACGCCGAACCGCATGCGCACCGATGGCCAGAAATTCAACTGCCGCACATTCGTCGGCGGTCAACCCTTCTGCTCTTATCAGGTTTTTCGCAGGAAGCGCCAACAAGCCCGCCATGCCGCCATCTTGATGAACGCCCAACACAGAAATCTTCACGCAGCAATTGGGTTTACCAGCGCGACAGGTGATGCATTCACCACAGGATAGATAGGGGTTTACCGCATAAACCTGTCCGGATTTGAGCCCCGATCCTTCAGGAGCCTCTAACACTTCGACGGCCAACTCATGACCCATAATGCGGGGATAGTGCAAGAACGGGTGGTTGCCTTCAAAGATGTGATAGTCGGTGCCGCATATGCCAACGCGAATTGGGCGCACAAGGGCGAAACCTTCGGCGCGAATGGGCGCGGCCTTGGTTTGCAATTTCAATGTGCCCGGTTCGACACACACAAGGGCTTCGATAGTTTTCAAGTTGGTGACCGCCGCGCTATTCAATGGGTTGAGATAAAGACTGGTGCGAAGATTGCCCAGGAGAAGCCATCTTCGCACCACATGGTCGCACTTACTGGATTTTGTCCATGTTGTCCTTGGTCACGAGTGCCGCACCAGAGTCTATGGCGATATCCACTTTTTCTCCTTTGAGAGATTTGACCAATGCGTCGACGCCCATTTCTGCCATCTTTGCAGGGAACTGTGCGACTGTGGCGGTTTCAATGCCAGCAGTCAGCGCTTCTTTTTCGCCGCAGCAATAGTCAAAACCAACCAGAATGACCGATCCGGCTTTGCCAGCTTTCTTGATTGCTTGGGCAGCGCCAGCAGCTGGCGGGCCGCAGGCAGAATAGATCGACGTGATGTCAGGGTTCTTGGTCAAAATGTCTTCGGCCACACTGATGCCCAGTTCTTCAGTGCACTTTGTGGTGCCACGGCCTACAATCTTAACGTCAAGACCTTTTAAGCCTTCAAGCATGCCGTTAACACGCGCATCCAGCGATGGAACGCCGGGCACACCTTCAAGAATGCCCATGGTATCGCCAGCCTTCAGCTTGCCTTTAAGAAATTGACCAGCCAGTTTGCCAGCTTCAAAGTTGTTGGTTGTGGCAAGCGCTGTCCGGCCTTTCCAATCGGGAATGTCGTTATCCATCAGAACAACTTTCACACCCGCGGCAACGGCCTTATCCAGGGCCTTGGACACCGTTGGATCAACTGGCGTTATGGCTATGCCAGCAACACCTTGCGTAACCATCGATTCGATCAGGGCAATCTGACCGTCAATATCAGTTGCAGATTTACCTTGGCCCACCACCAAATCTATGTTTGGATTTTTGGCGGCATAGGCCTTGGCGGCATCTTCCATTGTGGCAAAATAGGGCACCGGAAACTTGGTGATAAACCCGATTTTGATTTTGTCTGCAGCAGATGCGGTATTTGCAATCAACAGGGCAAATGCCAATCCACTTAGTAACCTAAGTATTTTCATTTCTTATTTCCTCCATGTTTGATCGCTCACCATGAGGCGATCGCTCCCTCCGCGTTGTCTTTCAGGCAATGCGGAATTCTTCATGTTTCGGCCCCCACAATCATCGACACCAAATCTTGCCTATTGGCCCGACTTGGTTTCAATTCACCAATTTTACTGCCTTGGCGCAGCACAACCGCACGGTCGGCAAGCTCAACCACATGTTCCATGTTGTGGGTGATCAGAATTACGGCGTTGCCCTCGGCGCGCAGTTGCTTGATGAGATCCAAAACCTTGCGCGATTCACGCACGCCCAAGGCCGCCGTTGGCTCATCGAGGATCACAACTTTGCGGGCAAATACGGTGGCGCGCGCCACCGCGATGGCCTGCCTTTGCCCACCTGACATCAGCGCCACAGGTGAATCAAACTTCGGCAGTTTCACTTTCAGGCGGTCAATAACTGTTGCCGCTTCCCGGTCCATCGCCCGACTATCAAGAAGGCGCAGCGGCAATGGCAGCCACTTGGGATAACCAAGTTCGCGCCCACAATAAAAATTCTGCGAAGGCGTCAAATTATCAAAGAGCGCCAAATCCTGATAGACAGTTTCAATGCCAGCGCTTCTTGCATCTGAGGGCGAGCGGAATTTGACGGGAGCGCTCTCGAGCAGAATTTCACCTTCATCAAGCGCGTGCAGACCATTGATGCAGCGAATGAGAGTGGATTTGCCCGCACCATTATCGCCCAACAAGGCCAGAACTTCGCCGCGAAATGCCTTAAGGCTAACACCCCTTAGCGCGTGAATGGCACCAAAGTGTTTTTGTGCATTGCGAACTTCAAGAATGGGTTCTGTTGCGGACATGGTTTTAAGACCCTGTCGCTTGCATCACGCGTGACTTTGATTCCAGCCAACTGCGCAACACATCTGCTTCAACCGCAATAACAATAACAACGCCAATTGCAATCATTTGAAAGAACACATCAACGTTGTTTAAATTAAGCGAATTGCGAATAACCCCAATCATCACAGCACCGATCAAGGCGTGGCCAACATGGCCCCGGCCACCGAGGAAACTTGCGCCGCCAATAATAACAGCTGCGATGCTGTCAAGCTCCAGCAAGTCTCCGTAAAGCGGTGAGCTTGCGCCGGTGCGGCCCGCCAGCAGAACAGCACCGATGCCAGCGCAAAGCCCTGAAAGAACGTATACCGATAGCAGCACTTTTTTAACCGGAATGCCCACACTGAGGGCCGCCTGTGGATCGCCACCCACAGCGTAAATCCAACGGCCCCACACCATGCCCTTGCTCAGCAAAAGCGCCAACAGCACCACAAGGAAAACAACAAAGAATGAATTCGGAATGCCGAGAAATGATATGTCACCAATATAGCCAACCCCTTCTGGCATGCCGCGCATGGTGGTGTGACCCACCGCTAGCTCTAAAGCCAACCCGCGACAAATGCTCAATGTGGCGAGGGTTATGATGAAGGCATGGGGAAGACGGCCGTAGACGTAAAACAACCCATTTACCAAACCCACGGTGGCGCCCGCCGCAAGCATGGCCATAATGACCAACACAGAAGAATCTGCCACACGGAAAACCAACCCGCCAATGACGGTTGCCAGCGCAAGATTAGCACCCACCGAAAGATCAATGCCCCGCGTTAGAATGACCAAATGCTGGCCCAAGGCCACAGTGGCAATCACTGCGGTTTGGGCAAGAATGTTGCCGATGTTGATCGGTTTCAGAAAGCTTGGCGTAATAAGTGCAACGATAACAATCAACACCAGAAGTATCAGCAAAGGGCCGATGTTGAGCAACATTAATCCCAGCGGCACCAAGGCCGATTTAGAAGATGGTGCGGCCATGTTGGCATCCACATTGGATTTATTACCTTCTAACGACATATGGTTCGATCCACCCGGCATGTGTTCTAATGTGTTTATTATCTATAAAATGCGCGCAGCGAATAGAATGTCAATTTGTTTTTTATCTAATAAAATGCAATAGTCTGATTAAAAAACAAAAGGATTAAAATTAAGATGAAAACCGACACGGTGTTTAAGCGCGCCTATAACGATGCGTTGGACGTTCTTTCGAAGCTTGGCCGGGGCGAACCGGTGCCAGCAGAAAGTGAACTTGCCCACCAATTAAACGTAAGCCGAACGACGGTGCGCAAGGTTCTCACCGAATTGGACCAGCGCGGCGTGGTGCAGGGCGATGGGCGCAAACGCGTCATCCGCAAGGCCAGAGGTGCCCTGCAAAGATTTCCTAAAACAGAAACCGTTGCAATGTCCGACCAGGTTGAACGATTGTTCATGGAATGGATGCTGCGTGGCAACGTGCGCCCCGGAACTGTGATCAATGAACTTGAATTGGCCCGCAAGTTTAAAGTGGCCACGACCGGCATTCGGGAGTTTCTCAATCGTTTTCAGCGTTTCGGATTAATTGAAAAGCGGCCCAACGCTGGCTGGCTGTTCAAAGGATTCACCAATGAATTTGCCCTTGAGCTCTTTGAAATTCGAGAGATGTTTGAGTTTCGCTCTGCCCGCGCATTTGTGAGGCTTCCCAACAAATCACCGCTATGGCAGCACCTTGAACAGATACGCATAGAACATATCCAACTTCTCGAAGACATTGGCACGCGCTATCAAGACTTCTCAGATCTGGATCGGCGTTTTCACTTGCTCATCAACTCTGCGGCAAGCAATCGTTTCATCACTGATTTCTATGACATTATCAGCATGGTTTTTCACTATCATTACCAATGGAACAAGCAGGATGAACGCCAGCGTAACGAAGCTGCCATTCGTGAACACATTTCCTATATCGATTCATTGAAAAGCAGAAGCTGGACGAAAACTGAAGCCGCGTGCGCGGTTCATCTTGTATCAGCAAAGACAACGCTACTTCGCTCAACCATGCAATGGGATGGTTTGGTGCCCAAGTTATAAATCATGCGTTCGTCAGTAAGCCAGCCAAGACAAGCTGAAGACTATGCCCAAGGTTATTCGCCTAAGTTTTTGGGTTTATGAAGATCTGAAACGCGCACGTTTACGGGCGCTACGCCAAGCTTATCATCGGCAATCACATGAGGGCGCGACCACGCTTGCCGTGCATTCTGAGAGAGAACCAATCCGTGACCGGGGCGATCTGGCGCGAAAGCCCAACCGTCACTAATCTCTATGGGCTGTTCAACCAGGTGGTCAAAGTTTTGGAAGGAATATTCAAGCCACTCCACCTCAGGCAAGGCGCAAGCCATGTGCACGCCCACCTCAAGAAAGGTGTTGCCCAATGAAACGGGAATGCCAAGTTCGGCTGCCAGCCACCCAATGTGCATCACATCAGTGACTTGCCCGTGCACGTTGAGAATGTCAGTGCCGCCAGCCAGCATGAGCGCGCGTTTGCCCGCTGCGTCGAGATATTCGCCAGAATTAATCATTGTCCAAGGTGTGCTGTTGCGCAGCAGCCGCAGCCCTTCAAAATCTAGGCGCAAGATCGGATCTTCCGCCCAAAGCAAGTTGAACCCGGCGCGGTGAATGGCTTCAAGTTTTACAAGCGCCTCTTTGACACCCCAAGCCTCATTGGCATCAATCATCAACTGCGCGCCGGGGCGCACTGTTTTTGCCACAAGGGCCAGCCGGTGCATGTCCCAAGCAAGATCAGGATTGCCAACTTTTATTTTGAAAGCTTGGTAACCTAAGGAATCTGCACGTCCAAAAAGATCAACGAAATCTGCATCACTCAGATGATAATCCAATCCCGATGCGTAAGCGCGCACTTTGGCGCGGCGCGAACCTAAAAGCTTATGCAACGGTAAATTGACCTGCTTTGCCGCAAGATCCCACAATGCAACTTGCACGGCTTCATGAAACGGCAATGTAAACGCCCGTTGGTTGCCGCCGCGTGGCCGATTGACTCGGTGCACCAAGGCCAGTGGCATTTGCCCTTCAAGGCCGGGCCAGACTTCTTGGTTGAAAACGCGAATGATCTCATCAACAGCTGGCAGTGGCTGAAACAACGTTTGGGCAAAGCCAAGGCCGCGGTTGCCAGCCTCGTCAATCAATTCCACTGCGGCAACATTGACTTGATCAGTGCGCACTTGGCTATCACCAATTACGCGATCGCGCGCAAATTGGAACCTGGTAATCTCAAACGCTGAAATGCGCATATCAGTGCCTGTGTTTCTTGTTGTGCAAGCGATTTGGCCCAGTGTTAACGCAGGATGAACCGGGTTTCTAGGCCCCTGCCCAAAGCTGCCACATGTTTGGGGAATGTTTCAAACTGTGCCTTACAAATTTTTATATGTGCCGCCTGGGGTGGGAGGGAACCACATATGGGCCACCGCGTTTTATTGCCACACACTAACTTTCCACACATTAACAAGGACATGAAACGATGACCAAATCTAATATACTCACCATGATGGCGCTGGGCGCTATGCTGTCAGTTGGTGGCTTAATGAACACCGGATCAGCTTCGGCTCAAGCCGCCATTTGCCCACCCAACACTGTGTGCCCACCACCAGCTGTTGGCACACAACCGCCAAAAGTAACACCCACACCGCCTGCCCCGAGCAACCAGAACGGGCAAACCCAGACTGGAAATCAGGATGGCCAGAACCAAACTGGAAACATGGATTGGCGAAAACGCCATCGCCACAACACTAACGATGGCAATCAGGTTGGACAAAATCAACCTGGAAACTTCGACATGAGACATCGCCACCACCGCCGATTTGACCATAACAATTTTGGTTACTCGGGCGTGAATATTGGCGTTGGCATATTTCTCGGTGGCCATCACTATGGCTATTACGTAAGCTGCGGTGAAGCGGGCAGCATTGTTCGTGCCAGTGGCTTTCGCCATGTGCGCACACTCAGCTGTGCGCCTGCGCCATACCACTTCTTGGCCAGCAAACGCGGCCGCACGGTGGATGTTGCCGTGACGCGGCGGGGCCGGATTATTGCCGTAAACCGCGCAAACTAGCCAAAGCAATTTGAAGGCGGCAAAGCAATTTGCCGCCTTTTTTGTTGGGAACTTTTTTTCAGTTTTAGAGTTTGATTGATCGAGTCATTGAAATGGAGAGAACCATGGGACGCGGAATTTTGCTTTGGCTTTTAGGTATACCTATCCCTGTTATTATTTTGCTGTTGTTGGTTATGCACCACTAAACGGACTGAGTGACAAAATTTGGCGGGCCTGCTGCCATGTTGCAACAGGCCTATTAAATTTTTCGCACAGTTCAACTGCGCGGCGAACAAGGCTGGCGTTGGATGGTGCTAACGTGTTGCGGTCAATTTTCACATTGTCTTCCATGCCAGTGCGCGTGTGGCCGCCTTTGGCGATGGCCCATTCGTTGATGATGATCTGAGCTGGCCCAATGCCTGCCGCACACCATTGCGCCCCCGGAGAAAGGCGCTTGAGTGTTTCAATATAGAAATCAAAAATCCTCTCATCCGCAGGCATGGCGTTTTTCACACCCATCACAAATTGCACATAAAGCGATCCCTTCAAGCGACCATCTTTCTGCATCGCGCAGGCTTGCACGATGTGAGAAAGGTCGAAGGCCTCAATTTCTGGCTTCACATTGTAGGTCAACATTTCAGAGGCCAGCCAATCCACCAAATCTGGTGGGTTTTCATAAACGCGTGTGGGGAAATTATTAGAGCCCACTGAAAGCGAAGCCATATCTGGCCGCAGGGGCAACATGCCGCCACGAATTTTTCCAGCACCTGACCTGCCCCCCGTTGAAAGTTGCACAATCATGCCGGAGCAATGCTTTTCTATGCCTTCCTTCAATCTTGCAAAGCGTTCAGGATCAGACGTGGGTTTGCCTTCATTATCGCGCACATGAGCGTGAACGATGGATGCACCTGCCTCGAAACTTTCGCGGGTGCTTTCAATCTGCTCGGCAATGCTGATGGGAACAGCTGGATTATTCTCTTTGGTGGGCAATGATCCGGTGATGGCCACGCAGATTATACACGGTTTGTCTGTCATTTTTTGTGTGCCGCTTTGCTCAACACAACATTCCACGTAACTTCTCGAAACGAATTGGGAAGCCCCATTTCAGCGGCGCGTGTGGCGTCATCCGTTTTTTTGAAATCAGCAATCAAACTTTTCTTCACGCCAAATACCGCATCGTCTTTCAACCAAGGGCAATCGGGGGTGAAAATATGAGTCACAAGTTTTTCATAGCCTGGCGCTGAAATCATAAAATGCAAATGGGCCGGCCGGTTGGGGTTTCGGTCAAGTGCCTTTAACATATCGCCCACGGTGCCATCATAGGGAATGGGATAATAGCGCGGGTAAGCCGTGCGGAAGTGATAATGGCCCTTTTCGTCTGATGTGAAGATACCACGCAAATTATTTTCCGGCTGAATGCCTTTCTGCTGCACATCATAAAAGCCTTCATCATTGGTTTGCCACACCTCAAGCTTTGCGCCCGCAATGATTTTGCCTTTGGCATTCGTCACTTTGCCTCGCACCAAAACCGGCTCGCCTTTGCCATCAAGGCAAATGTTTGCGCCATTGGGATATTGCGGCGCATTGGGAATATAGAATGGCCCCAGCACGGTTGATTCAGTTTCACCCGACATTTTGTCGTTGTTCAACGTTTCAACCAACATTGAAATGCCCAACGCATCAGACAGCAAAATAAACTCTTGGCGCCAGTCGGTTGATAGGTGGCCAGTGCGGGTTAGAAAGTTTATGCCATAGATCCACTCATCAAGTGTGGGCTTGGTTTCTTTCACAAAGGC
>JAYUHQ010000047.1:0-6567 GCA_043766895.1 Aestuariivirga sp.
GCAGTCATCGAAATGGCCCTGCCAACGGCGCTTGGTGCAACCTTGGATGATTTAGATTTTGTGGCACTGTTTGCCGAAGACCAAGCCCGCTATGTGATCACAGCGAGGCCAGAACAAGCAGCGAAGATTTTAGAGTCAGGAATGCTCGTACAACAAATCGGTAACGTCACCGCCGAAGCCGTTATCACCATCGGCAAAACCGAAATTGCTGTCAGTGAACTTCGCCAAGCCCACGAGGCATGGTTCCCGAACTATATGGCTGGCTAAAAAACCTTAATAATGCGGCGGCTTTTGGTTGGTTGCAGTGTCGCTGGGTTCAAGTGATTGCAACTCTTCACCCATTCGCCGCAGCTGATTTTCCAGCGCCTCAATTTTTTTCCATTGTGCGGTGATCACATCGTTAAGGTCAGCAATGGTTCGGTCTTGATGCGCCATGCGCATTTCAAGTTCGTTGAGCCGGGAAGTGGTGCTGGTCATTGTGCTCTCCAAAAAAAGGGCCTGCATTTCTGCAAGCCCTGAATTTTCTGTATTCGCAACAAAAATTAACGTGAATAGAATTCCACAACCAAGGCTGGCTGCATTTGCACTGGATAAGGCACATCGCCCAGTGATGGAATGCGGGTTAATTTCGCAGTGTTTTTGCCGTTGGTTTCAACATAGTCTGGCACATCGCGTTCTGCGGTTGCCAAAGCTTCTTGCACAACAACCATTTCTTTGGCTTTGTCTGAAAGTTCAACCACATCGCCAACCTTCAACTTGATCGAAGCGATTGTAACGCGTTTGCCGTTCACCTTCAAATGGCCATGGCTTACCAATTGGCGGGCCGCAAACACAGTGATGGCAAATTTAGCGCGATAGACAACCGCATCCAAACGGCGTTCCAACAAACCGATCAGGTTTTCAGAACTATCGCCCTTCATGCGCAAAGCCATCGCGTAAGAAGCACGGAATTGCTTTTCGCTGATGTTGCCATAATAGAACTTCAACTTTTGTTTGGCGCGCAGCTGCGTGCCGAAATCTGAAATCTTGCCCTTGCGGCGTTGGCCGTGTTGACCTGGGCCATATTCACGCTTGTTGACAGGAGACTTGGGGCGGCCCCAAATGTTTTCGCCCATACGGCGGTCAATTTTATACTTGGCGCTTAAACGCTTTGACATATTTCTATTCCTTTACGGTTGCCGCATAAATTCAACAGAAAAGCCAAACAGCTTTTCCATATTCACGCTGGCGTATAAACCCACCCTCCTCTGCCGATAGTCTGGCTGACAGTTCATTCCAAGAACGAACACAGGCAAGAAAAACAGGGCAAAAGCCCTGCTGATGGCCGCGTGATAAGGGAAGTGGGCGCGGATGTCAAATGTCGAAATATCGGCCTAAAACAACGCTCGGGCATTTCTACAATAAAGAAAATATGCGTTTCCTAATTCACAGTCAATTTGAATGGCAGTGCGCGCAATATTGCCGAAAAGTCTAGCTAGGCAACTTTACCAGTTTGCATTCACTTGCAGAGGCAAGCAGCACTATGCAAATATCAGCGAAATCGAAAGTTCTTCAAAATGATCCGCCCAGCAGTTTCCACCAACCGCCCCCAAATTCAATGGCGTGACTGTGGCTATATTGCAAGATCATTGAACCCACGCGATGCGAATGAGAGGTATCTAAGTTGGCTACAAAACGCTGAGCTAATGTCGGCATTAAACATGCCCGCACGTAAACTTTCACTGGCTGAATTGAGCGCAAACATAGCCAGCTATGATCAGCGCACCAGACTTCTTCTTGGTATCTATCGCGATTTGCCAGAACCTGATTTCATCGGCATTTTCATTCTCGACCTTTACCTCGATCACAGAATCGCTCGCGTCAGCGGGTTTATCGGCGAAAAAGGCCCGAACATAAATTTTATGGCATTTACCAAAAGTGCTTTCGACCATTTGTTTAATAGCCGCGGTGTCGAAAAAATTGGCGCGCAAGTTGCGGTCAATAACAGCGCTGCCATTGCTGCCTGTTGGGCCTTAGGCATGCGCCGCGAAGGTTTGCTGCGCGGCGAAATCAGAAAGTTTGATGGCAGCGGCCGCATTGATCAGATTGTGTTCGGGCTTCTCCGTGAGGAGTGGAGGAAATCAAAAGCCCCAAAATGACTTTTAGAAATGAAAGTTAATTCCGATGCGGGCCACGTCATCCTGGTAACCCGCCACGCTAGCAACCGCCAAATTATTCAAATAATTTTGCTTGCCTAAGTCGATGTGCAAAACTTCTGCTTTAAAACTTAACTGGGGGCTAACCGCCACCTCTAAGCCCGTGCCAACCACCCAACCGAACTGCATGGCCGGCCCAATTTTTAAACCCGTCGAAAGGTCCTGCAAACCAACATCCCCGAAAGCCAAGCCACCCGTGCCATAGAATAATACATTATTACTACTAAACCCTACGCGCGCCCGGGCCGTGCCATACCAGCCGGGTTGAGCGCGATAAGTGTCTTTTGCCGCAACATCAACCTTGTTGCCGGTAATAAAATTTGCGTCAATTTCAGCACCGTAAACAAGTTTACCGCTATCGAAATTATAGCCCATATCTGCGCCGCCGCTCATCGCAGAGTCTAGCGATGTCGTACCTTGAGGAGCTAGAAAAAAAGCATCGTTAATTTTCAAGGTCGAATTATCGATCCCCCCTTGCACACCAACATAAGGGCCAGTCCAATCAAAATTATCAGCAAAAGCTGGGCAAGTCAGCGCCATCAAACCACATGCAAACAGCAATCGCTTCATTCTAAAAAACCCCTACTCAAGCCGCACCTATAACGCGAACCTTGATTCTTCGATATAAACTTAAAGTTGTTTTGCCTATTCATATGCAAAAAACACTTAAAATTCAAGCTTATCTCACCGAAACGGTGCGGTCTTCGCGTGCTGCTCCATTGCAATCGCGTTAGCTTGTGCGAAGGTGAAGGCGCCTCCAAAAAGGGCGCGGCTGGTGATAACACCGGTGATGTTTGGCAGAAATGATAACGTTGAAATATCATCAAGGCTTTTCACCACGCCACTCACAATTACGGGGGTGCGAATTTTTGCAGCAAGTGTTGCCGCGTGCGACATGGTGCTATCAGGAAAATCTTCATCGCGGTCAATATCGGTAAATACAATCGCCGCCAACCCAACATCTTTGAACTGAAGCGCAAATTCTGCGGGCGTAAACGTTGTGGTGGTCGTCCAACCATCCACAACCACAAAGCCGCCGCGCGCATCAATGCTCACCACCACAGCATCAGGATAAGCGGTGGCTGCCACTTTCACAAAATGCGGATATTTAACGGCCGCCGTTGCAATCACCACACGGCCAGCGCCAGCGTCCATCCAGCTGTGAACTTTTTCAATTGATCGGATGCCGCCGCCCACTTGAACCGAACAGCCCACCGTGCGGATGATTTCTTTGATCAAATCGGTGTTGTCGCCATCGTTAAACACCGCATCGAGATCAACCACATGCAGCCACTCTGCCCCTTGGGCGGCAAGGTCATGGGCCGCCGCCACGGGGTCAACATCATAAACAATCGGGCTATCAATGCGGTTGCGGATCAAGTTTACCAGCCGCCCTTTGCGCAATTCAAGATCAGGATAAATTATCATTGGGGTTCTCCCTACTCGGCACGAAAAATAAGCTTGCACCCAATGGGCGAGCATGAAAAGGGGGTTTATCTAAAAGGATGCCACCAATGCTTTACACGCCACCCGCGTTCAAAATTGATGATCTGAACATCCTTCATGAACACATCGAAAAAACTGGCCTAGCGCTGCTGATAACAGCAAGCACGGCTGGCCCATTGGCTTCGCATGTGCCTTTGCTTTTAGAACGACAGGCCGGGCCTTTCGGAACCCTGATTGGCCATCTTGCCCGCGCCAACATTCAAGCGACGCAATCGCAAACAGATCAGGAAGCGCTTGTGGTGTTTCAAGGCCCCGATGCTTATATCTCGCCCAATTGGTATGCCACCAAACAAGAGCATGGGCGCGTAGTGCCCACATGGAACTATGCGGTTGTGCATGCCCGCGGCATGATCAAATTTTTTGATGATCCTGTTTTGCTTCACTCAGCTGTCGACAGGCTGACCAAGCGGCACGAGGCTCAATTCGCCAAGCCTTGGGCCACCAGCGATGCGCCCAAAACCTATATGGATGGGCAATTAAAAGGCATCATTGGTTTTGAAATTCAAATTCAAAGTTTGGAAGGCAAACATAAGTTAAGCCAAAACCGTTCGACAGCCGATCAATCAGGCGTGATCAATGGCTTAAGCGCCTCTGAACGCCCAACCGATGCATCAGTGGCGGAACTTATGAAACAGCCAACATTCAAGCGTTCAGAGTAATTGCACGCTGTTGGTCTTAAAAACTTATGTCCAAAACCTCATGGCGTGGAAACCCCATCATGCCATAGGCAGTCAGCGTTTCTGATGCCTCGCCCCGTGCTGATGTAAGGATAACAGTTCCATGCGCTGGCACATCATCGCGCTCACCTTGCAACACAGTTTCTTCGGCCACGTCGGCCACGCGCCGCGCGATGGCAGGTGATGGATCGATGTAAATTACCGGCCATGGGGCAACCTCATTGATCTCTTCAGTGAGAAGCGCATAATGCGTGCACCCCAAAACCACCACGTCAGTTCGACCACCGTCACGCTTTCTAAACACTGGCGCTACCTCGTCCTTCAGTTCAGCCATATCAACCTTATGCCCGCGCAATTTTTGTTCAGCAATTTCGGCCAAGCGTGGCGCACCATGAAGAAACACTTTGCAATGAAACGCATAGGTGTGGATGAGCGAATGGGTATATTCGCGGTTTACAGTGCCAGGCGTTGCCAATACGCCGATAATGCCAGATTTGGTTTGCGCCGCCGCTGGCTTGATGGCAGGCACAGTGCCAACGAAAGGCACCTTAAAAGCATCACGTAAAGCCGCCATGGCGATGGTTGAAGCCGTGTTACAGGCAATCACCACAACATCAGGCTTGGTTCTGGCAATCAGCGCACCCAATACTTTTACAATGCGCTGGCGCAGCGCATCTTCTTTCCACGCGCCATAAGGAAAGCCCGCGTTATCCGCCGAATAAATCAAATGTGCATCAGGCATTTGTTTGGCCACAGCGTTGGCAACGGTTAGGCCCCCCATGCCGCTATCGAACAATAATATGCGTGGCTTAGTCATCGCGTGCCTCTTTGCGCCGCAAATGCATGCGCGTCAGCGATGAAACGATGCCCCGCAAAGATTTAACTTCCTGTTGCGAAAGGCCACTGCGCGCAAACATATTGCGAATATTGCGCATAACAGTGGGGCGTTTGTCGGGCGATTTGAAAAAACCGGCCGTGGCCAATTCTTCTTCTAAATGTTCATAAAATCCAAAAAGCTCATCTTTCGACGCAAGCTCTGAATTTGGCATGCGCAACCCCGGCCCAGCCAAAGCAGCAAGCTCTGAAGTTTCTTGCCCCAATGATGTGGCCAAAGGTTTGAACCATTCATACCCCACCAGCAAAACCGCCTGTGCAATGTTAAGCGAAGCATATGCCGGATTCACTGGCGCAGAAATAATCACATCTGCCTTGGAAATTTCCTCATTGGTCAGGCCCCATCTTTCACGCCCAAACAATATGGCAAGCTTTTCGCCGCGTGCAATGCGGGCGTGCATATCAGCAGACGCTTGCTCTGGCGTCATCACTTCTTTGACCATGTCTCGCGGCCTTGCGGTTGTGGCGTAAATGAAGTTGAATTCACGCAAGCCGTCTTCAAATGAATCATAGATTTTGAGGTTTTCAACCGTTTGTGCAGCGCCTGAAGCAGCATTCACGGCCCGCTCTTTATCCCAGCCTTCCCGAGGCGTTACCAAACGCAAATCCATCAAACCAAAATTGGCCATGGCGCGGGCCGCCATGCCAATATTCTCGCCCAACTGCGGGTTTACCAACACCATAGTCGGTGAAGGCCCAAATGCGATTTCGCGGGTCTTGTCTGTGCCTGCCATCAGCTTGGCCCGGTTAATTTTCGTGAATCACGCAGCTTGGGGAACATATAACTCCAAGCCCCCGCCACAATGATTGTGCCAAAGCCACCAATTACCACCGCCGGAACCGCACCAATGGCCGCCGCCACAAAGCCAGCCCGCGCTTCACCCAGTTGGTTTGAAGCGCCGATGAACACATTGTTCACAGCATTCACGCGCCCGCGCACGGCGTCGGGTATCCACAACTGCATCAATGTTTCGCGCAAATAAACGCTGATCATGTCAAACGCACCATAAAGCATCAGCGCGACGATCGACAGCCAAGGCCAGATGGAATAGCCGAAAACCACAATCACTAAACCCGAAAGCCCAACCGCCACAAACAAGATTTTGCCCGCATAATCTTTAATGCCAAACTTTGAAAGCCACAGCCCAACCACAATGGCCCCAACGCCTGGGGCTGATCGCAACAGGCCAAGGCCCACCGCGTCCAAATGCAAAATATCACTGGCATAAATTGGCATCAAAGCCACAGCGCCGCCCAGCAACACGGCAAAAAGATCAAGCGAAATGGCACCCAGC
>JAYUHQ010000048.1:0-6533 GCA_043766895.1 Aestuariivirga sp.
CGGAGTGACAGTTCCTCTGATGCTTAATTCCTGTCGCGCGTGGGGTTTCCCAACGCTCTTCTCATAGCCACTCTAAATAACAGTGGCAAACCGCGATGGATTATCCCACGCGCTTCCCTTCTTCCCCTTCGGTTTCGAATGACACGAAATCACCAAGTGATGAGTCTTGTCTTGCCAGCACTTAAATCGGAATTTTTACTGCCACGCGAAGCCCGCCAAGCTTGCTGTCTTCCAAAACAATATCGCCACCATGGGCATGGGCAATATCCAGCGCAATGGCCAATCCGAGGCCAGAACCACTATGATCCAAATTCCGCGCCTCATCCAATCTTGTAAACGGCTTGAACACATCATCGCGCAAACGCTGCGGAACCCCCGGCCCATCATCATCCACATAAAGCCACAAGCGTTGGTCACGCTGCTCGCCTGAAATTTCAACGCGTTTGCCAAAGCGCAAGGCGTTCACCAAAACATTGCTCAACAGGCGTCTGAATGCAGTGGCCTTCAACTGAATTTTCATATCGGGCAATTGACGAACAACAATCTGTTTGCGTGTGCGGTCTAGGCTATCAACCAAACCGCCCACCAATTCCACCACGCTCACATCACTGGCATGTTCGCCGCCATCACCGCGCACGAAGGCCATGTAATCTTCCAGCATGTGCTGCATTTCGTTTACATCATCATGCAAAGGTTTGGTTTTGGCCCCACCGCCCAACACCGCAAGTTCCAATTTGAAGCGGGTTAAAATTGTCCGCAAATCATGCGAAACGCCAGCAAGCAAAGTTGTGCGTTGATCAACATGGCGCGCGATGCGCCGCTTCATATCCAAAAATGCCTCGCCAGCCAATCGCACTTCGGTGGCACCCTCAGGTTTGAAAGAACTAATCTCGCGGCCCTTGCCAAATTGTTGGGCCGCTGCCGTTAAATCCAAAATCGGCTTAATTTGGTTGCGCATAAAAACCACAGCAATGCCCATGAACAGCAACGTTGAAAGCGCCATGAACAACAGCAACAACGGCGTTCCCACCGCTTGGGCGCGGTTGGTATCCACCTTAAAAACAAAGTGCTTGTTGGCTTCAACAGCAACCCGAATTTCCACAGTGCCGCCCGCAGAAAATGAATCAACCCGAAACGGCTGTGTTAAATCCTGTGCCAAAAAAGCGTTGATGCGTTTGTCAAAAACGGAAAGCAAAGACGTTGGCTTTTCTTCAGGCAAAGCCACATCCTTTTGAACAGCAAAATCCAAATGCAACTTGTCATGGGCATCCAATTGAATAAGCTTCACTGCGGCATCAGACTTGTCTGATTTTTCATAAAGCGCCACAATCAAAGATGTTTCATCGGCCAGTGTGCGCGCCAAAACATTGGCCACGTTATCCAGATAACGCGACACCAACACACCAGCCAACAACAACTGAAGCAAAACCACAGGGGTGATCATAATGGCCAAGGCGCGGCGATAAAGATCTTCCGGCGCATAGGCTTCAAGCAGCGTGTTGAAACGATCATAAAGTGTTTTGGGTTCGGCCATCACACGCCTTGCTCCACATGCAGCACATAGCCGGCGCCGCGCACCGTTTGCAAATAGCGTGGGTTGGCCGGATCTGCTTCAATTTTCTGGCGCAGGCGATTAATCTGCACATCAACCTTACGGGTTGAAACATCAGCCGCATCGAGTGTTAACCCCAGCCGCGAGACAACTTCACCACTGGCCTTGGCCAGAATGCGCAATATGTCTTTTTCTGCTGTGGTCAATCGCAATGGCACATCGGCTTTGCGCAATTCGCCCAACTGAAGATCAAAAGAAAACAAACCAAATCGTGCAACATCAGATCGTAATTTTTTGCGGCCCGAACGGCGCAGCAAATTGCGCAAGCGCAAAAGCAATTCCTCGGGTTCAAATGGCTTTGCCAAATAATCATCACTGCCCGAAGAAAGCCCCGAAATGCGGTCGGCCGATTCAGACAAGGCCGAAATCATCAACACCGGAATTTCAGCCTCAGTTCCGCGCAGGCTTTTCACAAAACTCAAACCGGTTTCACCGGGCATCATCACGTCCAACACGCACGCATCAAACGCCAAGGCCTGCATCATTTGCCTTGCGGCAAGGGCAGAAGCCGCAACAGATACGCGATAGCCATTGCCCGATAAAAAGTTCTGCAACAATTTGCGCAGCCGCGCATCATCATCCACCACAAGAATATGGGGGGCATCATCCACGCGCATTTAATCCAAAGGCCCACTCTTCGGCCATTTTCTGGTTATCAGGGTCAATTAAATGCAACAGCATGGCGTGAAATTTCTCTGGTGCAAATCCAGTTTCTTGAAATGCCCGTTCAAACCGCGCAATTTGTGGCCGCATCAAACGCCCGCGCAATTTTTCACCATCAGCGGTGAGATAAAGCAAGCGTTGGCGGCGGTCACTAGCGCCCTCTTTTTGAAACACATAACCCTTATCGATCAGCTCTTTCAAAACCCGGGCCAAGCTTTGTTTGGTAATTTTCAAAATATCCAGCAGTGCCGCCACAGTTAAGCCAGGATCACGGCCTACAAAATGCAACACGCGGTGATGGGCCCGGCCAAAGCCAAATTCTTCCAGCATATGATCTGGATCAGCCACAAAATCACGATAAGCAAAAAACAACAATTCCACCAAAGAAACTGCTTGCGTCTGTGATTCAACATTTATGTCAGTCATATTGACATATTTTCCAATTCTGTTATCAAATCAGCAATAGCGCAAAACGCTGCAATGCAAAATATTTTGGAGAACGCCATGACAATTATTCCCTTTGACCAACGCGACGGTTCATTGTGGTTCAATGGCGAAATTGTGCCTTGGAAAGAAGCCAAGGTTCATGTGTTAACCCACGGCCTTCACTATGGCTCTAGCGTGTTTGAAGGTGAACGTGCTTATGGCGGCAAAATCTTCAAATCAAAAGAACACACCCAGCGCTTCCGCAAATCTGCACAAATCATGGATTTTGATTTGCCCTTCACTGATGATCAAATCAATGCCGCTAAAGATGAAGTTGTAAAGCTTGCTGGCGGTGGCGATCAATATGTGAGGCCTGTTGCCTTCCGCGGCAGCGAGATGATGGCTGTTGCCGCTCAAAATAACAAAATTCACGTGGCCATCGCCACGTGGGCTTGGCCTTCGATGTTTGATCCTGAAACCAAAATGAAAGGCATCAAGCTGGACATTGCTGAATATCGCAGGCCAGACCCCATGTGTGCCCCTGTTCATGCCAAGGCCGCGGGCCTTTACATGATTTGCACCATCTCAAAACACAAAGCCGAGAAGAAGGGCTATGCTGATGCCATGATGTTGGATTGGCAAGGCCGCGTAGCTGAGTGCACGGGTGCTAATATTTTCTTCATTAAAGATGGCGCCATCCACACGCCTATCGCTGATTGCTTCTTGAACGGCCTCACCCGCCAAACCGTAATCTCCATCGCCAAAGCCCAAGGCATGGAAGTGATTGAAACGAGAATCATGCCAGAAGAGCTGCCAACATTTAACGAATGCTTCATTGTGGGCAGT
Organism: Aestuariivirga sp.; assembly: GCA_043766895.1. Taxonomy (GTDB): domain Bacteria; phylum Pseudomonadota; class Alphaproteobacteria; order Rhizobiales; family Aestuariivirgaceae; genus Aestuariivirga. The sequence continues at coordinate 3,548 of JAYUHQ010000048.1, forward strand.
GCCGCTGAGGTAACCCCTGTTGCTGAAATTGGCCCTTATAAATTTAAGCCCGGCAATATGAGCCGCACGTTGATGGATGCCTATTCAACTTTGGTGCGCACCTGATACAAAGACGGATGCCCAAAAAGCCTCAAAAGCGTACGATCCGATTTAACAACCGTAACCTTAAAACCATCGGCGGTGAAAATGCTTTTTGGAGCGATCTTTATCATCGCTCGATGACAGCCAGTTTTGCCATGCTGCTTTTGGCGGGTTTGGCAGTGTTTCTGCTCAACAATTTGTTCTTCGCCACACTCTATTCGCTCGATTCAGGTGCCGTTAGCAATGTTGCCGCGCCCCACTTTTTAGATCTGTTCTTTTTTTCGGTAGAGGCATTCACCACCGTGGGATTTGGCGATATGCACCCCGCCAACGTGTGGGGCCATACGGTATTCAGCTTGGAAGGCTTCTGTTCTGTTATTGAAACCGCCGGGTTAACAGGACTAATTTTCGCTCGCTTTTCGCGGCCGCGGGCCCGCATTTTATTTGCTAACAATCCAGTGATTGGTAATTTTGGTGGCTATCCAACGTTGATGTTGCGCTTGGCGAATGCGCGGCAAAATTTTATTTCAGATGCCGCTGTTCAGCTTTGGGTTTTGCGTGATGAACCCGCAAAAAAAGGCCCAAGTTACAGGCGCTTTCACGAAGTGCCACTGGCGCGCCAACAAAACCCCAGCTTCGTATTAAGCTGGACGTTGTTTCACGAAATCAACAAATCCAGCATGTTTTATGGCCTAACGCCGGAAGATTTGGCAGAGAAAAACTATCAGTTCATTCTCACCATCAAAGGCGTTGATGACACCTCATCACAAGAACTACATGCGCGCAAAACTTATGGCCATGAAGAAATTCTGTGGGGCCACCATTATGTTGATATTTTAGATCGCGGGTCAGACGGTGGCTTAACTTTAGATTATCGCAAATTCCACCAAACCGAGTCAGACAAAACGCAAAGCTAGTTCTTGCCGACCTTGCGGGGCACCGCTATCCTCTTCACAACAGAAGCGAGGGTGGAAATGTTTTACGGACAACACGAAGGCACAGGATTTGAAGTTTTAGATCCCCGTTTTGAGTCTTGTCTTGTTGGCCACGCCCGGGTTGAACGGTTGTGGACGGGCAGCCGCTGGGCCGAAGGGCCGGCATGGTTTGCCGCTGGGCGTTATTTGGTGTGGTCAGATATTCCCAACAATCGCATGTTGCGCTTTGATGAATGTGATGGCCATGTCTCAGTGTTTCGCCAGCCTTCAAACAATTCCAATGGCAACACAACCGATGGCCAAGGCCGTTTGGTGTCGTGCGAACATTTGGCAAGGCGTGTTACCCGCACTGAACATGATGGCTCAATCACCGTGATCGCTGACCATTTTGAAGGCAAGCGCTTCAACTCCCCCAATGATGTGGTGGTAAAATCTGATGGTTCAATCTGGTTTACGGATCCCTCATATGGAATTTTATTTGATTATGAGGGCGGCAAAGCCACAAGTGAAATTGGCGCCTGCCATGTTTATCGTGTCGATGTTTCAGGCGAAGTAACACGCGTGGCCGAAGATTTTGAAAAGCCAAACGGCTTAGCCTTTTCGCGAGATGAAAAATTTCTCTATATCGCTGACACGGGCATCACGCACAAACAGGGCGGCCCTAAACACATTCGCAAACTTGTTGTGAATGCTGATGGCAAAAGCCTGGGTAAATCAACATTATTTGCCGATTGCACGGCAGGATTGTTTGATGGCTTTCGGGTGGATCAAGATGATCGAATTTGGACAAGTGCAGCCGATGGTGTGCATTGCTATGCCCCAGACGGAACGCTGCTTGGAAAAATCAAAGTGCCAGAGCTTGTGTCAAACGTTTGCTTTGGTGGCCCACGGAAAAATCGTTTGTTCATCTGTGGAACAACATCGCTTTATTCATGTTACTTGGCCATTAACGGCTAAACCGGTGGCTATTCCCCGTAAGGAATCCAGATGTTTTTCACTTGGCATGCGCGACGCAAATATTCCGCGCCCTGCCCCTGTTGATCGTTAAACCAATCAACACCCTTGCCGTTGTTCACCCAGGTTGATTTCACATTGCCAGCAGATGCTTTTTCCACCAGCGCCGAATTATCACCATGATACCAAACAGCCGCAACCTCGTCATGCTCCGCCAAAACTTTTGCCAATTCATCACGCGCACCCGTTACAATATTAACAACACCAGAGGGCACGTCAGACGTATCCAACACTTGATAAAAATTAGTGGCAACCAATGGCTGGGATTGTGAAGGAACAATCACCACGCGATTGCCCATGGCCAGTGCTGGCATCAAAAGCGAAATCATCGCCAACAAGGGTGCTTCATCCGGGCACACCAAACCCATCACACCAAAAGGCTCATTAAACGCCAGCGTCGTTTGGCGCTTGGCGTTGGTGGAATGAATGCGCCCATCATATTTATCGGCCTGTGCGGCATAATAAAAAATGCGCTTTAACGCAGGGTCAAGTTCACGTTTCGGAAATTCAGAAGCACGCGCATTCAAATTCTCTGCGATAAAATATAAAACCTGCGCGCGGTTATGCGCTGAGGCCTGGCCCCAAACTGAAGCATTGCGCGCTGCTTCCACAGCGTTGCGAATATCCTTGCGGTTTCCCAAACCTGCTTGGCCGATGATCTGGCCTTTAGCATTTTTCACATCATAAGAATAACCGGAATCAGGCCGCGCCTGCTTGCCACCAATATAAAGCTTTGCCGTGCGATCAATGCCATTGCTTAAACCTTGATCAGCACTGGTCGAGCCTGAAAGTGCCGCAACTTTCTGTGGCTTTGAGGTGGCCAATTTCTGCTGCCAGTTTGGCACCAGATATTCATAAAGCCCCTCGCGCCCGCCTTCGCGGCCAAAGCCTGATTCCTTATATCCGCCAAAACCAGCGGCCGCATCAAACTGGTTGGTGGAATTAATCCAAACCAC
>JAYUHQ010000049.1:0-17230 GCA_043766895.1 Aestuariivirga sp.
TCAAAAGCACGTCTGCGCTTTTAACCGCACTCGAAAAACGTGGCATTTATGTTGTGGCCGATGCCGAAACCTCAACGGCGCTCACACCTGGCAATATGACTTATTTGATCTTCAAGGGCGTGGTGTTTTGGTATGATGCAGCCGATGCCACAACGGCCCATGATGGTGTGACGTGCTGTGTGACCGCCGATGGCAAACGCTTTAAATCGGGTTCCTATGGTGGTGCTCAATCGCGGTTCTTTCCGATTGTCTCGCGCACGCTCACAACCCCGCCTGGTTCCCCCACGCTTGGCAAGGCTTATATTGTCGGCGTGGGTTCAACCGGCACATGGGCTGGCAAAGATAACTATGTGGCCACATGGACAGCGCGGCAATGGGTATTCACGGTTCCCAACGTCTATGACATGGCCTTCGTTGTTGCTGAAACGCTGATTTATTCCTTCACCGTTGGCGGCACTTGGACGGCGGGCATTCCTTTCGCGCTGATCGGTGCCAATACCGTTTCAATTTCAGCGCTCAAATATAACAAATTCGGCTTTCGCATTATCAACCAAACCACCAACACGCCACCTGGTTCGCCGGTTGATGGCGATGCCTATATCGTGGGCCCATCGCCAACGGGCGCATGGGCTGGGCAGAGTTTAAAAGTTGCCAACTATGAATCGGGCGCATGGGTGTTTTACACGGCCTATAATGGCGCTGCGGTCTATGACGTTTCCATTCAGGCTTTTGTGACCTTTGACGGCACGCAATGGACGGCCACGGTTTCTGGCTATGCGAAGATCACGAAATCCACACTACTTTCAACAGTCACGCTGTCCAGTTCGGCATACACATATTTAGCAGCAACAGCACCGATCGTCGCTCAAAGTTTGTTGCTTCACACAGTCAATCACACACCGCGCAAAAGCGCAGCGCTACTTGAAATCACTGTGATGATAGGGTGCTTAACACCAAGTTCTCCCGGATATGTTGGCCATACAGTTGGCATTTTTATTGATGCCGCGGCGAATGCTTGTGATTGGGCTTTGTGTTTTGTTTCGCCAACAGCGGGCGTCAACTCTCAATTCATGGGTACTTTTTTTTACACCACAACATCAACCTCAATGATTGCAGTCAACGCCAGATTTGCAGGGGGCTATGGAGTGGTACTGAGTCGCACCACAATCACAGTCAGGGAACTCGCATAATGACAACACATCCAATTGATGCGCTGATCATTGATGGCGTCAACGTCAGCAAGTCGGCGTTCAGAAATGAACTGCGCCAATATGTGCGCGAATTCACCTCGGTTGCAAATTTCCGAACCTATGATTTGTCCAACACGCCCGATGTTTTGATCGCGGGCGTAGTGTGGAAATATGATTCAACCGATTTCACCACTGCCGATGATGGCACAACGTGCATTCTCGATTTGAGCAGTCGCCGGTTTAAGAAAATTAGTGGCTCTGGCGGTTCCATCACCGGCGAAACCTTGTTCCGCGCCACAGCCATTGGCGGTTCAGCCAATGCGCTCACCATCACCAGCAATGGCATGGGCGCACTTTCAGCCACGCCAAAACTTATTCTGGTTATTCCGACATCAACCAACACGCTGGCTGTCTCAGCGGTTATCGACGGCGCGTCATCAATCCCAATCGTTGCCCCATCCGGCGCTGCACTTGCAGCAGGCGAGTGGCTTGCGGGCGTTCCTTATCTTCTCTCCGTCACATCAACCGCCGCCACAATCTTTATGTCAGGTGCACAATGGTAAAAAATCTTCGTCTTTTCATCATCACATGGGCCGCTTATGCGGCCCTTTCCTTGTCTGGCATGGCGCAAGTTGTGCCCGATGGCACGTTCCCGCTGGGTGGTTCTGCGGCCTCGATCAAGGCAAAGGCTGATGCTGAATTAAAAATCAAGCCGGTCTATGTCTATACCAAGGCGGCAATCGCGGCCCTCGATCCGGTGCGCCAACCCGTTGCGGAATTGATCGCCCAAAATGCCAGTGGCGTTTATGCCTATTCGTCGGGCAATTATTCAACGCTGGCCGCCCTTGATACCTATGGCGCGATTGTCATTCAATCCGGCGTTATCCCATTCACCACCGGCGCTTATGTGCGCCAATATACTGGCAATGAAATTTCGTCGGGCTGGTTTGGAACGCCTGCCGATTTAAACCCAACCCTCGGCAGCGCCAACGGCACCAATGCCACGCCCTATCTCAACAGTGCCTTTGCGGTGGCCAATAACCTTGGCATGAACCTTGATATTATCCCCGGCAACTATCGCATCAACACGGGGCTGGTCAGCAAGGCCTATGTGTCATTGCATGGCGGCAACCATGGCACCACCAACCTTTTCCCGATTGGTGCCAATTGCGCATTATATTTTGGCTCTGGCGGGGCTGATAGCCTTTACCACCAAGAAATCTATGACCTTTCTTTCAACGGAAAATATACCACGGGTGCGGGCTGTGGGGTTTACTTTGCTGGCACAAGCAGCGTCACACAAAAGTTTGGTTCATTCCGCAATGATTGGTTTCAAGGCTTTGCCAACACCACGGTTGGGGCGCTGCAAAGCTATGGCAACAGCTATTCCATCAGCGTTGAAAAAAGCCATTTCATCGGCAACTATCGCCATCTGCAATTTGATGGCAACGCCACGGATGGCACATCAACCAATCTTTATGTGCATGATAATATTTTTGAAGGTTCGGCCTTTTCGACAAGTGGCGCAATCTGGTTGCACAACGTCATTGAGCCGCATATCGGCCCGAATAACATTTTCACCAGCAACAACAGCCTGTGGACGATTGTGGATTATGTCGATGCCACCATGGTTTCAACCGCTGGGCCCTATATCAACAACAACTATTTTGAAACCAACGGCCTCAACGGCTCTGGCGCGTTACAATCAGGCTCGATTGATATTTATACTCTGGGCGCATCGGCCACCTATCAGGTTTTCAATGCCCGCATCAAAGACAATGTGCGCCATGGCACAGGGCCCGTAAACTTCATTTGGGCCGATTACAATCAAAACCTTGTGGTTGATGGCAACACCGGCGGCGATGCTGGCCAGACAGCCGTGCGCGTCACCAATGATCAAGGCGGCACAGTTGTTAAGCGCTATCAGTTGGTGGGCGCATTTGTGGGCGCATCTGAATATACCGTGCCCAATGGCACGCTGGCCACGATGGCGGCCAACACAATCAAGTTGAACAACACGGGCAGCGCTGCGGCACCGATTGACGCGACTGTGGCTCAAACCAAAACACTCTTGGCCTTGGTTCCTGCCGACATCACCGGCCTTGGTGCTTTGGCCACGGCTTCGACGGTCAGCCTTTCAACGCAAGCCACTGGCACACTACAAGCCGCGCAAGAGCCTGCTCACACAGGCGATGCAACCAACACAGCTGGGTCACTTAATCTGACAATTCCTGCGGGCACAGTCACCAATGCCAAGCAAGCCAACATGAATGCGTCAACGATCAAGGGCAACAATGCGGCCACTGGCCCGCCGGTTGATTTGACGGTTGCGCAAACTAAAACCCTTCTTGCAATTTCATCGGCTGATGTTTCTGGCCTTGGCGCTTTGGCAACGGTGACACCCGGCACTGGCGTTGCGACCGCAGCTGCGGCTGCTGTGACCGGATCAGGCGGCATTGTCCTTTCCACATCACCCACAATAACAACACCCAACGTTTCGGGCGATCTCAATATATTGTCTGGCAGCGTTATCGCTTCGGGCAATATTACAAGGGCAGCTTGGACGACAACGGGACTGATTTTCAAAACCGTGGTTGGTGCAATCTACACCGACACAACATCAACCGGAACAGTGGCCCGCATGGACACCAACCGTTTTGATGGCGGCACAATTGCTGCGTCAAGCGCTGTGACCTACACTGAATATAATTCGGCAAAATTTACCGAACCCATCGCCGGAACCAACGTCACCATTGGCACCAAATGGGCCATATTCTCAGACAGTTTAAAAGTAGGCACGTCAAATCCTTTCTCGGTCACGATCAACGGCGTGATGAGCGCGGTCAACGCGGTTCTCACAACGCCAAACCTCGGTACACCATCGGCGGTTACACTCACCAATGCCACTGGCTTACCAATCAGCACCGGCGTTTCAGGCCTTGGAACCGGAACCGCAACGGCTCTCGGCGTTAACATTGGCACGGCGGGTGCAGTGATCACGAACGGCGGTGCATTAGGCACGCCTTCCAGTGGAACCTTAACCAACGCCACAGGCCTTCCAATCTCAACAGGTGTGTCCGGCCTTGGCGCGGGCGTTGCCACAGCTTTGGCATCGGCCCCATCGGCCACAGGCGGGCTTGAAAAAACCTTCACAGCCACAACGGCGGTTTCGGCGGCGGGCACCACGCAAGGCACGGCCACAGCACTCACCTCAACCAGTGACAATCAACTTTTCGAAGTCACCACGGTTGCGGCATCATCGGGCGTGGTTTTGCCAACAAGCACAGCCTCGCTGCACATTCTCATTGTCAATCGTGGTGCCAACACATTGGCGGTTTATCCGGCCAGCACCGGCACTATCAACGGCGGCTCGGCCTCGGCTGCAATTTTTGTGGGTGCAGGCCAGCCCGTGTGGTTGGTGGCCAAAGATGCGTCGAACAACTGGTATAGCAATGTTACCGCAAATTCAAACGTTCTCGCCTTCACGGCAACTGGCACCTATACCGCCTCGCCCAATCTGAAATTTGCCGAAGTGATTTTGTATGGCGGCGGCGGCTGTGGTGGCTCTGGCGCATTGCAAGTTGCTGCAACCACATCATCAGGCGGTGGCGGCGGCGGCGGTGGCAGCATGGCTTATGGCGAATTTACCGCCGCTAAAATTAGTGCATCACAAACAGTGACGATCGCTGCAGCTTGCACGGTTGGCTCCAGCGTTACGGGTGCATCAGCCTTGGCTGGCAATGCTGGCACAGCAGGTGGCACAACAACATTCGGTTCAATCTTATCAGCGCCAGGTGGCGGCGGGGGTGCGGGCGGTGGCTTGGCTGTGATGTCTGGTGGTGGGGCCGGTGGTTCTATCGCAGCGGTGGGTGGCAGCGCATCGGGTGCAACGGCTGGCGTTGGTGTGCTTGCACCCAACGGCGGTTCGGGTGCGGCGGGTGCGGGCAGTTCAAACTACAGTGCGGGGTCAAGCGCTGGCGGAACCTCAGCGGGCTTGCTTGGCAATGCTGGCGGCTATGCGCTGCCAAACAACAATGGCGGTTCGGGCGGCGGTTCGGGCGCAGGAATATCAGCGGCAAATGCTCTCGCTGCTGGTGGTGCTGGTGGCCAAATCTATGCGCCTTCATTCTCTGCAGCCACAGCAGGCACTGCGGGTGCCACAGCAACAGGTGGCCCTGGTGGTGCTGGCAACAGCGTCTTGGCTTCGGGCACCTTGCGCAACGGTGGTGGCGGCGGCGCTGGTGGCGGCTCTGGCATCACCACAGGTGGTGCGGGTGGTGCTGGTGGCCTTGGTGGTGGCGGCGGTGGTGGCGGCGGGGCTTCTCAAACCTCTGGCACATCGGGGCCGGGCGGTGCTGGCGGCCTTGGCTATGCCATCGTGATTGAACATTTCTAAGGGGGCTGAAAATTGGAAACAAAACTCACACAGCAATCAGAAGCAATTCTCGAAAAGCTGAAAGAAGATGTGCGCCTTAGAACGTTAACCGAAGATGAGTTGGTCATGGTGCGCAAAGGCCTTGCTGCATATGAGGGGCTTGGGGTTCTGGGCAATGTCGTGATCAAGGCGGCTGGCTTTATCGCAGCGGGTGCTGTGCTTTGGAATTTGGTTCCATGGGGAACAAAATCATGATTGACCTTAAAACTGGAAACGTTCGAGCCCTAATCATCGCTGTTGTTGTCAGCGCGGGCATCGTCGTCTGGCAACAAGCGCGAATTGACATTGCGCGCAAAACTGAAATTGCAGAATTTAAAGCCGTGCCATCCGAGACATTTTTTGAAGTTAAAAATGTTTCTGTTCCTGATTTTATCGAAGGCGAAAACCCGCTGATTGTTTATGATCGGCAGGTCAAGAAAACATTTTATGGCGCGTGGAATGTTGAGGTTCATCAAGTCGGCGGCGAAACCGACTATGCTTATTGCAGTGGGTCGGGTGCAAATAAGTATGAACCCAAAGAACAGCTTCCAAAAGTTGGGGTGAAGTTTGATTGGTTCATCGGCAAAGAATGTCATCTGCCAGCGGGCCAATATATTTTGCAGGTCAATTGGGAGATTCACCCAGACGGCTATCCGCCAAAGTTTCAAACATTCACATCAAACATTTTTCGAGTTTTCCCCAAGGGCTCACAGCTTTTCGTGACGCCAGAACAATCTAATAAATTGGAGAAGGTAGCACCATGAAAAACTGGACGTTATTGTTGTGCCTCGGTCTTTTTTCATCGAGCGCGCGTGCTGAATTTTACATTCAGCACATGCTGGCTTGCGATGATGTGAAGGTGTTTGAGAAAGACCTCAAAGAAAAATATCACGAAGATGTTATTGCGGGCGGTATTGATGGCCACGGAAATCTTGTGCGCGTGTTCTCGTCTGGAAAAACATGGACGATTGTTCGCACATCCCCAAAAGGCGTTGCCTGCACGTTTGATGCGGGTGACGATTGGGAAGTGATCAAGCCCGAAGTATCGGGCGACAAAACATAAATTCATTTTTTAAAAAGGAATATCCCCATGCCAGCGATGCAAGGTTTGCTTTGTGTTGAGTTTTCGATTGAAGAATTTGAAACCTATTGCCGATTGACGTTGCCCGATTTGATGAAGGCATGGCGGCCGCGTGGCGTTGTGTTGCACAACACGGGGCCGATGGCTTGGCCGGGCCAAAATCCGAATACGCATCAACCCTTGACTGCGCGTGAGCGCATCGAAAATATGAGTGTGACATGGGTGAACGCAGGCTTTACGGGCGGACCACATTTCCTCATCACGCCCAAGCCTTCCATCATCACCATGTGGCCAGCGTGGCAACAAGGCACCCATTCCCCAAGCTGGAATTCCACGTTCTGGGGCATGGAAATGGTGGGTGATTTTGATCTTGAACCGTTCCCCGATGGTATGCGCGATACGGCAATACGCGCCTTGAAGGCGCTTTACGCCATACTTGGGCATGAAGCTAATGCTGACACGTTCCACCTGCATAAGGAAGATCCACGCACCACGCATAAACGTTGCCCCGGTGTCCATTGTGGCGACAAGGCAACATGGCTTTCGCGGCTGAATGCCAAAACCGAACCTTTGATGGCAACGGATCTGCCACATGCCCATCCAGTTCCGGCTGGCACCAATGATTTCATCCGCGCCCGCGAAGGTTTGCGGTTGACGGCCTATAAAGACAATCTGGTTTTCTCAATTGGTTATGGCACACACATCAAGCCCGATGGCCCGGCCGTGGTGGAAGGCGAAACCTGCACCCTTGAACAAGCCGCAGCATGGCAGGCGGCGCGCACGCAATCCGATTGGGATCATGTTCAACAACTGGTCAAAGTTCCATTAACCGATGGCCAAGCCATGGCGCTGTTATCGTGGTGCTATGAATTCAGCGTGGGCAAGCTTTCGACAACAACGCTGCTCGCCAAACTCAATGCAGGGGATTATGCCGGTGCCGCCGCGTCGCTCATGCAATGGGATAAGGTTCACGATGCTTCGGGCGCACTGGTTGAAAGTGCCGGAATTAAAAAACGCCGCATGATGGAAGTGGCGCTGTGGAATGGGCTTGATCCTCACGCCACTACGGCAACGCCGGTGGTTGTTCCTGCAAAGCCTTTGCCGGTTGTTGTGGCCGCGCCCAAAACCGCGGCCGCGCCAGCTGTGCCGCAAACGCCAATTCCAACGCATGTCAGCCTGCCCAGCACAGCGCCAAAGGTTGGCACCGCCCCAATGGCACCCCGAACACAAACCATCGCCGTGGCAAAGCCTGTGGGCCTTGTGGCCCGCATCATTCGCTGGCTGGAAGATTTGGCGCTGGCTTACGACCCTGTGATATCCGTTTCGGGCGGTTCCCGCTAAATCCACATAAGGAAAATCTGATAATGAAAAAATCTGCCCTTCTTGGTGCGGGTCTACTGGCCCTCGCCTTCACCATCGCTAATCCGGCGTTGGCCTCAACCGATGTCACCATTCCTGTTGGCGAATGGGCCACGGGTTTTGCTGGCTTTATTTCAACCTTTGCCACGCCATTGATCGGCGTTGTGGTGGCATGGCTGTTTCGCCATGTGCCAGCCGCCTATGTGACCCAGCAAAACCGTGACGCGGTGGATCACCTGCTCGAAAAAGCCATTCAGTTTGGCATCAACAAAGCCACGGCCTTGCTTCCTGCAAACGTGACGGTGCCTATGACCAATGACATAATCGCACATGCTGCCAAATATGCCGTCGATAATGCGCCCAAGGTTGTTGCATGGGCCGGTGGTGCCAAGGCGATCGAGGATAAAATTCTCGCCCGCCTGAACGTTAAACCCGCCGCTGCATAATGGGCTTGGTTGCAACACTGGCCCAGCTGGCGCTTTGGATTTTCAAAGCGCTCGGTTGGGCCAATAATTTGGCTGAACGCCGCGCCGGCGCTGCCGAATATGAAAATGAGGCCTATCATGAAGAAATCAATCGCAACGCTCGCGCTTCCGATGCTGCTGATGCTGCCCGGCTGCCAATCGACACACCCGACCCCTATGATCGTGACGGCCACTAGGCCGATTGTTTGTCTTAAAGCTTGGCAAAGCGGACCGCACGTTTCTTACGCTTCAAAGCATGACACACCCCAAACAGTGGTAAGCGCAAAAACTCTGAATACATGGATGGATGGTAACAATGCCGCCCACGATGTCTACTGTCAGAAATAGGAATATCTCATGTCGAATTTTGTTAATGAAACGCCTTCATCTCCTAAGTATGTGGAGATTTATCGCGGGGCTCCTGAGCCCTTCATATTTAGAAGACTCTTCAATGGTGTTTATAAATCTTTCGACAGTTCTCTCACCTGTGTCGTCACGCCGCCATCTGGTACCCCATTCACTCTTTCAGTGGGCGCAGGCATTACGCTCTCCACTTATAACTCTGTCGCATCTGCGATGGTCACACTGCAGTTATCTGAGGCCCAAAGCAATCTGCTCCCAAAAGGATCACTCAGCAATTTTGTGTTTCTTCAAGTTGTAAATTCAATTCATGTGCCCGTTTTGACGGGCAGCTTTATTGGCACTGGTGTTTAGTCATGTCAGCCATCGAAGTTCTTACGAATGCCGTTGCGACCGAGATTATATCGCCTACTGCAACCGTGGTTGAGATCGCAGTTGCGACAGTCACCATTGAACTGCTCACAGATGCACAAGTCACCCTTGGTGGATTAGTTTCTGGAACCAAAGTCTATTATGTGATCGGCATTCCAGCATCGAACACGGGCAGCGATGGCGATATTGCCGTTTCATCGTCAGCACTTCTTTACAAGAAAATCGCAGGCATCTGGGTTTTAGATCCCACCATCACCGTTATTATAGGCGATTTTGGTCTTAATTTTAGCAACAACTTCAACAGCCAATACATAGGACAGGTGATATAAATGACCATTCAAGTAAAAGATGGAAATGGGTCTCTCGTTACAGTTAACACGCTGAACGATCTTTTAGCCCTTTTGCCTGTCGCGCTGGGGCCAACCGGCGGGCTAAAAACAGACACGCCACTTTCGGCAACGATTGTTTCAGGGCAGATAAAAATTGCAGCAACTGGCACTGCGGTTCAACTTCCGTCGAACGCCCTTGTGAATGGCATTGTGATTAAAGCGCGAAGTTTGAATGCTGCAGCGGGTTTTGTTGGCAGTGCAAGTGTTACCAGAACCGACGATGGGACAGGCAACGGCTTTGCGCTTCTGCCAGGCGAGGCCATGTCATATGCAACATCAAATTCCAGTGCGGTTTGGATCAACGGCACGATTGGCGATGTTTTCTATTATGGTGGCAACTAATGGTCGCGCCCTCTTTTCCCTCTGCACCATTTCGTGAAACTGTTGTAACACGCTGGGCGCGGCGCTTTGCTGGCATTCAACAACCTCATGGGTTTATGGCAACGCCTCCGACGTTTTCAATATCGGCAGGTGCATCATCAACCATCAACGCCAATACTGGCGGCACTGTCTCTCACCCTTTCACGCTTCCGGCTTTTTCCTATGGCCTTGACCCCGCGCCTGCTACTGCTTTTGTTGCTTCCTCTCCAATCACAGAAACAAATGCCGCCAAGCGCACAACGGGTTTAGGCCGTGTTCGGTTTCAAACAGACGCGCCTGCTTTTGAGATTTGCATAAGAAGTTTATTCAACATCAACAGCGACATAAATTTAATTGTTGACGGGCAAATGGCCTATTCTTCGCGGCCTTATTGCCTGCCTTACATAGCCACCCCGCGCTATGTGAAATATAGTTTTGGTGCCGATACTCAGACATTAGAACTGATGTATGGAGACGTGCCAACATCAGGCGGCACTGGCTATGTTGTGGGCGATATTATCACCCTTGCTGGCGGCACGTTCACGACCGCTGCACAACTCATGGTCACAAATGTCACGGCCGGTGTTGTCACGGCAACCCTCCCAATCACAAGGGGAGTTTACACAGCGGTTCCGGCGTCGCCTGTAGCACAGGGTTCAACAACGGGCGCTGGCACGGGCTATAGTTTATCAAATCCGATTTGGGGTTCTATTCATACAAGCCGGAAAATGCGCAAAATTGAAATCCACATGATGGCTGGTATTGCCATCGGCGGCATAAATATTGACACGCCTTCGTCTATTTTGCTGCCATGGGCTGTTCCTGCAACACAGCCGCGTTTGGTCTTCTTGGGTGATAGCCAGATGTTCGGTTCATATTTGCAACATGCCTCGGCGGGCATGCCCATAAGAATTGCAAAAGCTTTGGGCCTTGATGCAAGTTTTGCATCAAACACCGTGAGCGGCACGGGCTGGACGACAAACAACGGCACTGCAGCGATGTGGAGCAATCCGGTGCGCCTTGCCGATATTGTGGCGCTAGCACCCGATATTGTAGTCATCACGGGTTCTCAAAACGACACTGATAACTCGGCTTTGCAAACTGCAGTCACAACGTCGCTCAATTCTCTATGTGCTTCGCTTCCCAATGCAAAATTCATTGGCATAGGGCCGGTAAGTGGCGGTGCATCGCCATTTCTTGCGGCAGGTTGGGCTGCCGCACCTCAAACGCAATGCGCTTATATTGACATGAATGGCGCGGGCTGGATGGCAGGCACTGGCAGAGTAACATCACAAATCGGCAATGGCCCGCGTGATTTCTATTTGGCGTCTGATGGTGGCCATCTTGATAATGGTGGCCGTGATCGCTTTGCCGATATTGCTGCTGTTGAAATTGCGCGGGCAGTCGTTGCTTTAGCGGCATGATGGCGGGGTTGTGCCGATAATTCAAACTGACCCATTGAGAAATATGCCAAGCATGAAATAGAGCTTGCGTTTATGCGCAAGTTTCATATCCGCTCATACGAGCGTTTCGCGCCGTGGCGTTTCACGGCATTCCAAATGTTGAGTATGTTTTTCGTGTGACCCCACATCACTGATGACACATCACGTTGCTGGCTGCACGGCCGAAGCAACACTGCCCCACAGCCCTTAAAACAGGTTGTGGGGCTTTTTTTATTTGGCGCTTTCCAGCTTTGCCATAAGTTCGGGCAGCGACGCTATTGCATTGGCAATGGAATGGGCCTCGGCAAGAGTGGGGTAATTGAGAATGTTTCGCCTTGAGGGTTCGCTTTCCTCATAAATAAAAGCCACATTCCTGCCATTGGCTGACACGATACGATAGCCGCTGGGCCTTGGCATCGCGGATCAACCGTTGCAGCCCCAAGCGGGCTTGAAAGGTTGTGCCGCTCATCGCCCTGTCTTCATAGGTTTGCACAATGGGCCAGCCTTGGGCGGCGGCAAAGCTTTGACACAGATCCAATTGATCTTCGATCGAACGATCGTTCTGCAGATCGGATGAATAACGGGCATAGATTACGGCGGTCATGGAAGGACTTTCTTGATACGATGGGCCTCACCATTGATAAAAATGAGGCACCAACTATTGCCTTCTTTGTCAACGGCTGAATAGCCATCGAGTTCGCCTGGAATCAAGGTTTTTCTCGGAAGATCTGGCCCCTCCGCACTTTCCCAAAAATCTGAAAAAGTGGGAAGCTTAAAAAAATCTTCTAATCGTTTTTTCTCGATTGCTTCATCGAAATAAAAAACGGCGGTCATGAACGGCCAACCGATTCAAAAAGCGCTTTGTTTGGTTTCATTTGCTTAACTTCTCGCTCGCGCGCATCATCTTCCCGCGCCGCTGCTTTGGCAAGGGCCGCTACAAAGGCCAACAAAGCCTCGCGCGATGGCGCAGGGAAAAGGTTCGTTGCAGGTTGCATCATGCTTTAAGGTCATCACAAAGCCGGTAGTGCTTGGCCTGTTTGTCATAAACTATGAAACCGTGGTTTAATTTCAAGAAAAGTCGAAAATCGCCTGCGGCTTGCGCGGTTGATATGCGAAATTTTTTCACCAAGTGGGCGCGATTAATGAAGCCATAGAGCCTCACCATCTCCTCGATGAAATCGAGCCGTTGCTCCTGCGCCCACGAGAGTTTCATTTGCTTTCTAGCTCCGACAGCACTTGATCAAGCGAAATACAGATGGCGTTGGCCATGAGCGCCATCAGTTCAGGTTCTTCGCCATCCGAAGTTAAAATGATGAGCCGTTTGCCACGACCTGCAAACCAGCCGCCTTCAAGATGAGCAGAGCGACCTGAAGGCAAAACCAGCACACAAGTATCCGCCCACTCCATTGCGCGAAGATCAGACATATAGCCTTGAGCGGCTCTGGGGTGTGTCGTGAGGATGTCCACATATTCTTTGGCAGTCCAATTTTGCCAACCATCATGAAGCTCCTTCCATGAAAAGCCTGAAGCGTTGGGTGGGTTTTTAAAATCATAGACTTGGTGCCCATTGGCGCGCAGCGTTTCAACCACGCCCGCTTGATGCACATTGCGCCATGACGACGCGACATAAATTCTTGCCATCACCCCTTCCCTTCCATCTTCATCTTTGCGATGCGGGTGGCTTCGGCTTGGGCTTCGGCCTGGCTGGGCTGATCGATTTGCGCTTGCGGGCATTGCAGTTCGTGGCTGGCGATGGTTTCGCCCGGGCCGTTGACCACCAAGGTGAGCCACACACAGGCCCCCATAATGATGGGGCCTTTGGGGTTGCCTCTTGCGGCCGTGTGGAGTGCAAGGCATTATAAGCCCGCATCACATCTTCGGCCAACACAATGCCTTGATGATAGGTCAAACTGCCATCATCCAGCAGTTCAAACTCGGCCCCGTTGTTCAAGCGGCAGTGAATGGCAAAACCCGCTTTGCGCCAATTTTTGTCGTGTTGTTGCATGGCTTAGGCCGCCTGTTCAGTTTGAGGTTGCGTTAAAAATTCAATCCACGCCGCGCTGCCGGGGCCATCATAATTGGGCATGCGCAGTTGCTTGGGCAACCAGCCTTGGCCCGCAACAGCCAAGGCCGCTGCCAACACATCGGGCTTTTTAAGGCTGGCTGAAACTTTGGCCGTGGGGTCGCCATCCAAGATCACCTCAACCAATTGAGCCTTGCCCAAGCGTTTTAAAAACTCTTCATCCACCACAAACCCTTCGGCCTTCATGTCGGGGTCTATGGCCTGCAAGACAAACTGCACATCCGGGTTTTTAATGGCCGACACTTTGAACAGATCGGCCGCCATGAAGGCCTCGATGCGGGTGATCTGTTCAGGCTCCAAGGTTTCGAGAAGGGCCAGAAGCTCAGCAAAGCTTGGATCATTTTCCACACCCAAACCGATCTCGTTCAGAAATGGGCCCACGGCCTCTTGAAACTTTTCCCCTGAAACGGTTGTGCGGTGGCTGGTTTCAAAGGGTGCCGCAAAGGCATGGCCCAACCATGCCATAACCCGGGCGGCCAAGCCCATGCGCGCCGCCAAAGCCGGGCGAATGGTGGCCATGGCCAGCTTGGTGGCATATTGGGCTTGGCCCGCCAAAAGTTGTTCCACCGCGTCGCTATAGCTGGCGGTTTCTGCCGCCACCGGCGTTAGGGCTTCATCATCTTCGGCTGCCTCTGGCGCATCGGAAGCCTTGGGCTTGGCCTTGGCATCTGGCTTTTTAAGGCCGCGCAAAATGTCAACGCTGTGATGATTGACCACCACCAAGGCATGATATTTTTTCATTTGGGCGGCGGTATAAGGCGGCGGGACCAAGGCATTGATGATGGCATCAACCGTGGCTATCTCTTGGTCAAGGTTTTCCAGTTCGTGGTAACGGTCGTCGTCGTATTCTTTTTCTTGTTCCATTTCAAGGTGATCGATCGTGTTGGCAAGGGCTGTGCGTTGCATGCGCTGGTTTTCCAGCAAGGCTTGCTGGGCCTCGTCCAATCGTTTTTCGCCCTTGGGCTTTTGTTGCATCCACTCTTGGCTGCGATATTTGTTTGGATCGGTGATCATCTGCACGTTGTGCCAGCCTTCATCTTTCAGGCCTTGGGCCGTGGCGTGGAGTTTGGCGGTAAACAGCTGATCAAGCAGGGCCGCATCATCAAACCACAGGCCGCTTTCAAACAAATCGCGGGTGATGGTGCCGCCGGCGGCTTCATAGGCATCAACCCCCACAAACATGGCGCGTTTGTCGCTGCCCTTAATGCCGGTTTCGGTTAAGGCGCGGCGCACGGAGAAAGGTGATAGGTGCTCAAGTGTTGTAAACACCTGCAGCTGCCGCTCGGCCGAGGGGGACAGTGTAAAGGCCATGGCGGTTTCCAAGCTGATTTTATTCTGGCGCAGGGCGGCAATAATCTCTGCGGGCAAGCTGCCAATGGCGATGCGTTGCTTGACCAGCTTTTCAGACACGGCAAAGCGCGCGGCAATGGTGGCCTCGGCCAGCCCCGCAAGCTTTAAGCCATAAAAGGCCGTGGCCTCATCGGCGGGGGAAAGTTCCTTATGCGCCACATCGGCGGCCAAGGCCATCTCTTGGGCCTGTTCCACTGTCACGTCATAGATATCAGCCAAAATCATCGCATCTTCGGGTGCCACAGCATCTTCAACGGCAATCTGGGCCACGGCTTTCCGGCGGCGCTGGCCATCAATGATTTCATAGTGATCACCTTGGGCCCTGACCCAGATCGGATCAATAAAACCATTCTGGCGAATTTGTGCGACGAGATCGGCCACATCGCCCACTTCATGGCGCGGGTTGATGGCGGGGTTGACGCTGAGGCTTAACACAGCGATGGATTGGCGGATCATTGGGTTTGGCTTTCTGCGGTTTGGCTTTCGGCAAAGGAGGTGTTGACCATAAGGTTCTCTGGCCAAGCGCGTGGCACGGCATGAGGCGCGTTCAAATCGCCATGCAGGCTGGCCACCAGGCTTTTGATCTCGGCTTCCACTTGTTTGAGCTCAGCCTCTTTGAAGGCAATGGCCCGGGCGCGCACATCTTGAATGAGCACATGATCAGGCACGCCCAGCAAGGCGGCGGCGGGTTGATAATCGCTGCCCACGGCATGGTTTTTGCACAGGATTGAGATTTCAAACTGTGCCACATTTTTTAAAGCGTTGCGCAGGCTGGCAGATTTTTCGCGCAGCTCAAACAATTTCTCGAACGACAGATCAGACATGGTTTTCTCCTGTTAAAAACGAAGTGCAATGCAGATTAAAATTCGATGCCACACAGCTGGCTCAGCCTGGCGAAGGTGCCTAAAAACTTGTCTTCGGCATTGTGCCACAGCATGGGTTTGATGGGGGCAGGGTCTGGCGCGGCAATGCCGTTCCAGACCCCGCCTTGCATCAAATCGCGCCATTCCGTGGCCAAGGCCACCTCATCGGCATCGGCAACCAATTTGCGTTCAAAGCCGGTGGGTTGGGGCAGTTTGAAACGCACCAAAATGGCAGCGTCCAAGCCTGAACACAAATCCCGCCACGTGGCGGCATCACCAAAGGCTGCCGCTTGGGCCGGGCGGATCAGATCGCCCACATAAGCTTCATGGGCATCATGCAACAAGCCATAAAGGCACAGGCGCGGGCTTTTATGGGCCTCTAACAGCGTGGCCACAAAACAGCTGTGTTGGGCCACGGTATAGGGCAATTGCGTTGCCCCATTGAAACGGTTGGTCAATGCCAAATGATGGGCAATGTCTTTCAGATCAATCTGGTGAAAGCGCGGGTCGAGCAAATCAACACATTTGCCGGAATAGGTGATGGCCGTGGGGCGGGAGATCATGGGCGCGCCTCGCCTTCATCAAGGCTGTGATGGCGCTTGGCCACCATAAAGCCATGCACAATGGGGTTGATCGACACAATGGCATCGGGGTTTTCCGCCCGAATGATCAGGCTGTGCATGCGCGGCAAAATGTTGATGATCACGCCCTTGCGGCGCTGGCCGGGCTTGCCCGCCACGGAAAGCCAGATTTTGTCGCCAATCTGAAACCCGCAAAGCCCGGCGCGTTTGAAAGGCGCATCTTCCAGCTTGAACAGCGGCGCTTTGAGAAATTTAACCGGCCCGCGAAAGCCCGCATTGCGCAAGTGTTGAGGGCTGATCATTGCAAGCCACTTTCAACTATGGCAGCCTTGCGGCTCAAACCAGAAAGACAGGTATGACAAGCAACCCCATCAAAACCGCTGACTGCATATTTCTCAATAAAACATTGCGCGCAACCTTCGTGTAATTCATGGTCATCACGCCACAACCATGGCAAAAGCCAACGTTTCAGGAGCTTAAACATGAGCATCATCCGATCCCAAATCTATACAAGCGTGATTGAGGATAAACCGATTGGTGCCATCACCATTCATCTGCGCGGCGAGAAGTTGACCCAGTTCAAGCTCAGCGATGAGGAACTCTTGGATCTTCGCGCGATGGTGAACGAGACACTTCGTGAGATCCGCAAACGAAAGAAGGCTCAACAAATCGCCGGTTGACATGTCAAAAACCGGCCCAGCAAGCGGCCTGAAAAAACGTCTCTCTGAAACATCAAGGCCATAGCGCATGGCGGCTGCGGCCTCTAAGCCACGGCGCTGTTCGGCCTTGTTCAAGCTTTTGAACAGATCAAAACTGTTCATGCCGGCACCACAGTAAACAGCGCCACAGCAATGGCCACGGCCAAGGCGCAGGCGATCAAAAATTCAATGGCTAATGTATATTCTCGGCTGTGTTGAACGCG
>JAYUHQ010000050.1:0-6485 GCA_043766895.1 Aestuariivirga sp.
CAAAGCCGCAGCAAGTGAGCCCGGAGACATGACAGTATCTGAATCCAAATATTCAAATCCGGTTTCAGGCGCTGATGATAAAATGCGTTGATAATGTTCTTCAGTGTGCACGCGCAAAATTTGTTCCGCCGTGCCCAAGGGGGCTTCGCGGTGAACCACAGATTTGAACAACGGCGATGTGATCACCTGATGCACTGTGCGAATACGGTCTATGCGTTCAGGGTGGCCATCAGGGGTTTGATGGGCCAAAGACGCGGGGTGTGAATAAACAATGGTGGGCATGGATGGCTGGGTAGCCGAAAATTGCGGGCGATGCTATAGCGACCCCATGTTGTTTTTGCATTGCCATCCTTCTCCATGGGCGGACTTGATCCGCCCATCCAGAACCGCTGTAAGGCTGGTTCGGCGGGTCAAGCCCGCCGATGGAGAGAATTGGAATATATAATGCAAGGCGTTTCAAAAGCAGCAAACTTGCTAAAATCAGGGGGCTTGGTGGCATTTCCCACCGAGACGGTTTATGGCCTTGGCGCTGATGCCACCCAAGATCACGCCGTGGCCAAGATTTATGCGGCCAAGGGGCGGCCTTCATTTAATCCACTGATTGTTCATGTTCCAGAAGTTGAAGACGCTTTTGCGTTGGGCGAATTTTCTGGGGATGCCTTAAAATTGGCGGCGCGGTTTTGGCCGGGGCCGCTCACATTGGTTGTTTCGCGCAGGGCTTCTTGCATAGTTTCAATGTTGGCTTCGGCGGGCTTATCTTCGATTGCCTTGCGGGTTCCGGCCCATCCCTTGGCGCTGGAATTGTTGCGCAAAGTAGCACTGCCCATTGTTGCTCCCTCGGCCAATCCATCAGGCCGGATCAGCCCAACAACGGCGCAACATGTGCGCGATGGCTTGGGCGATAAGGTTGATTATGTGCTGGATGGCGGGCCATGTGCTGTGGGGCTTGAATCCACCATTGTTAGTGTGCTGGACGAGACGCCACGCTTGTTGCGGGCCGGAGGCTTGGCGCGTGACAAGATTGAAAATGCGCTAGGATATAAGTTGCTTGCTGCCGACGGCGGGCCGCTTCATGCGCCAGGCCAGCTGGAAAGCCATTATGCGCCACGGGCTTTGTTGCGGCTTAATGCAACCGAGTGGCGCGAAAGTGAAGTGTGTTTGGGATTTGGCACCGTGGATGCACCGTTAAATCTATCATCAAAAGGCGATGTGATTGAAGCCGCGGCGAATTTATTTTCAATGTTGCATCAGCTTGATGCAGGCGGCGCAGAAGTGATTGCTGTGGCACCTATTCCCATGCAGGGTTTGGGCGAGGCGATTAATGATAGGCTCAAACGCGCGGCGGCGCCACGCTGATGGAACCCGCCTTGATCCAACGTTTTGTCGGCGTGGTTGGCGCTAAATTCGCCATCACCAACCCCAGTGACATGGCCGCATATATGAAAGAGTGGCGCGATATGTGGCAAGGTTCTTCGCCACTGGTTTTGCGGCCCGCCAACACCGCAGAAGTTTCAGCGATTTTAAAAATCGCGCATGAGACAGATACAAAAATTGTGCCGCAATCTGGCAACACCGGGTTGGTGGGTGGGCAAATTGCCCAAGGCCAAGAAGTGTTGCTGTCGCTTGACCGCATGACCAAGATTATCAATGTTGATGCGGCTGATAATTCGATCACAGTTGAAGCCGGTGCCATTTTAAAAAATGTGCAAGCAGCGGCTGATGATGTTGATCGGTTGTTTCCACTCAGTTTGGCTTCGGAAGGTTCATGCCGCATTGGCGGCAATCTTTCCACCAACGCGGGCGGCCTAAACGTGGTGGCATATGGCAATGCCCGTGAATTGTGTTTGGGCCTTGAAGTTGTGTTGGCTGATGGGCGCATTTGGAATGGCCTTAAATCTTTGCGCAAAGACAATACGGGGTATGACCTCAAAGATATTTTCATTGGCGCTGAAGGCACGTTGGGCATTATCACAGCGGCCACGTTGAAACTTTTCCCCAAACCAAAGTCTTATGCCACAGCATTTTGTGCCGTGCCAACGCCTGCCGCGGCGCTGCAACTTTTCAATCTGGCCAAGGTTGAAAGTGGCAACCGCGTGGTGGCCTTTGAATTGTTGCCGGCCATTGGCGTTGGTTTTGCTGTGAAGCATATGGGGGCAGTGAACCCGCTGGCGGGCACTTCGCCGTGGTATGTGTTGACAGAGTTTGCTGATGCGCCTGATGCCATGCAAGCCTGTTTGGAAAAAGCGTTAGAGCTTGGCTTTGTGACGGATGGTGCCGTGGCGCAATCGGAAACCCAACGCTTGAGCTTTTGGCACATGCGTGAAAGCCTCTCAGAATCTCAAAAGTTTGAAGGCGGTTCCATCAAGCATGATGTGTCTGTGCCAGTCTCACTGGTGCCGGAATTTATTGCGGCTGCCACGGCGGCGGTTGAGCGGTTTATGCCTGGAGCAAGGGTGTGTTCCTTCGGTCATTTGGGTGATGGCAATATGCATTTTAACGTCAGCCAGCCCATCGGCATGGATAAGGCCGCCTATCTTGCGCAATGGCATGCGATGAACGCGGTTGTGTTCGCTGAAGTTTTAAAGCGCAAAGGCTCAGTCAGCGCCGAACATGGTGTTGGCAGGTTGAAGGCCGCTGATTTGGTGAAGATTAAATCTGCTGTGGAAATGGATATGATGCGCGGATTGAAAACGGTGTTTGACCCCAAGAATATTTTAAATCCGGGTAGAATAATCACCCTTCCCCTTTTGGGGGAAGGTGGCCGATAGGCCGGATGAGGGCTTGAGCGAAGCTCAAGAAAGTCCCGCGCCAGCTTCACCACCAATGCTTCGCATTGGCCCTCATCCGGCCGTTGGCCACCTTCTCCCAGAGGGAGAAGGGTGAGTGTTAAAACGCTTCATTCAATTTCAAAAATACAAAGCCTTCTGATTGTAATTTCAGAAGCCCTTCAACAACGCCAGCGCCTGCAGGCTTCAACGGTTGATTGATATGAGCGATGATCACATCGCCGCTTTTTGCCGCGCTGATTGTGTTTGCTGCTCTCGCTTCGGAAAAGCTGGCGCCGCCATCGCCCGACAATGAAAAACCTGCGACTTTGAAATTCATTTTGGTGATCAAGGTGATGGCAGATTGGTTGTATTGTGCTGCTGCACCCCGATACCAAATGGGGTTGTAGCCAAAGGTGGTTTTTACCGCAGCGGCACCATTTTCCACTTCGTCTTTCACAGCTTGCGGAGAGCCCGCCGCCCTAATGCCGAAAACATCCATCGGCACATCCACTGCTGGCACATGTTTGGCACCATGGTTTTCAATTTCAAACAATTCAGGGTGCGCTTTTATTTCAGCAATGGCTTGCGGGTTGCGCCGCAGCCAACGGGCAGTCACAAAAATGGTTGAGTGTATTTTATGATCAATCAGTGTTTGTAAAATGCGCTCATCAACCTTGCCGGTGCAGGCATCAAACGTCAGCGCCACAACTTTGCCATCGTGTTCACGCGATGGCTTTATGTGCATATGCGGCTCGATCAAAGGTGCAGCACTTGCAGACGAGGCCAGCAAAAAACCAATAAAAAACGCGAACATGAATCTCATGCCCGCGCGATAGATTTCAATCAAGCCAAAATCAAGGCTTGTTGAAATCAATCCAATTTTGTGCTAACAAATGTGTAGGAGTTCACACATGACAACCAATCTTGCCCTTGATCCGAAACTTCTTGAACGCGCTCTTAAGATAAGCGGTCAGAAAACCAAAAAGGCTGCCGTAACGTTAGCGCTGGAAGAGTTTATCGCAAAGCGTGCGCAAAAAGATATTCTTGGCTTGATGGGAAAGTTGGAGTGGGATGATACCTATGATCATAAAGCCGAACGTTCGCGTTGATGGCGCTGTTTGTTGACACAACCGTTTGGTCATTGGCATTACGTCGCGATGCGGTCGTCGATATTCCTGAAGTTGAAGCCTTGAAACAAGCCTTGGCAGACGGAACCCAAATTGTGACAACCGGATTGGTGTTGCAAGAGTTGCTTCAAGGATTTAGCGGCCCAAAAGCGAAAACTGAAATTATCAATCGCTTTGCCTCAATCCCCTCTCTACCGCCCGATCGCTCCGATCACGTTGCGGCAGCAGAGATCCGCAATCTTTGTCGCCGCTCTGGTGTGCAGGTTGGAACAATTGATGCAATTTTGGCACAGCTATGCATTCGGCATGAATTGACAATGATGACCACTGACAATGACTTCAAAAATATGGCAAAACATATTTCACTAAAGCTATTTGTTTAGCGCTGTGCAAAACCGTGGCAATGACTAAACCAGATAGACTGGTTCAGCTCACCGCCAGCGAATTTGTGAGTGATTACTGCCAGATTGTTTTAAATTTAAAACAATCAATTCCCAATGATTGCGGCTTCCAGAATATCCAAACCTTCTTTCAGCACCATGTCGCTCGCTGTCAGTGGGGTGAGCAGGCGGATGGTGTTGGCGTAGACGCCACAGCTTAATATCAACAATCCGCGCTCCATACATTTGGCAACAAGTGCTTTGGTGCCTGCTGCGTCTGGTTCGTGGCCGCCGTGTTTTGTCACGACATCAAAGGCGCACATGGCGCCAAGGCCGCGCACATCACCAATCGGCATGCCTTTGCCTTGGGCTTTGATGGCATGAAGGCGCTTCATAATGGTTTCGCCTTGCTTTACTGATTTTTCCAGCAAGCCTTCGGTTTCAAACGCTTCGAACACGCCCAAGGCTGCGGCACAGGCCACCGCATTGCCAGCATAGGTGCCACCAATGCCACCAGGGTCTGGCGCATCCATAATTTTGGCTTTGCCTGTAACGGCAGCAAGCGGGAAGCCGCCTGCTAATGATTTGGCCGAGGTGATCATATCAGGTTCAACACCATAATGTTCCATGGCGAAAAATTTTCCGGTGCGGCCAAAACCTGATTGAATTTCATCAGCAATCAACAAAATGCCATGCTCGTCACACAGCTTGCGCAAGGCCATCATGAAGGCTTTGGGGGCCACGTAAAAGCCGCCTTCGCCTTGCACGGGCTCAATTATAATGGCGGCCACGCGGGCTGGTTCCACATCGCATTTGAACAACAGCTCAATGGCGTGGATTGAATCTTCAATGCTGATGCCTTTATGTTCTACCGGAAATGGCACATGCCAAATGCCTGCAGGCATGGGGCCAAATTTGGCCTTGTAGGGCAGAACTTTGCCCGTTAGCGCCATGCCCAAAAGGGTGCGGCCATGGAAACCACCGTGGAATGCAATGACATCTGATCGGCCAGTGTATGCACGCGCAAACTTGATGGCGTTTTCAACAGCCTCAGCACCCGTTGTCACCAGTGCTGATTTTTTTTCGCCGCTGATGGGTGCAACAGCGTTCAACTTTTCACACACTTCAATGAAGGGCGCATAGGGCATGACCATGGCGCAAGTGTGGGTGAAGGCTTCAAGCTGTTCATATACCCGCTTCATCACCTTTGGGTGGCGGTGGCCGGTGTTGACCACAGCAATGCCGCCGCCAAAATCAACATAGCGGTTGCCTTCAATATCCCAGATTTCAGAATTTTCGGCCTTGGCCGCCATGACAGCAGCACCCATGCCAATGCCGCGTGAGACAGCCTTGGCGCGGCGTTCAACCCAAGCTTTGTTGGAACCTGCAGGCTGGCGGGTGATGGGTGCGTTCATGAGTTTTTCTCCAAATAAAAATAATATAGCGTTCTTGCCGTGGATGCCGCAAACAGATTCTATGGTGACAGATAGAAGGAACTTGATGATGCCAAGGGCCAAACTTGTAGCAATTGATTTGCCAGATTTTGGCACGCCGCAAACCGAGCCGCAGTTGAACGCTGAAATTTATGCCAAGCGTCATGCCATGCTGTTGTCTCAGCTTGCATCGCATCACCTTGATGCCGTGGTGATCTATGGCGACCGCGAGCATGTGGCCAATATTCTATGGGCAACGGGCTATGACCCGCGCTTTGAGGAAACAATTTATGTGGTGATGCCTGGCCGCAAGCCCACGTTGTTTGCGGGCAATGAAGGCTTTCCCTATGCCGAAACGGCACTGGGAAATTTTGATCGCGTGCTGTGGCAGCAACTCAGCCTGATGGGCCAACCACGGGCCAAGGATCAGCCGCTGCATCAGCTGTTGCAAAATGCTGGATTGAAATCTGGAATTCGCATTGGCCTTGCGGGTTGGAAAGGCTTTGAAACAGAGCAAGGCGTGTTTAATCCGCAATGGTTTGAAACGCCGCATTATCTGGTTGAAGCGCTGAAAAATTTTGGAACAGTTGAAAACGCCGCGCATATTTTTATGCACCCCACTTCTGGCCTGCGTGTTCAGAATGAAGCGGCGCAATTGGCGCGGTTTGAATATGCGTCCACGCTTTCCTCCAATGCCATTCGCAAATTCGTTCTTGGTGCCAAGGTTGGGATGACGGAATATGCCGCTGTTGCCAACATGCAGTTGGATGGTTTTCC
>JAYUHQ010000051.1:0-38841 GCA_043766895.1 Aestuariivirga sp.
GCCTATCAGCAAGTTCAAGTGCTTACAATTGGCGAGCTTTGGGCCGTAGCCATTAGTTTACGGCTGATATTGGTGGAAAATTTAAGGCGCATTTCTCAGCGCATCGTAGACTCGAGAAAGGCACGTGCCGTAGCTGATGAACTTGCTGATTATGTTTTGAAAGCGGAACAAGGCCAAGTTACCGTTGAAAATATTTTTAAATCGATAAGTGAGCCGGAAGTGACTCAAGCTTTTGCTGTGCAACTTATTCAACGCTTGCGCGACCATGACGGGCTTGCAGTGCACATGCTTGATTGGTTGAAAATAAAGACAGACCAATTGGGCTATAGTTTAGATGCGGCAGTCAACGAAGAACACCTTCGTCAAGGTGCGGCCAATGTTACTGTTCGAAATATTATCACCAGCCTGCGGCTGATTTCAGACGTGAATTGGGAGCTTTGGTTTGATGATGGAAGCCATGTTGATGGACTATTGCGCACCACCGCTACCTATGCCGAAATGGATTTTCCAAGCCGCACGATATATCGTACTGCTGTGGAACAATTGGCTCGGAACTCTGAGTTTAGTGAGCTAGAAATTGCCCAGAAGGCGATCAATGGCGTTGGTGATGCTGGCTTCAAACTTATAGGAGTTGGCCGTAGAGAATTTGAAGCAACAATAAATTATAGAGTGCCCGTTACGCGCCGCATTCGATACGCGCTGCGTTCAGCTGGCCTGTTGGGCTATCTTGGTGGGGTTACCGTTTTAACATTAGCCCTTCTGAAAATTGGCCTCTTGCCTTTGGCCAGTGCTGGCATTTCCCAATTTCTCTTAGCGGTATTGGCGCTCTTGGCCATTGTCCCTGCCTCAGACGCAGCGATTGCTCTGTTAAATTTCGCAATGACAAGAGTGATGGATGCTTCGATCATTCCGGGGCTTGCCTTGCGTGACGGGGTGCCCGCACATTTGCGTACATTGGTAGTTGTTCCAACATTACTAACATCGCATGATGATATTGAGGAATTGGTTGAACGTTTGGAGATCCATTTTCTATCCAACGGGGATGGTGAACTTTATTTTGCACTTCTTACGGACTGGACCGATGCCAACTCTGAACATGCTTCAAACGATGAGACATTGTTGCGCGCGGCTATTGATGGAATAGCCCGCTTGAATTTGCGCCACGGCACGGACCGATTTTTGATTTTGCATCGTGCGCGCCAATGGAATGCAAAACAGAATAAGTGGATGGGTTGGGAGCGTAAACGCGGCAAATTGCATGAGCTCAATCGCCTGTTGCGTGGCGCTATTGACACAAGCTTTATCGTGATTGGCGGGCGTTTGCCTGATGCCATAAAATATGTGATTACACTCGATGCCGATACAAGGTTGCCCCGCGATGCGGCGCGTCGGCTGGTTGGTAAAATTGCACATCCGCTCAATCAGCCTCAGTTTGATTCAAATTCGCAGCGCGTAACAAGTGGTTATGGTGTAATGCAGCCGCGCGTTACACCTTCGCTTCCAGTGGGCCATTATGGTTCATTGTTCCAGCAAGTATTTTCATCAACACGTGGCATAGATCCTTATGTCTTTGCGGTTTCTGATATCTATCAAGATATTTTTGGCGAAGGTTCTTTCGCTGGCAAAGGCATTTATGACATTGATGCTTTTGAAGCCGCTACTGCTGGTAAAATTCCTGAAAACACAATGTTGAGCCATGATCTTTTTGAAGGAATTTTCGCTCGCTCAGCATTGGTCACAGACGTTGAAGTTGTTGAAGAATTTCCTGAACACTACAGTGTAGCAACAGCTAGGCAGCATCGCTGGGTGCGTGGCGATTGGCAATTACTGCCATGGATGTTGCGGCGATATGCAAAGAACATTTTCATTCCGCCATTGGGTCTATGGAAAATGTTTGATAATATTCGCCGCTCGCTCTCGCCTCCGGTGACTTTGCTCTGTTTGTTTGTCGGTTGGCTATCGCTGTCGAATATGGCGGCTGTTTTGTGGACTTCATTTATTGTTCTTCTGGGTTTTGCGCCTTCGTTGCTTCCGGCAATTTCTGCTGCCTTGCCACGCTCGCAAGCACTAACGTGGGAAAGCCGGTTGAAATCGATTGGCGCAGATTTTTTGCAGGCCCTGGCGATTGCAATCGCCAATTTGGTGTTTCTAAGCGACCAAGCCTTTGTGATGCTCGATGCAATCGCACGAACACTTTTCCGGCTTCTCGTCAGCCGTCAAAATCTTTTGGAATGGACAACCGCGGCACAAAGTCAATCCAGTGTGGAACCGGGTGTTATTGCCAGCTATCGCTTCATGGCAGCCAGTGTTGTTTTTGGCGTTGCAGCATTGGGTGTGGCTGCATTTCGTGATGGGCAGAACTGGATTGTTATTGCGCCATTTGCCTTGTTTTGGATATTGGCACCGTTGGTTGCTTTTCGCATGAGTGTTTCTCCAGAACTGGAAGATGAGCTTGAAGCTTCTCCGGAAGATCGCAAAATACTTCGCATTGTGGCCAGACGCACGTGGAGATTTTTTGAAACGTTTGTCACATCATCCGAAGGCAATTTGCCGCCTGACAATTTTCAGGAAACGCCGAATTCGGTTATCGCGCACCGAACATCGCCCACCAATATTGGGCTCTATCTTTTGTCGATTGCTAGCGCCAAGGAATTTGGCTGGTTAGGATTGAGTGATGCATTAAAGCGAATTGACGCGACGCTGACAACACTCAAGAATTTGGAAAAGTATCGCGGACATCTCTATAATTGGTACGACACTGGTAACTTACAACCGCTCGAGCCCAAATATGTTTCGACGGTTGATAGCGGGAACTTGGCAGGTCATCTGATTGCACTTTCGAACTGCCTCAGCCATTGGGCCAAAACTCCACATGATTTATTTGCAATGCTCGAAGGCATAGCTGACGGCGCATATCTCATTGAAGAAGAATTTAGCCGCATTGCCACCGATGGAAGCGTTTTAAAGCCCATTCGCAAACAGTTGGAAAAAGAGTTGATGGCATTTCATCGGTTGCTGAAAAAGGCCGGAGAAACACCAGAATCAATTTCTGTGCGCATGATCGAATTGGCGGTGCAGGCATCCAAGATCAACGCGACTGCTGTGCGATTATCCGGTGCGCTCAATGGATCGTTGGGTGAGCAACTGTTGATTTGGACAAAATCGCTTCAAGACACTGTTGAAAGCCATCTCGCAGACGCGTCTTCAATTGAGATTCTATCTGCTGACCTTATCAAACGAATCAATGCGATGAACGCTGATATTCGTGAACTGGCATTGCTGATGGAGTTTGGCTTTCTGCTTGACCCACAGCGTTTGCTGTTTTCAATCGGCTATCGCGTGATGGAAGGAATGCGAGATGAGAGTTGTTACGACATGCTTGCTTCTGAAGCGCGGTTGGCTAGCTTTTTTGCGATTGCAAAAGGTGATTTACGCACCAGGCATTGGTTCAGGCTTGGCCGCACGGTAACGGCGGTAAAAGGGGGTGCGGCACTGGTTTCATGGTCTGGATCTATGTTCGAATATCTGATGCCCTCATTGGTGATGAGAGCGCCGGGCGCTGGATTGCTCGACCAGACAATGCATCTTGTCGTTAATCGTCAAATTGAATACGCAAAGACCTTTAATATACCTTGGGGCATTTCTGAATCTGCATTTAATGCCCGCGATATTGAGTTTACTTATCAATATTCAAATTTTGGGGTGCCGGGCCTTGGCCTAAAACGAGGCCTTGGAGACAATCGCGTGATAGCGCCCTATGCCACGGGGCTTGCAGCAATGGTGGTACCAGTTTTGGCCGCACGGAATTATGAAAGATTAGCCAAGCTTGGAGGGCAAGGATATTACGGCTTCTATGAAGCCCTTGATTTTACCCCTTCGCGGTTGCGTGGTGGCGAATTTACCGCAGTGGTGCAAGCCTATTTTGCGCACCATCAAGGCATGACCATTGTAGCTATTCTGAACGCCGTGAAAGATGGAGCCATGCGAAGCCGGTTTCACGAAGAACCAATGATCAAGGCTTCCGAATTACTGTTACAAGAACGCGCGCCGCGTGATGTTCCGTTGGAACAAAAACGTTTGGAAACTTATCCCATATCAAAGATCGCACCGGCCACGCTTGTTCCAACAACGCGTCACTTTGATCGTTTGTTTGATGGTTCTCCGGCCACACATCTTCTTTCCAATGGCCAGTATACCGTGATGCTGACTGCGGCAGGAGCTGGCTATAGCAACTGGAATGGACTTGCTCTTACACGGTGGCGCGAAGATGGAGTGTCTGATGAATGGGGCGCGTTCATTTATCTGCGCGAACGCCGTAGCGGAAAAATATGGTCGGCTGGTCACATGCCAATTGCGGCTGTTGCCGATAGTTTAAGTGTAAACTTTAGTGAAGATAAAGCTGAATTCACGCGGCAAGATGGGCCAATTATAACCACAATGGAATGCGTGGTATCTGCTGAAGATAATACCGAAGCGCGCTGCATCACGCTCAGCAATACGGGGCTTACAGCCCGAGAAATTGAACTTACCACTTATTGCGAACTGGTTTTAGCGCCGGCCGTGTCTGATACTGCCCACCCAGCGTTTTCAAAAATGTTTGTGACAACAGAATATGTCGAAGAGCATGAAGCCCTGGTTGCCACGAGGCGCAAGAGATCGCCGGGTGAGCCTGATATTTGGGTTGGTCAATTCAATCTGATTAAAGGCAATACCAACGGTGTGCTCGAATATGAGACGGATAGGGCACGATTTATTGGTGTTGGTTCCACTGTTAGAATGCCCGCTGCGCTGACAGGCGTTACACCTTTGTCTGGAACTTCTGGATCTGTGCTTGATCCTATTTTTGCAATGCGCAGAAGGTTGCGGATTCCTGCTGGCAGAAAGGTGAGCTGCACGGTTTGGACAGTTGCTGCCAATTCGCGTCAAGGTGTTTTGGATCTGGTTGATCGGCATCGCCAAGTGGCTGCGTATGATCGTGCTTTGACTTTGGCTTGGACACAAGCACAGATTCAATTGCGCCACCTTTCCATTGGCGTTGACGATGCCCAGCTCTATCAAACTTTGGCCAGCCACCTTATTTACGTCAATGCTGCATTTCGGCCTTCATCTAATTCATTAAAGCAAGATGCCGGGCCACAATCTCTCTTGTGGCCGCTTGGAATTTCTGGAGATAGGCCCATTGCGCTGGTGCGCATTGACAACATTGAAGATATTGAAATGGTTCATCAACTTCTCAATGCTTTTGTTTATTGGAAGACCAAGCGGCTGATTGTCGACTTGGTGATTTTGAATGACCGCATGTCTTCTTATGTGCAAGATTTACAATTGGCCATTGAAGCGCTGGTTCGTAAAATTAGCCTTATCAAAGCCACTGATGCAGTTGATGGCTTGGGTCAAGTTTATATCCTTAGGGCAGATTTGGTTTCTGCAGAATCTTTACGGGTTCTGCCAGCGGTTGCTCGGCTTGTGCTTTATGCCAGACGCGGAAGTTTATCACTTCAGATGACCCGAATGGCCGACCCGCGCCCGCTTAAGCCGCCACAGAAATCTGTGCGGACCCGGTTTTGGGCACCTACAAAAAGTGCCGAACGCGATATGAATTCACTTGAGTTCTTCAACAGCTTTGGTGGTTTTTCGACCAATGGAACCGAATATGTTACAAACCTTGAACGCCAACATATGGCTCATGCACCTTGGATTAATGTTATTGCCAATCCAAATTTTGGATTTCAGGCCAGTGCAGACGGTGGCGGCTATACGTGGTTTGGAAACTCGCGCGAAAATAAACTCACGGGCTGGAGCAATGATCCCGTAAGCAATCCGTTGAGTGAGGTGATATTTGTTCAGGATGGGCTGGGCGGGGATTTGTATTCACCAAGCTTTGCGCCAATCAAATCCAACGAGGGCACACATCGCAGCCGCCATGGATTTGGCTATACGGTTTTTGAACGCACGATCAACAATTTGAACATGGAGCTGTTGCAACTGGTTCCGCTTTCAGACTCTATTAAGCTATCACAATTGAAAATTACCAACACGGCAACGGTTACACGCACGCTTATTGTTACGCATTACGTTGAATGGGTTTTAGGTTTGAATCGCGCTGCTTCAGCACCATTTTTAACCAGTGAAATAGATCCAACAACCCAAGCAATGATGATATGCAATCGTTGGAATTTATCTGGCGCAGACCAAGTTGGATTTTCAGATATGGGCGGCCTTCAAACCGCTTGGACGGGGGATAGGCGCGAATTTTTGGGCACATACGGAAGTTTGGATGCACCTGATGGTCTGCTGAGCCCAGAGCCACTGTCTAACCGTACGGGTGCTGGTTTAGACCCCTGCAGCGCATTACAAACCAAGATTAGCATTCGGCCGGGAGAGACTGTTGAACTTCTGATTTTGATGGGTGCTGGAAGCTCAACCCAAGACGCACAATCTCTGATTACCCGTTATAGAGAAATTGGCGCAGCAGCCGTTCTAAAGGAAGTAAAAAGTTTCTGGTCTGAATGTTTGGGCCAGATTCAAGTAAAGACACCCGATCGCTCATTTGATATTATGATGAATGGATGGCTGATCTATCAAACCATCGCTTGCAGAATGTGGGCGCGTTCGGGCTTTTATCAGGCCAGCGGTGCTTTTGGCTTTCGTGATCAACTACAAGACTCAATGGCATTGCTGAACACCAAGCCAGAGCTTGCTCGCGACCATATCTTGAAAGCAGCCGCGCGGCAGTTTGTTCAAGGTGATTTTCAACATTGGTGGTTGCCTGCCACAGGGGCCGGAGTTCGCACGCGTATCTCTGATGACACTGTCTGGTTGGCAAACTGTGTTGAGCGCTATGTTAATGTGACGGGTGATTGCAAAATTCTTGATGAAGCCGTTCACTTTCTGGAGGGGCAATCGCTAGTTGCAGGTGAACATGACGCTTTCTTTAGGCCAACCATAAAAGATGAAGCAGCGAACCTTTATGAACATTGTGCGCGCGCACTTGACCT
This sequence comes from Aestuariivirga sp., assembly GCA_043766895.1. Classification (GTDB taxonomy): domain Bacteria; phylum Pseudomonadota; class Alphaproteobacteria; order Rhizobiales; family Aestuariivirgaceae; genus Aestuariivirga. Next base: position 6,999 of record JAYUHQ010000051.1, read on the forward strand.
TAGCTTGGCAGCCGGCATCCATGGCCTGCCGCTGATGGGCACCGGCGATTGGAATGATGGCATGAACCGCGTGGGCGAAGGCGGGCAGGGCGAAAGTGTTTGGCTTGGCTGGTTTTTGTTTTCCACCTTAAGTTCATTTATAACAATTGCCAAAGCTAGAGGCGATTTGATCCGCGTCAAAGAATGGCAAAACAGGGCTCAATCAATTCAAGCCGCACTTGAGGAACATGGTTGGGACGGCAAATGGTATCGGCGAGGCTATTATGATGATGGCAAACCGCTTGGTTCAGCTTTGAATGATGAATGTAGAATTGATGCCATTGCCCAATCATGGGCGGTTATTTCTGGCGGTGCCAAAGCTGAGCGTGCGGCCGAAGCGATGGAAGAATATTACGAGCGCCTTGTTCACAAGACGCAAGGCTTGGTGCAACTTTTTGCTCCACCATTCGATCAATCCTTACAAGAGCCCGGATATATCAAAGCCTATCCACCTGGCGTAAGGGAGAATGGCGGGCAATATACCCACGGAATTATTTGGTCTATTTTCGCCCATGCTAAGTTGAAGCAGACGAACCGCGCGTTTGAATTATTTTCCATGCTTAACCCAATAAACCATTCGCTCGATGAGGCAGCTGCTGAAAATTATCGTGTAGAGCCTTATGTGATCGCGGCTGATGTCTATTCGACTTCTCCACATGTGGGGCGCGGAGGTTGGACATGGTATACAGGCTCTTCGGGTTGGATGCACCGGGCAGGATTAGAGGCAATTTTGGGAGTGACCCGCGAGGGTTCAAAATTGCGTATCAAACCTTGTGTGCCTGAAACATGGGACGGTTTTGAAGTGATCGCGAAATTTGGCGCCACACAATATGAGATCAAACTTTCGCGTGGTGCTGCGCTTTTGAATGCCGTTGAAAATGGTATTGAAACCGTTTCTCCCCAAGAGTTCTTGTTCACGTTGGCAGACACTGGCGGAATTCGTCAAATTGCCCTGCCGCTTCGATCGGCTATTCCAAAAGATGAAGGCAAATCAAACTGACCTGCCTTCTGATTTAATTCGGTGACCCTAAGTTAAAAAGTTGTAGAGTCGATGTGTTACTGGGATGGAATTTCCAGCCAAGCTGCCATTGGCGGACAGCTTAGGTCAAGATAAGCCTTGAGTATATTCCGAATGCACGATCTTTTTGCGCATATCTGGCTTTTGGGGTTCACTGTCAAAGAACAAGGCCTGACAAATTACAGCTTTTACCATATCAGGGAAAAATGGTTTTGTGATCAAGAAGGCTGGCTCAGGCTTTTCACCTGTCAAAAGCCGCTCAGGAAATGCCGTAATAAATATAACGGGTACTGAGAAATTGGATAGAATTTTATTCACGGCATCAAGACCTGAACTGCCGTCTGCCAATTGGATATCTGAAAGAATCAATTTTGGGTGTTTGGTCAAAGCCAAATGCACAGCCTCTTTCTCGGTACTGGCGATGCCGATAACGTTGTGCCCCAAGCCCGTAAGGATGCTTTCAAGATCCATGGCGATGATGGGTTCATCTTCAATGATCAATACATCCGTCGCAACTTGGGTTACGATGGTTTGGGAGGCCTCGTGGAGCAGGTCTTGGGTTTGGGATGGTGAAATGCCTAGTATTTTTCCCACTTCATCCTGCGTGAAGCCCTCGACTGCAGTGAGCAAAAAAGCTTCGCGCGCTTTGGGGGCTATGTTTGAAAGCTGGCGCTGAGCCGTGGCTTCCCATTCTTGGCCCGGCTCAGTTTTGCGCAGATTGAGTGAAATCGACTCCCACAAAGTGCAAAATGAACGAAAAAGTGCTGCTCGGGGACTGATCTCTCGGTCAAATTGTGAACTATCTGCAATCAAAGATTCAAGCAAAGCCACCACATAAGCGTCTCCGCTGGCTTGACTGCCTGTTAGCGCGCGAGAAAACCTGCGCAAATAAGGCAAATTAGGAGCAATTGTTGTTGCAATGTTCATATCATTCCCACACCCAAAGGCATTCGGCAGCATAATGCAGCCGAGCACTGGTTCAACAACGTCAAACCATCCATAAAGTTCCCATTACGATAAAAAATTAATTTCATTGCGGAACTTTTCTTCGGTTTTAACATTGAATAGAATAACCTTACCAAACAAGTTTAAACTCGTCTGGCTTCTTATTTTCTTAAATTCAACACCAAGGTGGCATATGATTGATAAACCTAAAAGCGGCGACGTGCTTCAGATAGCCACAAAAAAAAGGACCCAGCCCGCGGCCATATCCGCGGTTTCTGATCTTATTGGTGAGCGATTGCGGAGTTTTTATGACGATGTCGCAAAGCAGCCCGTGCCAGATCGATTTCTTGATTTGCTGAATCAATTGCAAGACGCCGGCCACCCTGAAAAGAAGAGCTAAGCCAGTGGAAATTTCCAACCAATTTCGCAATGATCTGCTGGCGGCTATCCCCAGTTTGCGAGCTTTTGGCCTTTCGCTGACGTCGCGTGGAGATCGCGCCGATGATTTGGTGCAAGAAACTTTGATGAAGGCTTGGAAATATCACGAGAGCTATACGGCAGGCACAAATATGAAGGCCTGGCTTTATACGATTCTACGCAATGAATTTTATACCCAACTGCGCAAGCGCAAACGCGAAGTGGAAGATACGGATGGAGTTTACTCCAACAAAGTAGCGGTTAATGCCGAACAAGAAGGCCATCTCGATATGGCTGATTTCACAATTGCTCTGGCGAAGCTTCCTGATGATCAACGCGAAGCGATTGTGTTGGTCGGAGCGTCAGGCTTTTCTTATGAAGAGGCCGCGGATATTTGCGGCTGTGCAGTAGGAACAATTAAAAGCAGAGTTAGTAGGGCAAGAATTCGACTAACAGAACTCTTGCAAAAAAACGCCCATACAGACAGCGATAATAAACTTGACCAACGCGTTCAGCGCATAATTTAAAGTGCATTGGAACCAATTAACGGCAACCGCGTTTCTCTTTGCTTCAACGCTTATCTGAAGCTTTTAGGGAGATCAGAATGATCAGCACTGTCATCATAATTCTACTCATCTTGTTTGTGCTGGGTGCGTTGCCCAATTGGAATCACAGTTCCAGCTGGGGTTATGGTCCGTCAGGTGGCTTGGGTTTAATTTTAGCAATCGTCGTTATTTTATGGTTGCTGGGAAAAATCTGACGGCGATAGATCGGCCGGGCAGTGCGCTCGAGCAACATCGTGAGAATGTGGAAAAATCTGCCACTCAATCGCGTGTGGCACTTCAAGGTCTGTTGTTCTTCACGATAATTGCCGCGCTCTATCTGGCGCGCGATTTTTTTCTGCCGCTTATTCTGGCGCTGTTTGTGGCCTTCACCTTGCGACCCGCCGTGCGCTATTTAGAAAAGCGCAGGGTGCCCCCTTGGTTGACAGCAACACTGTTCATGGTGGTATTGCTGGGCGCAGCTGGTTTAGCAATTTATCTTTTAAGTGCGCCAATTTTGAGTTGGATCGATCAAATTCCTCAGCTTCAGCAGAAGTTCTCGAATAAATTTTCCGGTGTTGGAGAAATTTTAAAAAAATTCTCGAATATCAATGATCAGATACAAAATGTTTCTACGATGGTGCCCGAAAAACACGTTCAGGAAGTTGTCGTTAAAGAACATTTTTCTCCTGGCCTTATGTTGACGATTACGGGTTATCCCATTCAGGTTGCAGTTCAACTGGCGGTGACCTTGGTTTTAACAGTTTTTCTATTGGCCTCTGGTGATCTATTTTACCAAAAATTGGTTCGTATATTGCCGAATCTTACGGCAAGAAAACAAGCGTTGCATATCGTTTTTGACATTGAAGCAGAGGTATCAACCTATGTTCTTACTCTCAGCTGTATTAACGCTGGTTTGGGATTGGTGGTGGCGATTGCGTTTCAGATATTGGGCATGCCTTCACCCTATCTTTGGGGCATGTTGATTTTCGCATTTAATTTCGTTCCCTATGTTGGAACTATGGCTGTCATCGTTTTGGCTGGGTTCATGGCCATCGTTTCATTTGACTCGTTAAGTTATGCAATGCTTGTACCACTGGCTTATGGCGCGCTTTCGCTTTTAGAATCTGAGATTATTAGACCCCAAATCCTTGGTCACCGCTTTGAAATGAACGCTGTTGCCATTTTGATTTTCTTGGCATTTTGGTCTGCGATGTGGGGCATTGCGGGTGCAGCAATCGCAGTGCCATCGTTGGTCACCTTAAAAATATTTTGCAATCATCTGGAAAGTTTATCTGGTTTGGGTGAGTTCCTGTCGTCTCGATCCACCGATACTGTTGAACCTAACGCTCTGACATAAAATCATTTCTTCTTTTCGCCGGTGAGGCGCTTGAAGATAAGTCCTTTTGAATGGGATTTACGTGTAAAAAAATAACGCGCTGTCGCTAACAGAATAATGGTGAGTCCAAAAAGCGCAGCACAGACGATTAGGCCAGCGAAAATGTGTCCATTCACATAGGCTGCGATTGCGCCAATGATTGTTTCGGCCAGTGTTAGAAATGCCGCGATAAGAATTGCAAAGCTTATAAAAATTAAAACCAAAGCAATGATATAATTTCGCATCATTGCCTTGGCATCAGAACGAGTCAGTTCAATTTCGGCCTGCGACCATTGAAGCGCATCGTGAAGGAGCCGATTGAGCAGATCAAACAATGCTGTGATATTAGGCATTCGGTTGAACTGAACCATTGCTCTTCCGGCGTTGTTTAGGTGTGACTGCGGATGTTTTTGAGGATTTTTTTGGTTTTGCTTTGCTTTTCGGTTTTGCCTTTGGCGCGGGCGTAGTTTTAGTTGTGACCGCTTCAGTCCGCATTAGGCGAGAGACCAAGGCCCCAACTGTAACCACCGAAATCAATGCTGTAACGGGGTGTTTGCGGGCAAAGCGGGCGGCATCGTCAATCATATGTTTTAGATCTGTGTGAACCGCATAATCTGAAATGTTGTCGAAGCTCTCTTTGGCTTCCGTAAACTTGGCGCTAAGATCGGGCAACTCAACCTTGTCGTTGACATAATTGGTGGCCGTTTCTGCTGTGGATTGAATTTTATTTGTGGCAATCGTCTTGCTCAATTTGGCAAAGCTGCTTACCAGCATCAACAGGTCTTCAAAAACTTGGTATGCGCTCTGAGAAGGGTTTTTTGTCATAGAACTATCCTTTCAAAATTTTAGGTCTGACCGGTAACGCAATTAGCCGCTGAAAGTTCCATCTGGCGGATAGATTATATCCTTTGCAAATGCTCTGGAACAGGCCCACCGTTCCTGTTGTTTTGTTGTTGATGCCGAAAGATCGATTCAAATGGAAAGTACAGAAGACGGGCGTGCGCTTGCCTATGCAGTGGTTGACACTGTGCGAGATTCTTTGCTTGTGCTTGATGGTGATCTAAGCGTTGTTGCCGCTAGTAGGTCATTCTATTCCACATTTCAAACCAATGCAGATGCAACTATCGGGCGTCGCATCTATGATCTTGGTACCGGCGAATGGAACAATGAGGCATTGCGCTTGTTGCTTGATCGCATCATTCCTGATCATGGAGTTATGGATAATTTTGAAATAGAGCAACACTTTCCTCATCTGGGGCAAAGAACCATGTTGCTTAATGCACGCAAGGTTTTTTATCGCGGCGGCGCAAACACTACACTTCTGTTGGCGATTGAAGATGTCACGCTTCGGCGAGAAGCAGAACGTCGGCTCATTGTTCTGAGCGACCAAAAAGACACATTGCTAGCAGAAATGAGCCATCGCGTTGCAAACAGTTTGCAAATTATAGCCAGTATCCTGTTGCTCAAAGCCCGCTCTGTGCAATCTGCAGAAACTCGCGAACATCTTGAAGATGCGCACCGACGCGGGATGTCTGTGGCTGCATTGCAGCAACAACTCAAAGCTACCGGGAAAGGTGAGACCATTGAGGTGGGTGATTACCTCACCAAGTTGTGTGAAACTTTGGCCGGTTCTATGATCCGCGATAGAAAGCCGATCACTTTGGACGTTGTGGCCGATGACGCTGAGGTGCTGTCTGATTGGGCGGTAAGTTTTGGGTTGATAGTTACAGAGTTGGTAATCAATGCCATTAAATATGCATTTACCTCGGAAGTATGGTCGGGCCATATTACTGTGAGCTATAAAGTAGTGGGTGAAGCTTGGACATTGTCGGTTGCCGACAATGGCTGTGGCATTGCTGGTGGGCGAGAAAATAAGTCGCCTGGCTTAGGCACTGCTTTGGTAAAGGCTTTGGCCCAACAGCTGCTTGCCCAAGTTGTTGTTGCAAGCACTGACGCTGGAACATCAGTTTCAATTGTCCATTCAGCGCCATGAATGGGTGTTACACTTTTGCCCTATGCTAATTGTTTTCGGCTTGATTTGGAACAATCAACTTCGACATCAGTTCAGTTGTTTAATCGCAAATCCCGTTGTGAACGGGAAAAGTTGAAATTGAAATGCCCCTGCTAAAAAAGCTCGAACTTCTAAACGCTGAATTGCATATCGCAAGGCAGCGCTTGGAAAATGCAGCATCACTCTCACAAGACGCGCTTTTCATTATGACTCCAAATGGTCAAATATTAAGTTGGAATCGTGCTGCAGAACGGTTTTTTGGCTATACGATTGCTGAAGCAATAGGCCATGACATTACGGCGCTGTTGGTTCCTGAAGATCAGAAACAACATTTGAATTTTCTCTCACGAGTTTGTGCTGGAGAAACGTTTAAATTAGACGACATCAAACATCGGCGCAAAGATGGAACTCTGATTGACGTCTCAATTACGGCAGCCCCAGTTATGGGCATTGACGGCCTTGTCGAAAGCATATCCATCGCCATTCAAGATATTGGCCGCCGGAAGGGATGGGACGCATATGAAAAATCGATGACCAGAGAATTAGCGCACCGCGTCAAAAACTCTTTTGCAATTTTACAATCAATCTTGCATTCAACACTCAAGAATTCACCTGAGCCAAATGAATTTGCCAAAGTGTTTTCAAGTAGATTGCACAGTTTGGCTGCTGCGCAAGATGCATTAACAGCAAATGATTGGCGCGGGGTTGAATTAGGCGCTTTGGCAAGACATCAACTTGCGCCATATGATAAGTTGGATAATACCAAACTTCAAATGATTGGCCCAGAAGTTTATCTTTCACCGCAATATGCCATACCTTTTGGTTTGATTTTTAATGAACTTGCTGCCAATTCTCTCGAACATGGCGCCTGGTCAAAACTTCAAGGTAAAGTTCAACTTCAATGGCACGTTGATTATCACTCCAACACAGCTGCTAAACTTCATGTGTTCTGGCAGGAACGTGGCGGCCCTAAGCCTTCAGCACATCGCAAACCCGGTTTTGGAATTGTATTGATTGAAAAAAGTTTGGCAGGTGCTCTGGTGTTGAATACGTTTGAAGCCTTGGGCTTAACCTGTACAATAGAACTTGATATTGCGCCGCTTTCAGATTTTGGACATTCTTAACGCGGCCATTGGCGCCACGTGAACTTTTCTGCTGCGAATTTTCGTCTCATCCACACAGCAGTTCAGCGTTGATGATGGCTGCAAATTGAATGCTTTACCGCAAAGGCTTTCAACGATGATGCGATTTTGATGAAGACCAGTCCGGCGTTAATTTAATTACTGACAAATTCAATGCGTGTGTGAGTTTCTGTTGAATGTGAAGAACCTCCAGAATTTGAGTTGCCAAATATGATAGCAGCACCGTGGTGAGTATTGCCAAGACAACAGCAACCGCGTTGGAAAAATGGATTTGGGATGAAATTAAATTCAATGATTTAATCGATAACAATACGGGGTAGTGCATACAATAAATTGGAAATGACATTGTACCCAATGCGGTCGAAAAGTTTTCAACGAATTTGCCTGCGATTTGTGCGCGCGCACCTTGATAAACCAAAATTGGCGCCAGAAAACTGGTTTCAAAAATACTATAGAAGCCTTTCAAATAAAACGGGAAGGCCAGCATCAAAATCAAACAGGAATAGACAGTGATGGCGTTCCAACCCGGACTTTTCGTTTGCGGATATTTTATTGAAAGTGATTCACTGGCTTGGATCAATCGATAAACCACCATCCCGCAAGTGAAACCAAAGCAGACTCTTGGGAAGCCGCCGATGAAGTTCTTGACTCCCCATCCAGCATCGAAATCGATCATTCGATTTCCAACCATATGGCCATTCCAAACTGAGAAAATGACGACGTCTAGCAGAAATAAAAGGCAAGATAGCGCCAGCATCTTGTTGCCCAAGCGATTAAAAAAGATGAATACAAAGCTTGCAAAAAGCTCAAAGAATATCGACCACAAAGGTCCATCTGTCGGGAAAAGTTGACCGACAATTTTTGCGCCATCCAATATGAACCAATTGCCGTTAAAGGCCGGAATAAAAAACATATTTTTGAAAGTGGCATCCCAAATTGTCTCGGCGGTAAAGTCTGTCATAGACGCCTTCTGCAGGAGCAAAAATGCGGGAAAACCAAGAAGAACGCCAAACATTGAAAGTGGCAATAGACGCGCAATACGCCTCGATATGTAGTCGGTAACCGCCATACCTTTTTCTAACTTTTCACCATAAGAATGTAAGATAACAAATCCGCTTAAAATGAAAAAGAAGTCGACAGCGGTGAATGCGTTAAAAAAGAAGCGATAGCCATTTTGGATATTGTAGTGAAATAGCATGATGAAGATTGCTGCGATGCCGCGCATCCCGTCTAAAGTGTCAAACCGTTGTCTTGATTGTTCTTTCATGACCATCTGCTTTAAGGTTGAGTGGAATTGAAATCTGGAAGCAAAAAATAATATTTTAATTGCTGTCGAAATGGGGAGATTGGTTTCCAATGCGGAAAGCGGGAGACGCGGGGCCTCAAGTGTATGTTCCTTGGGGAGGGGACTTGAGGCCACGCTTGACTCCGAAGTTGAGCCACCCAACCTCGTGAGTGAGTTATAGTCATTGAAACTTGCGAGAAGCTTGCTGAACGGCAGGCGACTTCAAATTATTTAAATTCTGCGTCCATTTTGAAAGGTCAAATCCAGTAAGTAGAGCAAGCTTTTCAAGCTCGGGCCGATAATAGTTGGCCATATAGCTTCGACTTGTTGATGACATTTCTGGTTTTGGCTGTTTGTTGATAGAGATGATGAATTGCTTGAGCCTTTGTGCCAACCACTTGGGCAGCCAATCAGTTGCATGCCTGTTGGAAGTAATGCCATGCATGAGCAGTCGATGAATTGTTAAATTCAGCGGGACAGATACAAGATCTGATGTGCCATTAGCGTGCAAATTCAAGTTGGCGGTTGCAGAAGGCTCAATGTCCAAGAAGCCACAGATCTTTTCGTAAGTAGCCTTAGGCGAAGACACCAAATCGTCATAGAGCAACAGCAGCCTTTGCGAATCTTGGAATGCATCACAATATTCTTGCCATTGTGAAACATAGTTTCCCGCCTCCAAATAATGATGCCCCCACCACCAGCCTTTGGCGATTCTCACTTTTTCATTGTCGAGTGCTGACTGGAAATCGCAAACATCTTCAAAGCCAGATTGGACATGAAAAATGAATTGTGAAAATGCTCGGTCGCATGGGTTTCTCAAAATGCAGATTATTTTTGCAGCCGGGTTATGTTCTTTGATATTGGACGCAGTGCCGGGAAAATAAAGATAGCCCGGTGATGCATCGCCATTTAATTGGTTTGGCCGGCTGGTATCATAAAGTTGTTCGTATTCTTCTTCTGAAACGGTGAGCAATTTTCTGTAATGCGGATCCAACTCGCTTCCAAAGTAGGGGAGGGCTTTATCTTTGAAGCAAAAATAGTGCGGTTCTTTGGTTTCTGGCAAAAAGATTTCTGGGTGATTTTTAAGCCATTGCCAAAGGGTTGTGGTGCCGGAACGTGCCGCGCCAACAATAAAGAAATCAACTTTTTTGGTGTTCATGGCAAAAGGCCTTTGAGGTTGAATTTGTTGAGTCGGGGCAACGCAGCACTACGTTTTGTGTCTGAGTTGAGCTGTGTTGAATGCTCAAAGATCATTTTCGGCACGAACCATGAGAAGAGTCCGAGCACGGACGTTTGAACTGCCAGAACTGCTATTGCCACAGTCAAGGTGTTAAATTGGCAGGCAATTACCAACGCGATAATCAAGATGATTGTATTGATGAATTGCCAACGCATTTCAATTTCGGGTTTGCCGATTGCTTTTAACAATTGACCGGTGACGCAGGCATAGGGCCTTACCAATGCAGAAAGACAGATAATCGAAAGAATTGGTGCGGCCTCAACCCATTTTGCGCCGAATACAAGGGGTACATAAATCGGCGCCAACAATGATTGAAGGACGATGATGATGCCCAAACCAAACCCGGTTCTTTTGCGGGTTTGGAAAAATCGACTGGCCAACGCGACTTTGTCGGTATTCACCTCGCAAAGATATGGAAACACCGCAACGCTGATTGCGCTGATAAATCCGAGCGTCAGACCAAGACCGGCATTAAAGGCAAAATAATAGATGCCAAGTGCGTGTAACCCAAGGAAATAGCCCACCAGCAGATTGTCAATATTGGCCTGTACTGTTGCCAAAATTTCAGTGCCAAGCACGCTGCGACTGTATTTAACGATCCGATCCCAACCATAGAATTTGCCAATTCCTGGCACATTCTGCGGTCTCCAAGGGTGGCCCCGACGTACCATGATAAGCCAAATTGGAGCGACCAAAAGCTTCGGCAAAATAATTGCCCAAATGTCAAATCCGGTAAGTGCAAAACATGCTGTAAGAATATTATCTGCAATAACTTGCGTGGCAGAGGCCAATGCCATTCGACCCAGTTTGCCCTCGCGTTGTTGAAAGGCCGCCTGAATGTTGCTCATCGGGGTGACGAGATAGATTGCCGACATGGCGATAATTGGAATTTCTAATTTGCTATTGTGGTAAAACCACGCAATTGGATAGGCCAATGCGCACTGCACCAACAGCAAGCTGATGCATGCAATCCATGTCATGCGCCAAGCAGTCATGGCGGTTGCGTCAACATCTTCCGCCGTTGCTTGGATCACTGCTGAGGAAATGCCATTTCGTGTAAACAGTGAAACAAATTCGTAGACCGTTAAGACAATTGCGGCAGTGGCAAAAATTTCTGGTGCCAGCCAACGGCTGAGCAAGATTGTAGTGATAAGCCGCGAAGCACGAACTGCGATTTGAGCAAGGCCCATGGCGCTCAAATTTTTAGCAAATGAATTTGCAGAGGCGAGGTAGCGGATTCTATCGATGTTTTTCAAGAAGCTGGAAACTGAAGTCATAATCCACGCCCTAATAGAATCGAGCTGACCACAATTCCGAAACCTTGAGCGACTTTAACGGCATCAGTCTCGTGGCTATCATAACAGGCAATCGCGTCTTCGGGTAAAATGTAGGGGTCGTATTCGTCGCGATCGCCATTTCTTAGCAGATCTTCGATGTTACGCTCAATGACAACAGATTTTCCGGTGATGGGGTTGCGTGAATAGAGAACTGCCGAACGTGATGCATTGGTCATTTTGCTTCCTCCAACGCAGTTCATGCTGACAACTGTTTGAATAAACCGTGTACCGTAACGCATTTCACGTGTTTCTTTTTGAATTGCCGAATTTGAATTGTGGAGCGCTGGTTCGGTTAAATTTGACATGAACACTTTCACGCCAACTGGAGATATGATGGAGGGCGTTACCAGATCAGGTTGAAAGCACCCCCGACTTGGAATTATAATTCGGTCGCCTTCAAGAATGAGATCATTGCTGAACGGTTCGCCTTTAATTGCTGCGCGCAGATCAATTTTCTTTAGAACATTGCCACGCACCAAAACCACGCGAGACAAATCGGCATCTGGGCGCACGCCGCCGGCATTTTGCAAAGCGTGTGAAAGGGTGCGCCCTTCTGCTACTGATCCCAAGGCTTGTTCGCGCGTGATATCTATTGCCGGTCCCGTGCTTGCGCCACTGAGGGTGACAGAGCCCGGCTCAAACACTGCGCCAGATACAGACGCGTGCACTGTGCCATAATCTGCAAGGCGAACTGAAACAGGCGGGGCAGTTTTATAATATTTTGATTGAACCAGCGCGTTAACGATATCTGTGTTGACTTCGTCAACCTTGCGACGAAATGCGCGAACCGGTGGAAGGCCGCGAATTTTTATCATTCCATCTATTGCAACTTCATATTTTCCTGACAGGGTTTCATCAGTACCGATTGAAACATCAACAAGATCACCTGGAGATAGCTTTTCTTCATCTCTCAATTCCAATCGATATTCTGCTGGATCGTCTTGGGCGATGCATTTTTCGCGATCAATTTGGCTGGAATAGCCAATCGTTTGGTATTTGTGTTTGGAAGCTTTGTTGCGATATTCCGCCTGATAGCCGCCACCCACTGATATGGGCTCGATATTTGTAATTCTTTCATTCGCCGAACAGCCTGTGAGGCAGGCAAGCAGAATCCCGATTGATGCATAGCCAATAAAACGACTGTGTTTGATCGGATGCACGGCACTTACAACTCACTTAACTTCAGATGCACCTTTGTAGCAAATCTGCGTCCCTCCTGACGTGAGCGCATCAGGTGATTGGTTAAGCCTTTTGGCGCGTAATGCTATGCGAAAGGATAGCGACCATTCAAAAGGTTGGGTGGTGCAGAGTTCTAAGGCCAGCACTTGAAAGAGTATCAAATGGCGCTTTCTAAATCCAAACTGATCAATACTATCCGTTGAGATAGTTGCCATGTCCGTTTGTCATGAATTTTGTCCCAGTGGGCCGAATACTATTGGCATCTTCTATCATAGTTTTGGCGTTGCAAAATCAGATTGCTCAACGCTTTGATGTGGACTGCCCCGATGAATGCCATTTCTACTCATGTTCCAGCATATTTCGCAGTGATTATACCGTGTTGGAACTCGGCAGCCACACTGCCGGCAACGCTGAACTCGCTGATGGCGCAGGATTTTGCAAATTGGGAAGCTTTCATCGTTGACGATGGATCTACAGATAATACCGCAGATATTATTGAAGAATTTTGCGCTCGCGACTACCGCTTTAAATCTTTGAAGACGATGCGAACTGGGCCTTCAAATGCGCGCAATTTAGCCGGGCTAAATCATACGTCATCCAATTTTATTGCATTTCTAGACAGTGATGATCTGTGGGCCTCAAATAAATTGAGCAGCGTCTTTGAACATGCAGAAAAACATAGAAACATTGATGCATTTTATTCGCGAATTGCGTTTTTCAGTGTTTCGGAAAAAATTATTGAAACTGTCTCAACTGTCTATCAAGCACCTTTAACGCCCTATGATCTTTTGCGTGACAACCCAGTTTGTACACTTTCCAATTTGGTCATAAAAACCTCCATCTTTGCCCGCCATCGCGGTTTTGATCCTTTGATTGTGCACAACGAAGATGTTGAATTTCTGGTTCGCGTTGCGGCTGCGGGTGCTTTGATCGCCAGCATCGACGAAACCTTGGTTTATTATCGAACCAATGTTTCGGGCCTGTCTTCTAATTTAGAGTCGATGCGGGCAGGTTGGTATAAGGCACTGAACACCTTACAAAATCTGGGAACACCTCTTGATCAACAGCAGCTTGCGGCAGCAGATGCGGGCAACTTGCGATACTTGGCACGGCGTGCCTTGCGAACCGGGGCACCGGGCTTTGAAGCACTAAGGCTCGCGCTTCATGGCGTATGGCGCTCGCCTCGTTCGTTTTTCAATCCATTTTGGCGCGGCGGCATGACATTTGTCGGGGCTTTAATAGCGCCGTTTCTGCCACGCTCAATTCGTAAATTTGCATTCAGTCGGTAATAGCGGAGAATCTAATGCCTATGACACGTCCAACAATCAGTGTGGTTATTCCTGCTTTTAATGTGGAAGCCACGATCAATGAAACCATTGACGCGATTATCCATCAAACATTTCGAGACATCGAAATTATTATCGTTGATGACGGATCAACCGACCAAACAGCAAAGATTATTGCAAGTTATTCAGATCAAAGAATTCGTTCTGTTCGTCAAGTCAATCGCGGTCTGGCTGGTGCGCGCAATACGGGAATTCATTTGGCGCGCGGCAAGTATATCTCATTTTGCGACTCGGATGACATATGGGAAGCGGAAAAGCTGGAGTTGCATTTTGATCATTTGGAGGCGAACCCCACTGTGGGCGTAAGTTTTTGTGGTTCCAGCCTTATTGATGAACAAGGAAAATTTTTAAAAGTCTCCCAGCAGCCCAAGCTTAAAGACATCACCGCCGCAGACATATTTAAGCGCAATCCATTTGGCAATGGCTCTGTTGCAGTTTTCAGACGGGAGGCACTCGATGTCATCACATATCGTCCAAAGCATGAAACTGAACGCGACTGGTGGTTTGATGAATCGCTGCGGCAATCAGAGGATATCGACGCGTGGATGCGGTTTGCGCTTGGGTGCGATTGGAAGATCGAGGGTATTGCCGGATTGCTCACACGCTATCGCATTCAAGCGCAAGGCCTTTCCGCAAACCTAGAAAAACAATTCGCATCTTGGGCAAGGGTTCGCGATAAGGTTGCAGATATTGCCCCGCGATTTTATGACAAAAATGCAAATGCATCCGAAGCCTATCAACTCAGATATCTGGCAAGGCGTGCTTTTGTTATGGGTGATGGCCGAATGGCCGCCAAACTGACGCGCAGATCACTCAGAAAATCCCTGGTTCCGTTGTATGAAGAGCCATTAAAAACCTTGCAGACTTGGGCTGCAAGCGAACTGCAAAATCTTTTTGGATTTTCCCCGGCCAAGCACGTGTCTTTCAATCGCAAAAACGCATAAATTGGAAAGTAGTTTTATGAAAAATACAATTGTTCACTTGGTTGACGATGCATCTTGGGGCGGTGTTAATCGCTTGCTGGAGTGCTTGGAAAATGCTCCTTTTGGGTTGGTGCAAGATCACCATAAAATTGTTCGTGTTGAGCGAGGAAAGCGCAGCACGCCGATTTTTCGCGCTGATGTTGTTGTGTCTCACATGGCTATCTGCTGGAAAAATTTTCCATTTTTTTCAAAATTGCGTGCCGGCTATCCAGAAACGCCCATGGTTCATGTTGAACATTCGTATTCAGAACACTACGTTGCATTGAATGTGGAGAAGCGCGAAAGGTTTGATGATCTTTTAAACTTGTCCTATGCCCTGTTCGACAAAATCGTCGCGGTCAGTGAGCCGCAGCGCCAATGGATTGCCAGGCGAAAATATTGCCAAGAAAGTCAACTCACTCATATTTCGTCTTGTGTAAACCTCGTGCCGTTTCAAAATATTTCAAACTATACGCCGCAAGGTTTGGTAACTGTTGGGGCCATTGGGCGGTTTCACGAGCAGAAGGGTTTTGACATTTTGGTTGAGGCATTTGCACGCCATTTGCCAGAAACGTTGCAGTTGCTTTTGATTGGCGATGGGCCAGAGCGCGAATCGCTTGTTAAAAAGGCACGCGGAAAATCAAACATCATCTTTCAACCGAGTACATCTGATCCGGCCAAAGCCATGGGTCAATGTGATATTGTCGCTATGCCTTCGCGCTGGGAACCCTATGGCTTGGTTGCGATTGAAGCGATGACTGCCAACCGACCAATTTTCTGTTCCTGTGTTGATGGGCTAAAGCAACATATTGCGGGCCGAGCAATTGGTGTTCCTGAAAACTCAGTGATCGGCTGGTCAGAAGCACTGAAGAATTTAACCGATCGCAGAACTGTTGACAATTTGCCACGTGCGATTGGAACAGCTAACGCCGAATGGCAATTTATCAACAGCTGGAACGCTTTGATAAATGGTCTTACACATGCTGAGCATGAAGCGCAGCGTGCAGCCTAGTATTTCTAAAGCTGACAATAGAAAATGGCCAGCTGATTTTTTCAGCTGGCCATTTTCATATGGGTCAATTGAGAATTTTCAAGCTGCTCAATAAAAAGAGCGGTCTCTTGCAGTTGCGAATCTAGGATGCGTCTTTGCTTTTCCAATTCGATCAGATGTTGGCGGAATGACAATGCCATAAACTTCTTAGCCTTATCGCGTTCTGCGATATTAAAAAGGGCTTTGATCGTGGCAATGCTAAGACCCATTTTGCGCATAGAAATAACTGATTTGAGGCGATCTACATCCTGCGGCAAGAAAGTGCGAAACGCCCCGTGTCGCCTAGGCTTGATGAGACCCTCATTTTCATAATAACGAATTGTCTTGGGATTTAAGCCCAATTGCCTTGCCAATTCGCCAATGAAAAGAAAGTCTGAACTTACAGGGTTGGAACTACCTTTATCTGTTGTTGGGCAGAACATTTCTTGAAAATGATCGCGAATTGGATGCATTTGCTGGTTTCCAGAAGTTC
The DNA here is from genome assembly GCA_043766895.1 of Aestuariivirga sp. Classification (GTDB taxonomy): domain Bacteria; phylum Pseudomonadota; class Alphaproteobacteria; order Rhizobiales; family Aestuariivirgaceae; genus Aestuariivirga. The sequence goes on from JAYUHQ010000051.1 coordinate 23,363, forward strand.
GAATTGGGCTTTGAAAGCAGCAACTACAGATAGTGGAAGAACGAAGTGTGGTGACTGCCATTTTTGGCAGTGTTCGCGAAATTATTTTCAACCAGATTTTGGCTCTAAGCGCCAATTGTACTTCTCATTGCCAAAAAGTTTTCAACTGATGACCAAATAAACGAGTGACCAATTTTGACGCATTAAATTTCAATTTTGCAACTGCGCTGTTAGTTCTGGTTGTGGCGTGGTTCTAAAATTAAGGTCATTTATCAGTTGCGAGAATGATTTGGGTTTGTAGGGCAGTTGATTCGATGGAGACAATTCAAGATCGAATTTTAAATTATGCGATTGCGAGTGAACACGTTCTTACCAAACGCGAAGTTGAAGTGCTTCGCCAAAGTGCAGAAGGTATGTCGTATAAAGAGATTGCGGAACACCTCAATATAACCGCACGCACTGTTCGCTTTTTTTTGGAAAATGCGCGTGGGAAATTGAATTGCAAAAACACAACTCATGCCGTTAGTTTTGCACTTCAGTGCGGCATTATTTAGGGTGTGCCATTGTGCGTGATCGTTCTGGCAGAATGTTATGACGCTGATTGATCCCCAAGAGCATTCGTTGAATGATGGTGTAAATGCAAATTTGCAGGTGATGAACTGCGATAGGCTTTTGACACTTGTGGAAGATATTGGGAAAGCGACAACACTGCGTGTGATTGAGCGGTCTAAATTTGATTTCAATCAGAATCTAATGGAACTGTTAAACGCCAACCAGGTGGAAGACTATAACGCATTGCGTATTGCACTCCATTCAATTGCGGGCATCGCAGCGATGTTCGGGGCTGAGAAATTGTGCTGCATCGCGCAACACGCTGAAGAAAAATGTCTCCAATCCAATTTTGCAGTGGCCTTACGCTATGTAAGATATGTTGCACCGGCAGTTCATGAATTTCTTGAAGAACTTGAAAAATTTGAGTTGCAAACCCTAAGTGTTCGAACACATTCGCTTGATGGATAGCCGTTGCCACGTCAATCTTAGAATACCTGAAACGTGACGCGTGGCGTTTGGCCAAGTCTAACGCATCGACCATTATCTATTGTGCCTGAAGCATTGCCTGTTCCAGCAGCTGTAAGTTGTTACAGTGAGTGTAAGATATTGAAATATATAGGAAATAGTCTCATATTTAACCAGATATTAACCACGCGAATATATCACCGAATGTGGGGGCATTGATAGATTCAAAGAGGTTCTCTGAATCATGGGGAGGGACGCAAGATGATTATTATGCTCGGGCATCATATCGCTGATACCGATCTTTATTGCATGGCTTTGAGGGCTGAGGGGCTGGCCGCCAATGGGATCACGCATCGCGATTTTGCTGAATGGTTTTCATCGCTTGATGCTTCGGACAAATCGTCGATAGAGACCATATTTGTGGGTGAGCACGACAACAAAGTGAATACGGTGAGTTTGATCAAGTCACGGTCAAATATCCCTGTCATCGCGATGAATGCAAGTGCAGAGCTGGATTCGATTCTCAAATTATTTTTGTCGGGCGCAGATGATGTGGTCACTGACAAAGTTCAACCGCGCGAAATTGTTGCGCGAATAGGTGCCATTCGGCGTCGGACATTTTCCCACGTTGGGTTTGTAACTGTAGGTCCCTTGAAAATTTATTTCGATGGGCGTGATGTGGAACTTTATGGGCAAGCGCTGGTTCTGCCGCGTCGTGAAAGGCGAATTCTGGAATATCTTGCGGCCAATTTGAGCCGTCGCGTAAATCGCACAATGATATTCAACGCTGTCTATGGATTGTTTGAAGAGGATGTTGAAGAAAGTGTTGTTGAAAGCCACATCAGCAAACTAAGGAAGAAGCTTCGGGCGAGTTTAAATTTCGATCCAATCGATAACCAACGCTACCTCGGTTATCAACTCATCAAGCAGGCGCATGATCAAAACGAAGAAAAAGAAAACGTAAAGCACCCCAAGCACGCAATAGGGGGAAAAGTGAATGACCGACTTCAACCTATTGCTGCTTAGAACGCATGATTTCTAATTGCGGGCAAGACGTACATGTACTTAAAAAATCAATATGCGCCGCGGCCTGTAATCAAAGCACGGAAGGTCAGAGCGATCATTGCAATATCCGAAAAAAGACTTCGCGTCCGGCCATAAGCGAGGTCCATATGGATCATCCGATCAAAGTCAACCTCGGCTCGCCCTGAAACTTGCCATAGACCGGTAAGGCCAGGCTTGCTTTCCAGTCTGCCAAGCGCAAGTTTTGGATATGCGGCCACCTCTTGCGACAATGCGGGGCGCGGGCCAACGATTGCCATATCACCTTTCCAAACATTTAATATTTGAGGCAGTTCATCCAACGACAAACGGCGCATAATTTTTCCCACTCTGGTGACTCGTGGGTCGTTTCTGGATTTGAAGCAAATGCCTTTGCGCTCAGATAGGTGCAGAACGGCTTGGCGCCTGGCCTCTGCGTCCAAGTACATGGAACGAAATTTATAGATTGTGAATAATTTGCCGTTTTGACCGACGCGCATTTGTGTAAAAAAAATGGGACCGCGCGACTCCAATTTAATGCCAAGCGCGATTAGGCCAATCAATGGCAATAATCCGATCAGGGCGCCACCAGACAAAATAAGATCCAGTGATCGCTTGGCGAAATTATCAAACAGTGACGGAAAGCGAGTTCTGAAAGTTGAAATAAACGAACGCCCGACAAATGTTGGATTGCCAATAATATAACGAGCAAACATGCGCTTTGGTTCAATTGCCAAACGCCAGACCCATTCCATACCGGCGTTGCGCAGAATTTGAGGTGCCCTGGAAACACTGCCTGACCAAAAGTCAAATTGTGCTCCCACGCCGAAAATAATTTTTGCATTCAAGCGATGGCGATTTCGCGCAATCCAAATATCTTGCATCGGCACCCCTAGGCCTACTAGCAACACTTCAGCACCACTGGCATTGATTGCGTCAATGATGCCGGGCTGGTCTTCCTCGGAAAAGAATCCATGGCGCGTGCCGGCAATTTCTAATTTTGGATTGAGGTCTCTTGCCGCGTTGGCTGCCTTTTCGGCAATCCCTGGCTTGCTGCCAAAAAAGAACACCTTCATTTGTTTATCAGCTGCCGCAGAAATGATGGCGGGGAATAGATCTGTGCCGTTTAGGTTTTCGGTGAAGTGCGATTTCTGCAACCTTGCAGCAAGCTGCATGCCCGAGCCATCTGGCAGAAGCACGGTTGCCTTGGAAAGCGCCCAACGATAGATGGGGTCTTTCGCTGCGATATTGATGCAATGGGCATTGATGAATGCGACCGATTGCTTTCCATGATTGAAAATTTCGGCAATCGCTTCAATTTGATGGCAATCCAATATTTCACGATCAAAGAGTTTCACCGTTCTTGACTTATTCACCTGTTCCTCCGTCTTTTTTTTAATTGCCAGCAAACTGCATTGTTCTGGGCCAAAAGACCTGTGAGAAACGGGCTAGGCTTGGGAGCATCGGAATAAGTGCTGCGTTGAATAGCGCACTAATCTATCCGAATGGATAGCTGTTTTGGCTTTACGGTGCACTTTTAGATCGTTGCGCCTCAAAGCTTGCGTGAGCCTCAATTAAACATTCTATGTTAGCTTTGTTGAGGGACCGAGCAGCATGTGATCATGCTGAGGTGGTGTGAGGGATGGAACGTGCGAGTTTTAATTGCGGATGATCATGATTTAGTAAGAGAGATACTTGCTGCTTACCTAATGCGAGAGCCGGGATTTGAAATTGAAACCGCCGCAGACTTTCAATCTGCTGCAAAAAAAATAAAGGCCGAGGAAAAATTTGATCTGGTTCTCTTAGATTACAACATGCCCGGCATGAACGGCGTTCGCGGTCTTGCTGAAGCTATTGCATTGAACAGCGGCAGGCCGGTGGCCGTGATTTCAGGAACAGCCCCAAAGTCTATCGTACGAGAAGTTTTGGCATCGGGCGCAATTGGGTTTCTTCCAAAAAATATGTCAGCACGTTCGCTCGTTCACGCCATTCGATTCATGGCCTCTGGCGAAAAATATGCTCCCATCGATTTCTTGGCCGCAAAGGATGCTTCGCCGGAAAATTCGTTAGCAGCCCTTTTGACGAAACGCGAACTTGAAGTGCTCAAAGGTTTAACCAAAGGCCTTTCAAATAAAGAGATTGGTCGTGACGTTTCCCTTCAAGAGGTAACGGTTAAACTTCATCTCAAAACACTTTGCAGAAAAATAAACGCACGAAATCGAACGCATGCTGCGGTCATAGCAATGGAAGCGGGACTGCACTGAAAATGTTGAGAACAATTGCTTAATTTTGACCTGCGTTGCTGCGCAGAACGCAAACTGATTTGATGAAACCCAAACGCTATGGTTGTTCTACGATCGCAAATGCAAAAGGGGAGTATTGCAGATTCCAGTGCTCATGATGCACGCCCGTCAGCAGAGACTGACTTTGGCTCGACTTGGGATGATGAAGTGTTGTTCGATACTTCAAAATTTGAGGGACTAAGGCGCCAACGCATTTTGAGAGCTCAACTGCCGCAGGGGTTGACGAAATTACAAGGCCTGTTTCAGAATAAAAGTAGACTATTTTTTTTAGCTTGGCTCGGCCTCATTTGGTTGGGAGCATTAGGTTATATGCACGTTGCTAAGCCAAGCTATTCTGCACATTTTAAAATCATTTTGCCAGGCGCGGGTTCGGTATCATCTGTGAACATTACAGATATTGGTCAAGCCACATCGAATGCAAGTTCACCATTTTCGAGTTCGTCGTTGAGCCCCACTGTTACCTATAAAAATCTGATCATGTCTTCTGATATTATCGCTGCTGCGGCAAAGCTGTTGGGAACGTCTGCACAAGCCATGCCAGTGCCCAAGGTCAAATTAACCGACGAGACGAGTTTCATTTTGGTCGAAATGACCGGCAGCAAACCCGAAGAGGCGCACCGGCGCGCGATTGCCATTCAAGACGCCTTTTTTTCAGAATTGGAACGGCTTCGTCTCGATGAGACAAAGAAGCGTGAAGATTCGACGGCCGAAAACGTCCAAAAATATGCTGCAGAAGTTGAAGTTGTTCGGCAGAAAATAAATCTGTTACAAGCGCGCAGTGGATTAACATCCATTGAACAATATAACATGAAGGTGAGTGGGGCCGAGGCCCTGAAAACTAAAATCGCTGAAAATGAAAGCGCATTGGCAAAAATTGAGGCTTCTGAAAAATCTTTGAAAATGAGCCTTAATATTGCACCGGAGTTTATTTTTGCAACGATGAAAATTCATGCTGATCCTGAATTTGTGGCACTTGCAGATGCAACAGGCAAAGCAGAATCTGATCTTGCCGAAGTGTCGGGGCAATATGGCAGCAATCATCCAAAAGTGGTTGATGCGAAAGCAAAGTTTGTTGGCTCACAACAAAAAATGATTGCGCGGGCGGCCCAAGTCACTGGTCTTTCTGCGCATAAACTTGCAAGCAAACTGGATTTTTCGTCAGCTGGACAACGTTCCGGGCTGTTGTTGCAATTGGTAAACTTGGAGACTGAACGCGAAGGGCTTGATTCACAGCTTGCGGTGATGAGAGTGCAAGTGGCCCGAGATCTGCGGTCAATTGGGGATCTTTCTAAGACTGTATCACAATTGGAAATGTTGAACCGAGATTATAAGTTGGCAGAGGCTATCTTCACTTCCGCTCTTGGTCGGATTACGACTTCCAAGACAGATATTTTTGCATCTTACCCGATGGCACAAGTTGCCGAGTCAGCTGCTTTGCCAACGGAGCCAAATTCCCCCAGCCGCATCAGCATTCTTGGTGGCGCGGCGTTGGCATCTTTTATTTCTTTGATCGCTTTTGTTTTAGGTGCGCTTCGACGACCCATCATTGAAAAGTTCAAACGTAAAATGGATTTGCAAAATGCATTCACGCACGTGGCCTGAAGCATTTTGCTTTTGGTCGATTACATTGACGTGGCCGTTTTATATTCTGGGTGCACTTTATGTGGTTGGGCCGCTTTTAGCGTGGGCCTTTTTAGGTGCCGTTGTTATTAAAGCCTATTTGACCCCTATTGATGAAGAAAGCCTGCCCATTTTTCTACGGCTTGCACCAATTGTTTGGTGTTGGTTGATTTCGAGCCTGTGCTTGCTGGTGATTATTTGGATTGGCCATGCTGGCTGGGATTTGGGACTTGCCCAAACCATAAAATCAAGCTTTGGCTGGGCCAAAGGCTGGGCATTGATTGCAATTTTTATCCTTGCCGGAGCTTCGCTTAAAATCAGCAGAGTTTGCCTTGTGCGTGCACAAGCTATCCAAGGATTTTTTACCCTGATGGTTTTACCCATATTATTAGTCGCTCCCATGCTGGGTTTACCGCAAAAATTATATACATCGCCACTGGAAGTGATTGGTGGGCCTGGGCCAGAATATTTTACCGTTTATCTTTATACAATTGATCCAGCGACTATGACTGCACGCTGGCAATTCTATGCGCCTTGGGCGCCCTTTGCTGGTTTGTTGGGTGTAACGATGGTGCTTTTTTCCCTGGAAGACAGACGCTTTTTTTGGAAACTCTCCGGTATTCTTGGTGGAATTTCTATTATTATTTTTTCACAGTCACGCATGAGCATGATCAGCTTGGTGGCATGTTTTATTCTTCCAAGAATATTGATTAAACTTAAGGATTCATTTTGGCTGTTTGTGCTTGCTGCGGTCGTTTTAATTGCCGGGGTGTTTGAACCAGCTTTGCAAGAATTATTGGCATCAAATGTGGACAGCTTTAATGGCGCACGTGCCGCAAGTTCACGCGTGCGTGAAACGTTGCAGAGTATCGCATTCTATCGGTGGCAGACCGAGGCTTATTGGTGGGGACACGGAACAGTTGAGCGAGGCCCCCACCTTGTTGAATTTATGCCGATCGGTAGCCATCACACTTGGTTTGCGCTACTATATGTGAAAGGTGCTTGCGGGTTTATAGCTTTTCTCATTCCATTTTTGTGGCATTTTTTGTTCACGGTCAAAGAAGCCATCCTGAGCACACAGGGGCGGTTGCCTTTGGCGTTGCTGTTGAATCTTGTTATTTTGACGTTTGGCGAAAATATCGAGATTGAAGCCTATTTGCTTTGGCCGATTTTCGTTTTATTGGGCATCCACTGCAAAGAGGTTTTTCAATCGCAAATGACTGCAGAACTGCGGGTTGTGGAATTTTCGGCCCGCTTGGTGCCGTTGCGCTAAACTCGCTTGGGGTTAGTTGCGCATGCGTTTGCGGGTTTCGCGTGAAGCCGCTTCAATCACAATGGCCAAGCTGCCCAACAAGAGCAGTGCTCCAATCCACAGGGGATTGAGTGCGGTGAAATTGAGCAGAACAGCGGCGATGGCCACGAGGGCCAAAACTGCAGTTGTCATGCGCGCATCTGCCCAAAACATGCTGAACAATTCGGCCAATACTTCTTGGATAATTTTCATCATCATTCCTTAGTTGGATGTTGCTTGGGTCTTTGTGCCCAGCGTCCGAAGATATTGCGCCGTGCCCCAGCCAGCGCTGAGGAAAATTGCAGCGAATAAAATCAAGATCAAGTCTTGGCCCGGCCAAGCAATGCCCAAGCCTTCACCCGTCCAAAACACACCAAATGCAGAGAGCATAACGCCCACGCAAAATTTCAAAGTGTTTTCTGGCACACGAGATAGTGGTTTGTGGACAATAACGCCAATGATCAACACCACCACGCAAGCAGCCAATGCACCGATGGCGGCTGGCCACAACATGCCTCGGCCCGAACCCACCGCAATGACGATGAATACAACTTCCAAACCTTCAAGCAGAACCGCTTTGAATGCTGCAAGGCCTGCAATCCAATTTTGTGTTGTGTGTGATGATTTTGCTTCTTCATTCAGTTCTGCTTTTTCTTTTGCAAAGATCAGCTCTTCATCATGCAGCGGGATCACCCCCGCTGAACGCAAGATCGCTTTGCGCAGCCAACCCATGCCGAACATTAATAGAAGAATGCCAATAACAAGCTGCAAATCATGAATAGGTACGCGACCAAGAAGCGGGCCCAAAATAATCACAAGCAAGGCCAGAATTGCCAAGGCAGCAAAGGTGCCCATCCATGCTGATCGCCAGCCGCGCAATGTGCCCACCGCCAGAACAATGGTGAAGGCTTCCACCACTTCCACAACGGAAGCCAGAAAGGCCGCAAGAATGGCTGAACTTTCAACACCTAAATGTGACATATCCATAAAACCGTGCTCCTGCGTTGCTAGCCTTGCGTAAACGAAGGCCTTGCGGAAAGCAAATCTTACACGCCTGTTATAAAACTCAGCTGGTTTTGCGGCGCTTGTTCTGGCGATGTTGATCAATAACTACCGCACTTACGATGATGATGCCCTTGACGATTTCTTGATAATAAGCACCCACTTGCAAGAACGTGAATCCAGAGGTGACAACGCCCAAAATAATTGTTCCAATGAACGTTCCGGTTATGCGGCCAACGCCACCCGCAAGTGATGTGCCACCGATTACGCAAGATGCGATGGCATCTAATTCATAGCCAACGCCCATGCCGGGCTGTGCCGACTCAGCGCGGGCTGCCGTCATTACTGCTGCAAGCCCAGACAGCAAGCCGGCGAAGGTGTAGACCTTAATGAGGTGATTGCCGATGTTGATGCCAGAAACGCGCGCCGCCTGCGGGTTAGCACCAATGGCATAAGTGAACTTGCCATAGCGCGTATAGGTGAGCAGAATGTGGAAAATAACCGCCACAATCAGAAACACAATAACGGGACGCGGCACGGGAAACCCCATCACGGGAAAGCTATGGCCAAACCAGCTGAAACTATCTGTAAGCAAGGCCACAGGTTGGCCGAGGGTATACCATTTTGCCAAACCGCGCGCCGAAACCATCATGCCAAGTGTGGCTATAAACGGCGGAATCTTGGTTTTGGCAATGATAAAGCCATTGACCGCGCCCATTAACGCGCCGAGCGCCAGCCCCACGCCGATGGCCCACAACGGGTTTAGATCAACCCAACCATAACTGAGATAGACCGCGCGATCATTGGTTGCAACTTGAGCAAAGCTTGCTGCCACCATGGCAATAAAACCAACCATAGAGCCCGATGACAGGTCTACGCCCGCTGTGATGATCACTTGGGTTACACCAATGGCGATAATGCCGGTTACTGCAACCTGAAGAACGATGATCGACAATCGTTGTTTGTTGGCAATAAAACTTTGGCCAATGATCAGCCAGCCCAAAACTTCAAACACAATGACAATGCCCAAAAGCACCAAAAGGATAGAAAATTCAGGAGGAAACCTGCGCACTTTTTTTAATCCAGTGAGCGACTTGCCCTGATCTTGCTGAACGTCTGTCATATCTCAACTCCCCGTCTCATCAATGAGACGCCAATTCCATAATCTTCACTTGGTTTGCGTCTTTGCGATCCAAGAAACCGGTGACCCGGCCCTCATGCACCACCATGATGCGATCAGACATGCCCAACACTTCAGGCATTTCTGACGAGATCATGATGACGGCAACGCCTTGGCCCGCCAGCTGCGAAACGAGGCGGTGAATTTCAGCTTTTGCGCCCACATCAATGCCACGTGTTGGCTCATCAAGAATGAGAATCCGTGGCTTGGTGAGAAGCCAACGCGCAATCAAAACTTTTTGTTGGTTGCCGCCGGAAAGATTTATGATCGGCTCTTGCATATCAGGCGTGCGCACGCGCAACGTTTGCGCCATTACTTCGGAGTCTTTTGAAAGCTGGGTTTGTTGCACAAAGCCATAATTGACATAGCGGTTTTGCAACACAGCCATTTGGGTGTTGTCTTGAATATCGAGCAACAGAAAACAGCCAGTTTCCTTGCGGTCTTCGGTTAAAAAGGCCAAGCCATTTTTCATGGCTATGCTGGGAGATTTGATTTCAATCTGCTTGCCATCAATTTCAATTGTGCCAGCACTTGCGGGCGTTACGCCAAATAGTGTTTCTGCGATATTGGAGCGGCCAGAGCCAACAAGGCCGGCTATGCCCAAAATTTCGCCTTCTCTCACGTCGAAGGATACGTCTTTAAAAACACCGTTTAAAGTAAGTCCCTTCACCGAAAGCTTAACCTTGCCAATCGGCACGGTTTCTTTGGGGAACATCTGCGTGATTTCGCGGCCCACCATCATGCGGATAATATCATCGCGCGTCACGTCACTCGAATGCTTGGTGGCAATATATTTACCATCCCGAAACACTGAAACTTCGTCAGCAATGTCGAACAACTCACTCATTTTATGGGTGATATAAATAATGCCTTTGCCTTGGGCTTTCAGTGCTTTGATGATGCCAAAAAGATGCGACACTTCTTTTTCTGTCAGTGCTGATGTTGGCTCATCCATAATCAACACATCAGAATTAAATGAAACGGCCTTGGCAATTTCTACCATTTGACGGTTGGCCACGCTCAGCGTGCCCACTTCAATCATCGGATCAATATCAATATTCAGGCGCGTGAATAAATCTTCGGTTCGCCGACGCATTTCGCCGTGGTTGATAAGGCCCCATCGGTTCATCGGCTCGCGCCTGATCCAGATATTTTCGGCCACGGTCATTGGGCCCATCAGGTTCAATTCCTGGTGGATCATGGCGATGCCATTTTCTAAGGCGTCAAGCGGGCTTTTCAAACGAATATCAACGCCGCGTAATTTGAACGTGCCGGAATCTGGCGTATATATTCCGGCAATAATTTTCATCAATGTAGATTTGCCTGCGCCATTTTCGCCCATCAAGGCGTGAACAGTTCCGCGGCGTAATTTGACTTGAACGTTGTCGAGCGCTAAAACGCCAGGAAATTCCTTGCGCACATTTTCAACTTCCAACACAAACTCTGCGTTGGTAACAGCGCCGCTTTCGCGCACAGCTTTCATCGTTGAAGGGCTGACCATTGTTTCTCTCAATTAAAAATGCGCCACCCTTTGAGGATGGCGCATAATTCAATTTATGTCGATTAGTTCTTTGCCATGAAATCAGCCATGTTGGCTGGTGTCACGAGTTGGAATGGAATGTAAACTTTGGCATCCACTTTTTCGCCTTTAACCAGCTTGATTGCTGTATCAACAGCGCCCTTGCCTTGGCCAGCAGCATCTTGGAATACGGTGACTGAGAGATCGCCAGCTTTCATCGAAGCCAAAGCTTCTTGTGTGGCATCAATGCCGCCCACTGGAATGTCTTTGGTTGACATGCCGGCAGCTTTCATTGCCTTGATCGCACCGAGAGCCATGTTATCGTTGTTGGCAATAACCGCGGCTGGCTTTTTGCCTGCAGCGATCCAGTTGGTCATCAAATCTTGTGCCTTAACAGGATCCCAGCCAGCAGTTTGCTCGTCAATGATCTTCATGCCTTTGCAAGCATCAGTGGCGATAACTTCATGAATATCTTTGGTGCGTTGAACAGCAGCTTGGTTGGCAAGATCGCCTTCCATAACCAAAATGTCGCCCTTGCCGCCGATGATTTTGCAGATCGCTTGGGTTTCAAGTGTGCCCGATTCTTTTTCGTTAGAAGCAACAAAAGCACCCTTGGCACCAAGCTTGTCCACGTCAGCTGGCTGGCGGTTGACGTAAACGATCGGAATGCCAGCATCATTGGCAAGTTTAGTCATTGGGGCAGTTGCTGATGTATCAACAGCGTTTACGATCACTGCATCCACTTTAGCAGCAATGAAGTTTTGGATTTGCGACAATTGCTTGGCAACATCGTCATCGGCGATTTCGATTTGAACAGGTTGCTTTGCATCAGCACCGGCCTTTTCAATGCCCTTGCGGAGCACTGTCAAGAATGTGTCTGAGTTGGCCATTGAAACGCCAATGTTGCCAGCAAATGCTGTGCCCGACATCAAGGCAACGGCTGCTGCTGCGAGAATAAATTTATTCATTATAGTGCTCCTTCTTTCGAGTGTCCGGCAGCACCCGTGACTGGGCCGGAGTCCTCTTGGCGAGGAAAGTGATGAAGCGCAGCACCGTGAAGACGAGCCAAAGAAAAGACCAGCATTGCTAACCTCCCTTCCGCTCGCGCTCTTTTGGCACGTTGCGGGCCGTTGAATGAAAGGTCTGTGCCATTCAGCGGCTATGTGGAAAGATTATTCCAAATCGCGGATGAGTCAACTGCGGAGCATGCCCACTTCGAGAACCTATCAAAAACTATCAGAAAATAAATTGAGTGTATTAGATGTTTTCGCTGAGGTAAATGTTGGGCGGCAACATCACGGGCGCAAGATGGGGTATGTCGGCCCCGGTTGACGCTTTGACCATGGCTTCAACAACGCGGGTTGCCAACGATGCGATGGGTGTTGCCAAGGCAAGATCAATAACACCATCAATCAACGCGGCGCGGGTTGTTGCAGTTAATTCGTTGCAAACTGCAACGGGTCTTGGGCCGGTTTCAATTTCGCGCAATGCGCGTATCAGGCCATCTTGGCCGCCGCCAGAGACATATATTGCCACAAGATCAGGATAGGTTTTAACCATCTCACACACCGCTTCATAGGCGATGCGCTCGTCATCAAGATTGATGATAGGCTCTAGCAACTGAAATTCAGGAGCATGTTCGCGCATATAACTGCGGAAACTGATTTCAGAAAGTTCCTGATTGAGATAGCGGTGGCTGCCCACCAAGATGCCGATTTTTCCAACCTTTTTTGCCGTCCGGCTGATTGTCCAAGCCGCAATTCTTCCGGCTTTTCTTGAATCCAAGCCAAAATGCCCGGCGCAGGCAGGGGTGGTAATTTGGCTTAGCAATGTAAACACCGCCTTGCCTTGGGCTTTTGCCGCTTCCACGGCTTCGTTCACTTGTGGATGGTCCATGGCCACAATCGCAACAGCGTCGACACGCGGCGCCATTTCGGTAAGGCGCTTGGCAATGGTTGCGGGAACCAATTCTTCCATGAATTCGAGAATCGGTTTGCCTTCAATATCTTTGTTCGTTTTGGTTGCCGCCACCAAATCACGCCCGAATTCCAAATAGAAATTATCGCGTTTTTGAAGAAGAAAACCTAAGCGGCGTTTAGGCACTTCAACCATGCGCCGTTTTAAAAGTCCGGTGGCGTGATAGCCAATTGCCTCTGCCGCGGCAACAACGCGCAGAGTTGTATCAGAGCGAACCGGAAGCCTTTGATTAAGCACGCGATCGACCGTTGCCACAGAAACGCCGGCAGCCTTGGCCAAATCAGTGATTGTTGGGCGATCTACCATTTTACTCCTTAATGCAGCCCATATCACATGAAAGGAAATGATGCAATTTGATAGTTGCAGCCACAATCCACTTGTTGAGTTGGAACGTTCCTTTTACGATCAGCCAAATTAGAGGACATATTCCATGAGCGATGTAATTTATCCGCGCGACTACAGCTTGCTTGGCCGCGATGCCAAGCGCGCCGAAGAAATTGGCTTGTCGAAAGCACAATGGTATGCGGCCCCCATTCCTCGCGCCAAACTTAAAGAGCTTATGAAGCGTTCAGATGGGCCAGCAATTCGAGACACAATTGTGTGGTTCTCCAGTTTTTTTATTGCCGCTGGGTTTGCGATTTATTTCTATCCGGGATGGTTGTGTGTGCCATTCTTTCTGGCTTACGGGGTGCTTTATGGCTCGTCGACAGATTCACGCTGGCACGAGTGCGGCCATGGCACGGCGTTTAAAACACGCTGGATGAATGATGTTATTTATCAAATTGCGTGTTTCATGATCATGCGCCCTCCCACTGTGTGGCGCTGGAGCCATACGCGCCATCACACCGATACAATCATTGTTGGCCGCGATCCTGAAATTGCCATCATGCGGCCAACAGTTATTCTTCGTACGATTGCTTTGTTCTTCGCCATTCCACAAACCTTCGGCGCAATCAAAAATTTGTTCATCCACGTTGGCGGTCATTTGACTGCTGAGGAACTTACTTACGTTCCTGAAATGGAACGGCATCGCGTGTTTTTTGTAGCGCGCATTTGGATGGTAATCCATCTTGCGGTAATTGCAGTTGCTCTTTATCTGCACTCGTGGTTGCCGGTTTTGTTCGTGGGCCCTTTGCCAACGATGTATGGTGCATGGCTGCATATTGTAACGGGCCTGACGCAACACGGCGGTTTGGCCGAGGACGTTTTAGATCACCGCTTGAACAGCCGGACAGTGTTGATGAACCCGGTTTTGCGCTTTATTTATTGGAATATGAATTATCATGTGGAACATCATATGTTCCCCATGGTGCCTTATCATCAGTTGCCTAAGCTTTATGAATACATGAAACCTTATTGTTTGCCGGCCAACACTTCGGTTTTTGATGCTTATCGAGAAATTATACCGGCACTGTTGCGTCAAGCCAAAGACCCAACCTATGCTATGGCTCGAAAGTTGCCCGAAGGTGTTCAACCGTTAACCCAACCCATCGCCGCTGAATAGGAACATATTATGACTCAATGGATTGATGCTTGTGCCAAAGACGCAATTGCCGAAGAAGACGTGATCCGGTTTGATCACGGTGGGCGCACCTTTGCCATTTTCCGATCTCCTGATGATAAGTTTTATGCAACTGATGGCCTTTGCACCCATGAGAAAATTCACTTGGCTGAAGGTTTGGTAATGGATCACATTATCGAGTGTCCAAAGCATAATGGCCGTTTTGATTATACAACGGGCGCAGCCAAGGGTGCGCCTGTGTGTGTAAACTTGAAAACCTATCCGATTAAAATTGAAGGCACGCGCGTCTTCATCGATATCGCCTAATCGCATGGCTGAACCTGGCATGGTGATTGTGGGCGGCGGCATGGCTGCCGCGCGTGCATGCATCAATTTACGCGCAAACGACTACGCTGGAACGATTACGTTAATCAGTGAAGAAAACATGTTGCCCTATGATCGGCCACCGTTGTCGAAGGCCTCAATCGTTGATGAAGCTGCTGATGCGCCTATTTCTTTGCTCGATGAAGATATTGTCAAATCTCTCAAAGTGGATGTGCATCTAGGCAACCTTGTAACCGCCACCAATCGCTTTGAAAAAACAATTTCCCTTGGTGACGGCGGAACAATTTTATACACTAAATTATTGATCGCCACGGGTGCCAAGCCACGCAAGCTTAATTGCCCAGGCGGGGAATTTGCTTTGACACTGCGTGACCATCGCGACACGGTTTTGCTGCGGGAGAAATTTCAACCCGGCAAAAATATCGTGGTCATTGGCGGCGGCTTCATTGGCCTAGAGCTTGCCTCGTCTGCTTCAAAACTTGGCTGTAATGTTACGCTTATCGAAGCCCAACCGCGCATTCTGATGCGCGGCGTTCCCGAAGCAATTTCTAAAATTGTTCACAACGCCCATGTGGCTGCTGGCGTGAATATGATTATAGGAACCGGCATTTCCCACCTCACTTCGCACAGCGTTCACCTTACTGATGGCCGCGAGATTATGGCCGACACAATTATTGCCGGCATTGGCGCGTCTCCTGAAACGA
>JAYUHQ010000052.1:0-6466 GCA_043766895.1 Aestuariivirga sp.
TGAGCGTGATGTGCTCACATGGGCAGGTCGCGGTCTTACAGTGACTGACACCAGTGACATCCTCAAGATTGGTGAGGAGACGGTGCAAACCCATGTCCGTAACGCCATTGAAAAGCTTGGCGCTACAAACAAAACTCATGCCGTAGCCAAAGCGATGCACTTGGGGATGATCGATTTATAGGGCGACAAAAAGGGTTCGAGCCTACCGATTTTCCATCAAATAATTCAGTTTACCGTGATTCACCGTCTTCCGGATACGATAGTATAATATTTGATCTCTCACAAATTCCCTCCTGTTCCGGCGATTTAATTTCCCTGTTCCAAAATTCATAAGAAATTCAAAATAGCTGCAATCTGCAGGCCTATTCTATGTAATGGTCGTCTTTTGTGCATCAAATTTCTCAAAAATTCCCTGTTATTTCCCTGTTAGCAGTGAATTTGAACCTGAGACCAGTTCGCCCATGACTGCGTCCACCACCAATTCTTTCAGTCCTTTATCTCAAAGTGTGGTTGGGGGGTTCCTGTCAGCGACACGATCACCAACAGCCACGTTGCGGCAATGAGATAGCCACCTAAAACGTCTGAACCATAGTGAACACCCAAGAAAATCCGCGATGCGCCGATTAATGCAACGGTCACGATTGCTGCAACCCAGATGCTCCAAGTCCATTTGCCGCCAATGATGCGGCTTAAAATGATGGCAAGGGTGAAATAGAACGTTAAACCATAGAGCGCGTGGCCACTGGGAAAGCTGAAAGACGCAGGCATCGTGTGGGCATAGACTTCCTCGGGCCGTGGCCTATGCACCAGCCATTTGAACATCGTGTCGAGGCCAACAGCACCCGCCATCGCAAAAGCCAAAAGCTTGGCCGCAAACCAATCCTGCAAAAGCATAAGAATGGCGAGAGCGATGAATGTTAATGCGCCGAGAAATGCAACCGACCCTATAACAGAAATGCCTTCCCACAGGGTTATTGTTGTCGGGCTGTTTAAACCGAGGGCCCATTGGCGCAGTGCCAGATCCATTGCATTGGTTTGGCCAAGCCACACCAAAACCATTACACTGACAAATGAACCACCCATTATGGTCATCGTGGCTAAACGCTGATTTTGGCTCATGGTCATTTTGTTTTATGATCTGGCCGGGGAACGATCACGTTGAGCGCGCCCGGCAATATGCTGTAATTCAACGGTGGCTTAAGTCGCAAAACTTCACCATCGGTGGCCACAGTTAGCAATCTTTTTCTGCTGATCACTTTGAGCGATGTTGCTTCAAATATCACAGTGTCTTGGGGTTTCTCGCGACGCAGCATAAGGGCAAGCAATCCCATGAAAAAGCCAATACGGGTGGAAGACGTTGGCAGGGTGACCCACAATAACCCTCGATCAAGCGCAACACGTGATCCAAGCTTGGCGACAGTTGTTTCATAAGCATTGTTGCCCACAAAAAGCAGCGGCGTTTTGCGTTTTATAAAAGGGCCGTTTGATGGTTGAACCTCCAGATCAAATCTTCTGAAGCGACCGAGAATTCTGAACGACGACAACAGCGCAGCCCACCATTTGCTATAACCACCGCGCTGCAGAGTTTCGCGCAGTTTCACCATTGCAGGGTAAAGCCCTACGCTAGAATTGTTCAAGAAATAATGGTCATTCACCAAGCCCACATCGATGGCCTTGCTGTGGCCGGCACAAATAATATCAACGGCTTGCGCGATGTCCGTTGGCATCCCCAAATCGCGGGCAAAATGATTAAGCGTGCCTAAGGGCAAAACGCCCAACCGTATCGATGGCTGGGCGATCAGGGCTCCAGCCACGGCGTTGATTGTTCCATCTCCACCACCAGCAACAATCACATCACAATGCTGGTCAATTGCTTGGGCGACCAGATCTTTAACTAAGGTTCCACCTTCTATTTTCAAAAAATCGACCAACAGCCCGTGCTGGGCGAACAATTGCGCAAGATTGTGTTGATCGGCTTGACCTGCGCTGCCAGATCTATCGTTGAGGATGCAAAAAACTTTCAATTCGTGTGATGTTCCATCAATTATCCCAGCACATGGGAAACAACTGCGGCCACTTCATTCAAATTCGTTTCAGTTGATTCTGGGGCTAATTTTGGTAGAGTTGAAATAACACTTGCAGGGTTTTGCACATGGGCTTGATCGGCAGCAACCGACCATGCCACACTTACCACCTTAGCACCTTGGGCCAACGCGGTTATGCGCCGTAGCAGGTATTTGTGTTTGGCTTCACTGGGCGCAGTTAAATAGCACAAGCATATAAATTCAACGGTGGACATATCCGTGCCAACAAGTTTGCCCGGCGCTATAGCATCTTCGGCCAACATTTCGTGCGGCACATTCTTGAATTTCAAAAGCCCAGAAAATGCCAAGGTGGCAGCAAAGTTCAACGCCCCGGGGGCAGACACCAAGATCACCGCAGAAGATGTGGGGGCCTTGCCAACATCGGCCAATATTTCATCGAGCATTTCTGAGAATGTAAAGGCAATTGCTGTTTGACGTTCAGCTGACAGCACACCTCTGAGCTGATCATTATACGCAAGCATAAGCCCCGGAACGGCAACGGTGTTGAGATAGTCTTCAACCCGACCATCTTTGATATAGTCATCAGCAAGTTCAGCTGCTTCGATTGGATCTGAAGCAAGCATGCGCTGATAGAATGCATGGTCAGGTGTCAGCACTGCTTCACTGCCCAGAAGAACTGCAAAGAACCCTAAAGATTCAATGTTGCGCCCGATCACCAACAGGCCAATTGTCAAAGGTGTAGCCAAGATTAAACCGATGGGGCCCCAAAGGGCTGCCCAAAATGCTGCTGCGGCAACAATGGCCACGGGCGACAACCCTGTCATTTTTCCAAAAAACAGCGGCTCCAAAATTTGGCCAACAATAAACTCAACCGCGATCACAATTCCAAAGGTCATAAGCGCCAAGCTCCAACCATCGCCAATGGCAATTGCGATGATGATGGGAAACACAGCCGACAAAAGCGTGCCCACATAAGGCACAAAACGCAAAATAGCAGTCAGCACGCCCCAAAGAATGGCCCCGGGTATGCCAATCAGCGCTAGTGCGATGGCAATAAAAGTTCCCGTTGCGGCATTGATCAGAATTTGCGCGGTAAACAGTTTGCTCAAGCGATGGCCTGCCTCATCAAGGGCAAGCGTGGTCCGGTTCAAATCTCCCGTTCCGATCAATCGGATCAGCCGGTTTCGCAGATCTTCTTTGTTGAACAGAATGAGCACCACCATCAAGATCACAATGCCAAGCTGGGTCATAGGATGGATGAGCACAGTTACTACAGAAATGACCGGATCAAGCGGCCCAAAACTTGATTCGCGAAGTTCAACAGGAATGGGTTTGACGGCTACGCTAGGGGTGCTTGATGGTTGATCTGGCTTTTGCAGTTCGGTTTGAAGATCTTTGAGAACGTTCGCTGCCTTTTCAATTGTATTTCCGCCTGAGGTGGCAAATTTCAAACTCCGCGCCTTTTCGCGCAAATTGCTTTCATACCGTGGCAGGTCACCTGCGAGATTGGTCAACGTGGTGGCAACCACAGCAGCAACGCCGAATAATAAAATGAAAGCAACACAAACCACCACCACAATTGCAGGTGTTTTTGGAAACTTCATTTTTTGCAATAGCCTCACCAAAGGTGAGAGAAGGAACGAAAGTAAAATTGCCAACACGATGGGGATGAGAATTTGCTGGCCGAAATATAAAATGGCACAGACGGATAAAAAGATGAAAAGACCATTCACCAAATTCTGATGCAAAGGTTGCGTAAATACGTTTTCACCAAAAATTCTTGTGGGCAAAGGGCGCATCACTCTTCCTGACATCATGGGGTTGTGGCTGGTTCATATTCGTCCAAGCGACAAATATCGTCAACAACGCGTCAAACCCCAATTCGTTCCATCTGCTCATTTCCTTGGTCTTGTCAGATGTGCAATCTGCCCTTAAATAGAAAATGCAAACACACAATTAGCCCGAAAGTACCGCATGTTTTTTGTCATTGACCTGATAAACTGGCTTTTCAGCCTTTATAGTTATGTTCTGATCGCCATGATCGTGATGAGTTTATTGATCTCATTTGGTGTGGTCAGCACGTCAAACCCTAATGTCAGACAAATGAGCCAACTTTTGGCACAGCTTACCGATCCGCTGCTCAATCCCATTCGTCGCTTTTTACCAGAAATGGGAGGGTTGGATTTTTCACCCATGGTGCTGTTCATCATCTTGCGGTTTGTGCAGCAAGAACTGAATGCGGTTCTTATTCGGGCCTTCTATGGCGCTTAAGTGAAAAGTCCACTGCGTCAAACTCCACACGGCTTGTTTTTACACATTCGCGCTTCGCCCAAATCTGGCCGCAACGAAATTTCAGGTGCGGTCACATCTGCGAAAGGTGATGTGGCTCTTGTTGTAAAAATCACGGCAATTCCAGATAAGGGCCAGGCCAACGAAGCGGTTGTTAAAACCTTGGCCAAAGCCATGGGTGTTTCCAAATCATCATTCCGGTTGGTATCGGGCCAAACAAGCCGGGATAAAGTTTTTGAACTCACGGCTAATATTTCAACAGTTCAAGATTTCTGTGCCAGAGAAGTTTTGCTGAAACAAGATTAAGAAATCTACTGTTACTTCGGCACAAAGCTGCCGCTCACCCGTCCTCCCGACATTTGCAAATGGTTCGTGGTAAGATCAACATTCAGCTTTTGGCCTTTCACAACGGTTGCCCCTTGTGTCAGCTCGACATTGCCGCCCACCACCAATTGATTGTGCAACACATCAAATTTGCACCATTGGCCTGTAATCACGGCGTTCTTGGTGTTGATGGTCACATTGCCTTTGGCATTCACAAAATCGGTAACTGATTTTGTTGTGCCATCAGTTTGTTTTTGGTCGCTGGAACTGACAATCATTTCATCTGCCCGAATGGTATCGGTGGGCCGTTTGGCCACAACATTGCCCGTAAAAATTGTTTTGTGCTCAGCATCGATGATTTCCATCGTGTCAGCTTCAACATTCACGTTGCCCTCAGCCCATGCGGCCGATTTAAAAACCGGCAACGCCAAAACGGTGCTGAAAGCCAAAGCGGCAAATAACGTTTTAAAATTATTCATGGTGTTCCTCACTTATTTGCCAGATCGGTTTGAAAGCTGGCTTTCACGTGGCCTTTTAACCGAACGATTTTGCCGTCTTCAGATGTTTCCATGCTGTCAGCCGAAACCCTAGCATTGGCAGTTTGCACTTGCACGGGGTCTTTTGTGCTGATTTTCTGACGGGTCAAATTCACTTCCGCTGAGGATAAGTTGGCAACGTAGCGCCCCGGTTCTTCAAAACGCACATTGCCAACAAGCTTCAAATCCTTATTGCGAATCTCATATTCTGCTTGATCAGACGCCACTTTAACTTCGCCGCCATCTTTGCGGGTAAAGGATCCAGAAACGATTTTCAAATGCATTAAGGTTTCAATATCTTTATCTTGAATTCCCTCTTGAGCATTCACCAAAAAGGGCTTTGAATTTTCATCAATGCCCGAAAACGAAGACGCGTTGCCGCTAATCACTGGCGCTTTTTCGGGCGCTGCGGCAACTTCTATTTTGGCGCTGGGTTTCATGTAAACACTTTGAAAAACAAAGCCAACAATCAAAGCCCCGCCAAGGCCCATGGCCACGCGGGCCAGAAGTTGCGACCGCCTTGCCCTGTTGCGCGCCCGTTGTGCAGGATCAGAAATTTGATCAGGAATGGGCGAAGACATCTTCTTCCGACCAGCCCATCAAATCCAATGCAGCGCGTGTGGGTAAGAAGTTAAAACACGCCTTGGCAATGTCCATCCGGCCTTCACGTTCCAACATTTGGTCCAGCCTGGCTTTCAGTTCGTGCAGGTAAAGCACGTCGGTTGCGGCATATTTCTTCTGTTGTTCAGAAAGCATATGCGCGCCCCAATCAGAACTTTGCTGCTGCTTATCAAGTTCAATGCCCAAAAGCTCTTTGACCAGATCTTTAAGCCCGTGCCGATCGGTATAGGTGCGCACCAAGCGCGATGCTATTTTCGTGCAATAAATCGAAGTGGTATCCACACCAAGGTAATGTTTCAAAACCGCCACATCAAAGCGAGCAAAATGGAAAATTTTGGTAATTTTAGCATCGGCCAAAACCGCCACCAGATTGGGGGCCTTGTTGGTGGCGCGGTCAATTTGAACCAAATGGGCATTGCCATCACCTGTTGAAAGCTGCACCAAACACAGCTTGTCGCGCGCCGGCTTCAGGCCCAAGGTTTCACTATCAACGGCCACTGCCGTTCCGGCAACAAAGTCAGCCGGCAAATCACCGCGATAAAGTTTAATGGTCATCAGATAATCACTCTTGTTTCATTTCTCAAAGGCCATACAAGAGTGGCCATTAAACGGCAAGGCTGAGAAAAAATGGTGCCTGAAGAGGCATCCAAC
>JAYUHQ010000053.1:0-6459 GCA_043766895.1 Aestuariivirga sp.
GATGGCGCCTTGGAAGAGGCGGCATTGGATTTGGGTGCAAGCCATAGCCAAATGTTAAGGCGCGTGTTGTTGCCGCATCTTTACCCGGCCATTTTTACCGGCGCGGTTTTGGCCTTTTTCCAATCGGTTGAAAACTTTAACACCACGCAATTCACGCGGGGCGCACAAACCACGCTCACCGTGTATTTCGGTTCAAAAGGCCGTTCTGGCATCACGCCAACCATCAATGCTTTGGCAGTTATTCTCATCGCAATCACTTTGATTGGTGCCGTTGCCTTTGAAGTGAAACGCCGAAGAGATGCAGCGCGTTTGCAAGCGCCAACCGCCTGATCAAAGACACGCTTTGGCCAGTCGCAACATATAAGTTTCGCAAGCCTGAAGCTGAGCAATTTCAACATATTCATCGGGCTTATGGGCCTGTTCAATATTGCCCGGCCCACAAATGATGGATGGAATGCCAATAGACTGAAACAAGCCAGCCTCGGTGCAATATGAAACCGCATGGGTGGAATTGGCTTCAGCAGCATGAAGGGCCAGATGCTCAGCCACAGATTGATCGTCGGGGCGCAAGCCCGGCACTTCATTGGTTTTGATGGTTTCTATGCCAACATCAGGGGCCACAGCCCTCATCGCTGGTTCTAGTTTGTCGGCCAGCGCCTTCATGCGCTTGGGCACAAATTCAAAATCTGCGTTGGGAAGCAACCGTGTTTCCCATTGAAAATCGCAACTTCGCGGAATGATGTTTTTGGCCGTTCCACCAGAAATGACCCCCACATGAATGGTCGAATAAGGCGGATCAAACCGGCCCGTTCGATCCCCCATCGCAATAAATTCTTGCCGCAATGCGCTGATTTCAGAAATCACTTCCGCTGCCACCATAATGGCGTTCACACCTTGATGCGTCAGGCTGGAATGAGCCTCATGGCCGCGCACTTGCGTTGAAAATGTAATAGCACTTTTATGGCCGTTCACAACTTTCATCTCTGTGGGCTCGCCCACAAACACGGCGCGCGGGCGTTTCAAGTGGTCGCGCATATGGGCCACAAGCGGACGCACCCCCTTGCACCCCACTTCTTCATCACACGAAAATGCCAAGTGAATGGGCGTTTTCAGCGCCATGGCTTTAAACTTTGGCACAAGGGCCAAAGCCACCGCGATAAAGCCTTTCATGTCGCAGGTGCCGCGGCCAAAAAGTTTGCCGTCGCGTTCTGTTAATGTGAAAGGATCGCTGGCCCAGTTTTGGCCATCAACCGGCACAACATCAGTGTGGCCTGAAAGCACAATGCCGCCCTCAACATCAGGCCCAATGGTGGCGTAAAGATTGGTCTTGCGATCTTTTTCATAATCAACGCGAATATGCTTTACGCCATGAAAATCCAAATAGCCTTCCACAAATTCAATCAGTGGAATATTGCTTTCGCGCGTGGTGGTGTCAAAGCCAACAAGCTTGGCCAACATATCTGTCGATGAATAAATCTGCATTAGTTCACGCTATGCTTATCGTGGTGGCTATCAAGCGAGAAGGCCGGAATTTCAACATCAAAGTGCTGGCCCGTGCTGGTCACCATGCCATACGTGCCCGACATCATGCCAGAGGGCGTCGATAATGGGCAGCCGGATGAATATTGAAAACTGTCACGTGGTTTTAGCGTTGGCGTTTCGCTCACAACACCAGGCCCGCGCACATCTTGGCTCATGCCATTGGCATCGGTGATAATCCAATGCCGGGTTAAAAGCTGCACAATCTCTGATCCGAGGTTGGCAACTGTGATTGTATAGGCCCAAACAAATTTGCGCTGTTCAGGCAGCGATTGGGTTTCCAAGAACTGCGGCTGAACCGTAATTTCGATATTGCGAGTGATGGCACGATACATGAGTTTATTTTAGATCAAATTCAACAAAAGAAAAACCCCGCTGTTGCCAGCGGGGTTGATTATTTTGAAGTGATGGGGCTTATGCCATCCACCAACGCTCATACATATAACCACCATCGTGGTCGAAGTCTGAGTTGAAGGTGTCATGGCCAACCGCTGTCGACAACGCGCCAACATAGTTGTTGTACATAAGAACAATCTGGCCGCCATCATCATGCACCAGCTGTTGGGCTTCGGCATATTGAGCAGCACGCTTTTTATCATCAGTTTCAGCACGCGCAGCAATGAGAAGTTCATTGAAGCGTGGGTTCTTCCAATGTGTATCGTTCCAAGCAGCATCAGCAGCCAAAGAAACAGACAAGAACATGTCTGCCACAGGCCGGCCACCCCAATAGCACAGGCACCATGGCTTCTTAAGCCAAACGTTATCCCAATAGCTGTCGTTTGGTTCGCGCACCACGTTGATTTCAATGCCAGCTTTCTTAGCTTGTTCAGCCATCAAAAGTGCAGCGTCCACACCGCCAGCAAAGGCAGCATCAGACGCTGAAAGATCAACCTTGATGCCTTCCATGCCAGCTTTTTTCAGCAAAGATTTCGCCTTGTCTGGATCATAAGTATAGGCGGGCGCTGGGTTGATGGCATATTTCATAGCAGCTGAAATCGGATCATCATTGCCAGGCGTGCCATAACCAAACAAAATCTTATCAACCAATTCTTGGCGGTTGATGGCATATTTAATGGCCTGACGCACATCAACATTATCGAATGGCTTTGAGTCAACCATCATAGGTGCTGTGTAATGGGCAAAACCAGACACGTTATAAAGCTCGGTGTTTGGTGCCTTCTTCAACATATCAATCGTTTTCAAATCTGCCCGATCGATGAAGTGCACTTCACCAGCCAGATAAGCGTTGGTGCGTGCAGCAACGTCGACAATCGACAAAACTTCAATTGAGTCAAAATATGTTTTGCCGAAATAGTTTTTGTTGCGTTCGGCTTGCAGCTTTACACCTGGTTCAAAGTTCGTGATGGCATAAGGGCCAGCGCCAATGCCTTTGGCAAAATCAATCTTGCCATCCTTGGATGGATAGATTGACATATGGTAATCCGACAACAAGAAGGGGAAATCGGCATTGCCGCCCTTAAGGTCAAACACCACGTTATCGCCATCAGCTTTGATGCCCGTGATTGACGACAGAACCGACTTGGCCGGAGACTTTGAATCTTTGCCAATGTGATAGTTGATGGTGTTTACAACATCATCAGGGGTGAGCGAACGGCCATCATGGAAGGTGATGCCCTTGCGGATTTTGAAAACCCACTTTTGTGCGCCATTTGATGGTTCAAAGCTTTCAGCCACATGTGGCACAGCTTCGTTCTTGCTGTTAACCTGCACCAATGGTGCACCGAATGTGGATTTACCAAAAGCGAATGTAAAGCCGTTTGACCATGTTGCAGGATCAAGCGAGTCAGTTGTTTGGCCGTGCCCAATACCAACCTTGAAATTGCCGCCAACCTTTGGTGCCGCACGCGCCGCTGAAGCAAACATTGTGGCCGATGCTGAAAGTGTAAAACCAGCAGCCATGGTAAATTGCATAAAGTCGCGACGTGAAAGTTTGCCTTGGCCCACGGCCGTTCTTGCCATGGCAAGTTTGTGTTCGAATTCTGACATATGTTATCTCCTCGATAGACGTGATTAATTGCTATGGGCTTGGCTGTTCAATGTCATGCGGCGAACCCTGTGCCGCTCTGTTTTTACGTCCGTCCCCGATTTATAGATCCGGCTTGTGCCGGAATTGCGTATATGCTCGCACGGCATTGCACAGCCGTCAATTTCTATTTGGTTTTTTTGCCAAGAAGTGATGACACTTGAAAATTTTTCAAATTCGTCGCAAAGTCTTGAAACAATTCGGGAAGTGTCTGGAGAGTAAACTATGCGTGTCGGAGTGTTGGAGCGGATTATCGTCAAGGCGGCATCCAAGCTTTTGCCGACCAGCTTCAAGGGCAAGCTTGATTTAACATTGCCCTCTGGCCGCACTTTGACAATTGGCGGGGCCACGCCGGGCGAGACGGCTGATCTGACCTTAAAAAACTTCAAAGTGATCTGGGCCGGCATTCGCCGCGCACAATTGGGGTTTTTTGAACGTTATCTGGCAGGCGATGTGGAAAGCCAGAACCCTACGGCATTTTTCAGGTTTTATCTGCAAAACCGCTCAGGCCTCGACAAGGCGTCAACATTCTTTTTTCCAAGCTTTGTTGATAAAATTTGGCACAAAAAGCGCGACAACAATCGCAACGGCTCAAAAGATAATATCTCGGCCCATTATGATTTGGGCAATTCTTTCTATAAGCTTTGGCTCGATGATACGATGAGTTATTCTTCGGCGGTTTTTGATGAGCGCACCAACAGCTTAGAAGCAGCTCAAACGCTGAAATATCAACGCGTGATGGAGATGGCTGAAATTAAAAGCGGCTCCAGCGTTCTTGAGATTGGCTGCGGTTGGGGTGGTTTTGCCGAAGTTGCAACAAAGGCTGGTGCCACACTGCGCGGCATCACCTTGTCAAAAGAACAATTGGCCTTTGCCCAACAGCGGCTGAAGAACCAAGGATTAAGTGATAAAGCCGAATTGGTGTTTGAAGATTATCGCGATACCAAAAGCACCTTTGATGCCATTGCCTCGATCGAGATGATTGAAGCCGTGGGCGAACCGCATTGGCCCGATTATTTTAAAACCTTATACCAACGTTTAAAGCCCGGCGGGGCTGCCGCTGTCCAAGGCATCACCATCCGTGAAGATAATTTTGACGCCTATCGCTCTGGTGTAGATTTCATCCAGCGCTATGTGTTTCCCGGCGGCATGTTGCTCACCAAAGACATCATGCGCGAACAATCACAAAAAGCCGGGTTGCTTCTCGAAAAAATGGAATGTTTCGGTTTAAGCTATGCTGAAACTTTAAGGCAATGGCGGGTGCGTTTTGAAGCGGCTTGGCCGAAAATAAAGCCATTGGGTTTTGATGAACGCTTCAAAAAACTTTGGACATTGTATTTATGTTACTGTGAAGCCGGTTTTGCCGAAGGCATTATTGATGTGGGCATCTATAAAATAAGAAAGCCCGCATAAAGACACAAACGTTTTCACGCCTCAGCTTCTGCTTTGTCCATAGGCGCTTCGGCCTTTGTAATATAACCGGGCAAACCGGAAGCCTCTTTATTTGAGGCCATTTTTTTGGCACGCTTTAAAGTCTCATCAAAATCTTTTTTCAATTCCTTTGGCGAAAATTTCTTGCGATAAAAATCGGCCCACACAAATTCGGCGAATGGTGTTTGGGTTTTTTCAAAACCACCTTCAAGCCTCACAAAGCCTGCCAAACTGCGATAGGGGTCATCTTCCATTTTGGTTATTTTGCTGGGAATGGCCGTGAGGGGCTTTTCATGGCCCTTGCTGTCAAATGGATGAAGCCACGCTTTGCCTTCCATAGCTTTCCAAAATTCTGGCATGGCAAGTTTGCTGAAATCTTCCAGAATAATAATCGGCGCGGTTTTAAATCCTTCATCCAAAAGGGCGTGGGCCAAATGGTGGTGATCAACCACATAAATCTGGTCAGCTGGCCCAACCACAGCCCGGATCGGGTTGGCCAAAATAAAATCAACCAGTTCTTGGGGCTTTTTTTCACGCTGTTGCAAGCCTTTGCGCTTGGCTTTAACCAACCGATAGCCAACCGCAATTTGGGTGGGCCGCAGAGATTTAACCAGAACGCTTTGCACTGTCATTTCGTGTCTTCCTCATCAATATCATTTAAGCGTTTGAAGTTGTGTTCAAGAATGTGAAAAAAGCTGTTGGCCACCACAAAAAGTGCGGTTACTTCAATTGCCAAGGTTAAATGGCCAAAACCAATAAAACAACCCAGTGCAGCCACGCACCAAATGGTGGCCGCCGTGTTCAATCCACGCACGCGAAACCCTTCGCGCAGAATTACGCCACCGGCCAAAAAGCCAATGCCCGTGGCCACCTGTGCTAAAACGCGGGCCGAAGCGTCTCCGCCCAGTTGCAATCCCACAATGATAAAAAATGCAGAACCCATGGCCACCAAAGCATTGGTGTGGGGGCCAGCTTCATGGCCGCGCCAGCGCCGCTCAAAGCCAATAGCCCCACCCAAGGCCAAGCCAAGGAATAACCGAAAAAGAATATCGAAATCTGTCATCGCCCACTCTTAAAAAGTGCAAAGATTAAAACACTCTTTGGTTGCGATGTCACGTTGCAAACACGAAAGACAACGCCCAAGCCCCCGGGGAGGGAATGCTTGGGCGTTGGAAAAAACAAAGGCGATTAAGGCGTCTTTGTCGGGGTTTGGCCTGCTGCTGTGGCTTTAGCAGCGTCAATCAAAGGCTGGGCCGCGGCGATACAATCTTTAAAGGGCGTTGTGCCGCACATAATGCCAACATCAATATCTTTGCCCAAATGCAATTTAAAACCAGAACCAGCCATCATGGGTGGTGGGCCATCCATGCCAGGGCCGCCACGCATGCCGCCACCATGATCACCGTGGCCACCATGGCGCGGGCCATGACGCCACCAATTGCCCC
>JAYUHQ010000054.1:0-2376 GCA_043766895.1 Aestuariivirga sp.
GCCATGCGAACGTTTAGCGTGTTGGTTTGTTGGATATCCATCCAAACAGGGCTGGCCCATTGTTGCCATTGGCTTACTGGAAAATCGTCTGGATTATGTTCAATTGGCTCGGCATTTTCGCCATCTTTGCGAAAAACGAGCAAATAATCAGGCATTCCCATACGAGATTTTGAACTATCTTTTTTGAGTTGTTTGTAAAGCAAACCCAAAGCCTTCGTTCGCGTCATTTCAACAACCGGATCTTTCCAAATTGTTACGCGGCTATGAAGCACAAATCCATTATCAGCATGAGCGCGAATAATATCGCCTGAAAAATCCTTAATGCCAATCTTGCCATCTTTCCATTTTCGGAAAGGCAAATCAGAACAATGAACAGCGCTTAATCGGCCCGGCTTTGTTACCCGTGCAATTTCTTTCACCAGAAACTTATAATGTTCAAAAAACTGCCAATCACTAGATGAGTTCCCCATATCGGCTTCACTATCTGAATAAATAAACAAATCACCAAAAGGCGGGCTGTAAATTGAAAAGCCAATGCTTTCATCTGGCAACTGTGCAACGACTTGGCAGCAATCGCCTTGAAATGCAGAAAAGTTTTTGCCCGTGATTTGATCTAAACAATCTATAGCCATGATGGAAGTTTTCCCTTGTACGTTGGATTATACTTGACTGGTTTTGCGGCATCGCGGCCTTTGTCACGTTGCATTGCGATAGCCATCGCTTTTTTCATCCTATCGTGATCGGCTGATTTACGATCAATAACGCGGCCAATTTGATCTTCACCTTCTGCGACAACCAAATGCACA
Source organism: Aestuariivirga sp. (assembly GCA_043766895.1). GTDB lineage: Bacteria > Pseudomonadota > Alphaproteobacteria > Rhizobiales > Aestuariivirgaceae > Aestuariivirga. The sequence goes on from JAYUHQ010000054.1 coordinate 807, forward strand.
TTGACTGGCTTTTTTTGCCCGAATCGCCATGAACGGCGAACAGCTTGATACCAAGCCTCATAACTGAAAGATCGGCCTGCAAATCCCATATTGTTGCAGTGTTGCCAATTCAATCCAAAGCCAGCAACGCTTGGCTTGGTGATGATTGCACGGGCTTGACCAAGTGAAAACGCTTCAAGGTTTTCCTCTTTTTTATCGATAGGCATTGATCCAGAAACCTCAACAGCATAAGGCATTCTGGCTTTGAGCGACGCAGCCTCATAATCAGTATCACACCATGCAATGAATGGCTCATTGTTATCGGCAGCTTCTGCAATGACATCAGCGCGTGCATCCGATGTTTGACGCTTGACGTGGTGCATATTAGTTGCACTCACATCATTCATAAAAAGTGAACCATCTTCTGGCTTTATATTTGATCCTATAGTCTTATGCTGAATGATATTGAGCGGCGGCAAAACATAAGCCGAACCATCAAAGCCCAAATCTTCTGGGCTTTGAGCCATGCGCGACCATGAAGCCATCCAATCCCAAAAATCCTGCTCTGCATGTTTTTTCAATCGCCATTTTTGCGATGCTTCGGCTGTGTCATTGATAAACCAGCGCATGAGCATTTCGTTGCCCGACAATATGCCGAGAAAATCAGATTGCTGGCCAAGTTCCATATGATCATTTGGTGCTGGAGTAGCAGTCGCGCACAGCTTAAATCTATGGCCACGAAATGCATCGCACAGTGACCCAGATACCTTGCCATTAAAGTTTTTAATGATTGAAGCTTCATCAAGAGACACCGCTCCAAATGCGTCTGGATCAATTTGATCTAACCGATCATAATTGATAATGTTAATGCCTTCGCGGGCTTGTGATTGATCTCGAATGACATGGGCCTCATAGCCTAACGCCTTTGCCTCACGTTCAATTTGCTTGGCCACAGCAAGCGGCGTGAATAGCAATCCATAGCCATTTGATTTTTCGAGTGATTGTGAAATCCACTCAAGCTGGCATCTGGTTTTTCCTAAGCCAGTATCAAGATAAAGGCCAGATCGCCCTTGCCTGATATTATGTGCAACGCAATGCTGTTGAAAATCACTAAGGTGAGATGGTAATGACTTAGGTTCAAAACCACTCGCTTGAACGATTGGCGCTTTTGATGCTAAAAAATCATTATAAGATTGTTTAGTGGGGCCAGCGGTTTTCTTAAGGGAATCTCCAGCCAGCCCCACATCCGCACCACCATTGGCCGGAATTTTTGTAAAATGTAAATTCATGCTGCCCGCCTGAGTGTCTTGATGGTCTTAATCGCGCCTTGAGCATTGAGAAAATCAACACACTCATCAAACGACTTGGCCACGCATGTTGCATGGCCAGCCAGCTTCATATCGGAAAGGAATATTTCTTGATCGAGTTCAAGCTTGCCCTTTGGTGACTTCAATTCGATATAAGCCATGCGGCCATCGCGCCATGATAAAATCAAATCAGAAATGCCGCGCTTGGTTCCCATGGCTTTCAATTTTACAGCCTCACGAACATTGCGCTTGCCGCCGTTTGGCGTGTGCCAAAACCGCAAACC
>JAYUHQ010000055.1:0-16846 GCA_043766895.1 Aestuariivirga sp.
TATTGCAGCGGCATGGCGCTGCGCGTGCCGCAGCTTGGCGCAGGGCTTTAACTTATGCGCATTTACATCAATGCCCCGCATTTTGGCGAATATGGTTTGAACATGTCTCGGGCATTGGCAATTAACAATGATGTTTGTCTGTGTTTTAATTCTGAAAATATGTTGAACGAAGTTGGGCCTGGCAGTTTGCAGAATGTTCCGCAACGCTTGAGTTTGGTAGCCATTTCTCGGAAAAATATTTTCAAGCGCTGGATCGGCGTCTTCAAATTCCTTTATTCAACTTTCAAGTTCCGTCCGAATGTTGTTCACGCCCATGAAGTTAATGATGTGTTGAGCTGCCTTGCTGTGTCTGTTTTGACGCTTTTCTATCCGGTGATATTGACGGTTCATGACCCCGTGCAGCACTCTGGTCGGGATTCACGTATTGCAAATTATACACGTGCCGCAGTTAAGTTTATGAGGCGGTGTGTGCAGGGGTTTCATGTGCATGGGGAATATTGTGCGCAAAGCCTTAAGACCCAAGAAAAAATTGGCACAAGGTCAATTTTGTCAACACAGCACGGCACAATTCTTGGTGCGACAGATTCAGAAAAGCGGTCGCCCATTGCAGGCCGAGTTTTGCTTTTTGGGCGCATGGAGGCCTATAAAGGCGTGGAACGTTTTGTTGAAACTGTGCGGCGCATTCGAAACCAAAATGTGCAAGTGACAGGTGTGCTGGCTGGTGCAGGAACAGAGCTCATAAGGCTTTTGCCCGAACTGATTAACGATGACACTTTTGAAATTCAATCAGGGTATTTAACGCCATCGCAAGCGCGGCAAGAATTTCAAAAAGCTGCAATCATCGTTGTTCCCTATCGTGATGCAACACAAAGCGGGGTTGTCTCTGCGGCATTTGCCAATGACCGGCCTGTGGTGGCAACCGCTGTGGGCGGCTTGGTTGATAGCGTTGCCCATTTGCATAACGGCTGTCTTGTTGCGCCCGAAAATATCGATCAACTTGAATCGGCGATTGTTGATTTGATCACCAACCAAGCCCAATGGAAACAATTGAGCGAGGGCGCGCATAGATCCGCGCTGACTGATTTTTCATGGCCATTTATTTGCAACCAATTTTCAGATTTCTATCTTAGCTTGACGAGAGTGGCGGCACGACATGACGCGCCGTAAAACGATTGCATTTTTTATCGCCGCGCTTTCAACCGGCGGCGCAGAACGCCAGACGTTGCAATTGCGGCAGCATTTTTTAGACTTGGGTCATCGTGTGCCGTTGTTTGTTTATGGCGGCGAAATTCATGAGATATTGAAAAAACAAGCCGCAGACCCTGATATTCACCTGCTGAAAATATCGGGCAAGCCAAGTCTCAATGAATTGCTTGCGATGAAGCGAAAATTTTCAAATGTCGAACCCGACGTGTTGATTACCATCAACATGACAACCCATATCCTTGCTGCGACGCTTAAGACTATGCTCGGCCTTTCCGCGCCGCTTGTGAATATTTTTCATTCAACGATTTTAGACAAGGGCAATGGGCTGCGACTCGTGGCTTACAAATGGGCTTTGAAGAAAACTGCTGAAATGATTTTTGTAAGCGAAATGCAGCTCAATTATTGGAAGCTACGTGGTGTTGTGGCCAGACACACAGCAGCAATTCACAACGGTCTTGATTTTGAACATTTTCAACCAAACCCTACCTTGCGCAAACAAACCCGAGCGGCACTTAACCTTCGTGAAAACACGGTTCTCATTTCATTGGTCGCCGGGTTTAGGCCTGAAAAAAATCATCAGCAATTGGTGCGAATTTTGCCCAAGTTGCGTTCTCTGGGCCATGATGTAAGATTTATGTTTGTTGGAGATGGCCAAACAATGCCTGATATTCAACGCCAATGCGAAACCCTTGGTATGATTGAATTTGTTACTTTCGCAGGTAACCAATCTGATGTTCGTCCATTTATCAGCGCAAGCGACATTGGTGTGCTGTGCAGTTTTACCGAAGCATTTTCACTTTCAGCGATTGAGTTTTTGGGCTGCGGAGTGCCAATGGTGATGAGTGAAACCGGGGGTGCCGTTGAGATTGTTGAGAATGGCAAGAATGGCTATTTGTTTAAAGTTGACGATGATGCCGAAGCGCTTCAATGTTTTGTCAAACTTTTGGATGTTACTCATCGTTCAAAGTTAGCAAGCAACGCTAGGCAATCGATCGCACACTATTCTCTTGAAAATATGTTCAAGAAATATGACCACATTCTCGATCGTGTCATGGCAGATCATCTGCCAAGCGGTTCGTAAAGTCAGAGTTGCCCGTGCAGCAAAAATTTGCCAAACGTTATATTCTTGTGGCCACACCTCTTGGCCTTAAGGGCAAGGGTGGAATTGATCGACTGATGGATTCGGTTCACAGTGAACTCATCAGCTTGGCCGACCCTTCGATTGTTGTAGAGTTTTTGCCAACACGCGGTGGCGGCAATCTTTTTCAATCATTTTTTCTCACTGCAAAATTCGCAACGCGAATGATTGCGCGTCGCTTCAGTGGCGCTGCATGTGTTGTGCATTTAAATGTTGCAGGATTCGGCAGCACATGGCGCAAAATGGCTTTGGCAAGTTTAGCGCGCATGTTGGGCCAGCCCTATATTTTGCATTTGCATGGAGGTATTTACAAACACTTCTTTGCAACACGCAGCGGCGCGGGCAAATTTTTCATCGAGCAGTTTTTTACCAAAGCTGAACGTGTTTTGGTTTTGGGCAACACATGGCGTGATTTTGTGAATGATGACATTGGTGTTGACCGCCAAAAGATCACAATCCTCCCGAATGCCACGCCTCGGCCAACAGCTGTTTTGGCGCGCAGGCCTAGGGTCGAAGTTCAACTGGCTTTCTTGGGTGTGTTGAACCGCAACAAGGGTGTGCCAGATCTTATCGAGGCCTTGGGCGCTTTAGAAACTCCTACACCTTGGTTGGCAACAATTGCCGGATCTGGCGAAATTGTTGATGCAACGACCCTGGCCAAAAAGCTTGGTATTGAAGATCGTGTAAGCTTTCCCGGGTGGGTGGACGCCAAGCGTATTGATGAGATATTGCGCAATGCTGATATTTTTGTATTGCCATCATTTATTGAAAATTTGCCGATGTCGATCATCGAAGCCATGAGTTTTGGTTTGGCGGTTGTGGCAACACCTGTGGGTGCTGTTGAAGATATTATTGAAGATGGTGTGACTGGTTTGTTGGTGCCGCCCGGAGATTCTGTCGCCTTGGCGGCGGCGCTGAAAACACTGATTGATGCCCCAGCGTTGCGGAAGCGATTGGGCGATGCCGCACAAAAATTTCATCATGAGAATTTAGAAATTGGGCCTTATGTGGTAAAGCTTGTTGAAATTTGGAAAAAAGCAAGTGGAGATTAAACAATGAGAGCCCTTGTGCTTGAAGAAAAAGGCAAATTGTCTCTGCGAGAATTTTCGTTGCCGCAAGATGTAGGGCCCCATGATGTGAAGGTGGCCATTCATACCGTGGGCATTTGTGGTTCTGATGTGCATTATTACACCCATGGAAAAATTGGGCCGTTTGTGGTCAACGCGCCGATGGTTTTGGGCCATGAAGCTTCGGGCACTGTTATCGAAGTTGGCAGCGCGGTGACGCATCTGAAAATTGGTGCCCGCGTGTGTATGGAGCCTGGCATTCCTGATGCCAATTCACGCGCTTCAAAGCTTGGGCTTTATAATGTAGATCCTGCCGTGCGCTTTTGGGCAACGCCGCCCATTCATGGCTGTTTAACGGGCGAGGTGGTTCACCCTGCGTCTTACACTTTTGCCATTCCTGATCATGTGAGTTTTGCTGAGGCCGCTATGGTTGAGCCTTTGGCCGTGGGCGTGAATGCGGCGTTGAAAGCAGCGATTAAACCCGGTGATGTGGCCGTGGTGATGGGGGCTGGCCCCATTGGCATGATGGTGGCGCTGGCGGCCTATGCGTCTGGCTGTTCCAAGGTGATTGTGTCTGATGTGGCCCAGCCCAAGTTGGATATCATCGCGAAATATGCTGGCATTGAAACCGTGAATATTCGCAATCGGCCTTTGGCAGATTATGTGAATGAGGTAACGGGTGGTTGGGGCGCTGATATTGTGTTTGAATCATCTGGTGCCGCGCGTGCAATCCTTGATATGGCCAATGTGGTCTGCCCCGGCGGAACGGTGGTTTTGGTGGGCATGCCGGTTGATCCTGTGCCGGTTGATATTGTTTCACTGCAAGCACGCGAGGCCACAGTGAAAACAATTTTCCGCTATGCCAATGTGTATGATCGCGCGATCAATTTAATCGCATCGGGCAAGATTGATCTAAAGCCGTTGATTACGGAGACGTTTGGGTTTGCGGATTCAGTGGCAGCATTTGACAGGGCGGTGGAAGCAAGACCAACGGATGTGAAGTTGCAGATTAGATTGACGTAAAACTATTCGATTTTCTCATCACTTTCAACAGCGGCTGTTCAATCAAAAGATAGGCTAAGGTTCCAGCCGTGATCGTTGAAACTAAAATTACACCATAAGAAATGTGCAAAACCATTGCGTTGAATTGTATGATGCCAATAAAACTTAGCAGCTTGATGGTAATTTTTTGAAAGAGTCCGACCAAAGCAGTGTGGGTTAAATAGATCGAATAAGATGCATTGCCCAGCAAGGGCAATAATCCCAAATTTAAAGGCACTGCATTTGCTTCATATTTTGCTGCAGCAAGAACTGCAAACCCAAAGGATATGGCATAGATCAAAGGGTTGATCGTTGATGCAATGCCGTTTGATTCAAGCGCCAGCGTTATAATAAAAATTACAGCACCCATCGTTCCGGCAAATTTCCAACCGATTATAGCTAAGTTACGAAACGCAAAGAAAGCAGCAATCCCGATTGAAAAATCGAGGTTGTAAGCTGAAAACAATGTTGTAAAAAAAGTTCGATCAGCCGGACCTTGATAGTGCAAAAGAGCCAAACACGTGACTTGCCATGCGATGAAAATAAGAATGCCGATGCGTTTTTCTAAAATGAGAAACCCGAAAATTGCATAGAAAAGAACCTCGTGAAACAGTGTCCACGCTGGGTTGATGGGCAGATCAATATTGGCAAATCTGACCAATGAGTAGGTGGTTAGCCATTGTACTGGGTTGGTTGGCAATGTGGCTTTGGTTGAAAAACCCGCAAGTGCCAGCGCGCAAAACACAGTGAGATAAACCCAATAAATTGGGTAAATGCGGATCAATCGTTTTTTAAAATAGCCCATGATTTGTTGAGGTTGACCAAGATCATTACTGTGGGCCAGAGCGATGATAAACCCGGAGAGCACGAAAAAGAAATCAACACCGAGATTCAATTTCCATGTGAACCAAGCCAACACAGGTTGGCCGAAATAGCGCGGATCAGCCATTCCAATTGATGTGTGAAAAGCAACAACGGCCATTGCAGCAAAGCCGCGAAATGATTGGATGAGTTTAAGATTCATAGTTCCATTTTCTTCTTATGAAATGACACTATTCTGATATTGACGGAATTTCTATGTCAATTCTCTGGCGATATGCTGGGGCTTGACTCGCTGATGCGCATTTTCAACGTGTACTTCTGCCGCAAGATTGTAGTTACCTCATCACGGATAGGCGCAATGGCATACTCTATTGCGGTGTGACCAACAATTTCACTGGTTGGAATACTGGATCAGCGGGTCAAGCCCGCCGATGGACGGATAGGAAAATTCAGTTTTTATTTGTAGCGACGCTGCTTGCAATTTTCTCAGCTTCGGCAGTCCATTCTTGAAATAACTTAATAGCGTTCTGTCCATCCCAAGGGAATTTAGCCTGTGACGATAGAAATCTGCCTTCCACCTGACGATCGTCAAAGAATTCTGCCCGTGGCCATTTCATGGTTTCGGCCCCAGTTTTATCAAAAGTCCTCGCGCTCCAATCAAAAACCACGCAATACTCAAGGGATTTCAAGGTACCCAATTTTATCGCTTTTTTGTAGCATTCTAATGTGGAAGCGGATGCCCCGATCATTCCAACAAGTTTAACTCTTTTGAAGAACGCTGAAGCTGCACTATTTGCATTGGCCGAGACTACCACATTGCCCTTCGAGATAGGAACAACTGCTCCTTTTTCAATGATCAAAACGTCTATTCCAAGATTGCGCGCCGCTTCGACGTCTAACCAATTTAGATACTGTGGAGGCGCTGAGGTGATATATATGATAGCTTCATCACGTAAGCCGAGCTTCGCGAGATAGGAGCCAACCAACGCATTGGCCAGGCCGCTTTCTCTTACATAAGTTCCGTTGTCAGTATAAGCGGCATGAAATCCAACACTTGCTCCCGGCATCATATAGCGATGCACGCCTCCCAACCAAGCTAACGCGCATGCAGAAGCACAGAGTTTTCTTCCGACCAGCGTGGCATAGCTTTTGCCACGAATTTGCTTTCCAATACTTAGGCCAGCGTCCAGATTGCCGCCGGGGCTATTGAACGCAACTATTGCTTTCTCAATATCGAAAGTCTTTAACCTGAACTCTACGTCATCGCGGTAGTTAATCTCACCTTCAATCGTTATTAATTTGAGGTTAGTGCCAAAATCAGTCACCTCAATGGTAGCTGCTTGAACTTGGGTGGGCAAAAAGACAATTGTAGGCATCGCTGCAAGCGCTAATTTCCAACATGCCCGTCTTAAATCCCTCACGGCGTAACCTCAATCCTCTTCACGCCCTTCGGTTGGGTTATGCCTTTCCAGATTTTGTTGGCCTGATGCACAGGCGCGTTGGCGGGGCGTTCTATGAATACGCCGTCTCCGGCTTTGGCTAAAACTTTACCATCTTCAAAAGCTACTTTGCCGCGCGAAATAACGATGCGGGGTGCGCCCACACATTCATAGCCTTCAAACACATTATATTCGATGCGGCTGAATTGTTTTTTGGCGGTGATTTTTTTGATGGCCTTGGGATCCCAGATCACCACATCAGCATCAGCGCCCACACGCACTGAACCCTTGCGCGGATAGATGTTCAAAATCTTGGCAATGTTCGCTGATGTGCATGCCACGAATTCTTCTTTGGTCAGGCGGCCGGTGTTCACACCTGCGTTCCACAATACGGGCAAACGGTCTTCCAATCCGCCGGTGCCGTTTGGAATTTGGGTAAAGTTTTTGCGGCCCATGCGCTTTTGATCAAGATAGAAGGCGCAATGATCTGTGGCGACCACGCTTAACGTGCCAGATTGCAGGCCCGCCCACAGCGTGTCTTGGTGTTTTTTATTGCGGAAGGGCGGAGACATCACGCGCGTTGCGGCATGATCCCAATCTTTGTTTTGATATTCAGAATCATCAAGCACAAGATATTGCACCAATGGCTCGCCATAAACCCGCTGGCCCGCTTGCTTGGCGCGCCTGATGGCATCATGGGTTTGTTCACACGAAACATGCACGATATAAACCGGGCATCCGGCCATATCGGCAATCATAATCGCGCGGTTGGCAGCTTCGCCTTCAACTTCGGGGGGCCGCGAATAGCTGTGGCCCTCGGGGCCCGTTACACCGCGGGCTAACAGATCAGCCTGCATACGGGCCACAACGTCGCCATTTTCAGCGTGCACCAATGGCAATGCGCCAAGCTCAGCGCAGCGTTTGAATGAATTATACATTTCATCATCATTCACCATCAATGCGCCCTTATAGGCCATGAAATGTTTGAAGGTGTTGATGCCATAGGTTTTGACAACGGTTTCCATTTCGTCGTGTACCATTGGGCTCCATTGCGTGATGGCCATGTGGAAAGAATAATCGGCGGCGGCTTTTTCAGATTTGTGCCGCCATGCCTGATAGGCTTTCAGCAAGCTTTCGCCAGGTGCTGGCAAGCAGAAATCCACCGTCATTGTGGTGCCGCCGGAAAGGGCCGCAATGGTGCCAGATTCAAAATCATCGGCTGTGGTTGTGCCCATAAACGGCATGTCCATATGCGTATGGGGGTCAATGCCGCCGGGCATGACATAGCACCCCGTGGCATCAATGGTTTTGTCGCCTTTCAAGTTTTTTCCAACGGCGATGATCTTGCCATCTTCAATCAACACATCGGCGCGTTCAGAAAGATCGGCGTTAACGACGGTTCCGCCAATGATGAGAGTTGTGGCCATGATGGTTTCCTTATTGTTTGTTGAAAGAAAGTAACCTCATCCGCCCTTCGGGCACCTTCTCCACTTGCGTGGAGAAGGGCGGGTTTTGGATATTGCCCTTCTCCTCTGGAGAAGGTGGCGCGAAGCGTCGGATGAGGTTTCTTGGTTTTATTTCATCGCTTTTGTCACAACATCAGACCAAGCGCCTTCAGGCTTTTTGGTGATGACGGGGTCAGAACCACCCGAAAGAAGGGTTGCCACAGTGCGGTCTGCTGCTGCTGTATCCAGCGTGCCATCAGAACCATCAACCAGTTTGTTCACTTCATCGACCATGGTGGTTTGATGCGCTTCGGTTTGTGAACCCGACGCATCATTTTTCAACACGGCAGCCACAGCGCCCTTGGGGTCTTTGGCCATATCGGCCCAGCCCATCATCGACGCTTTCACAAACTTGGCCATGGTGGCAACGAACGCTGGATCCTTCAGCTTATCTTCTTCCACATAAAGACCATCTTCCAAAGTGGCCACACCTTGGTCTTCATATTTGAACACCACCAAGTCTTCGGGCTTAACGCCAGCTTCCAGCACTTGATGATATTCATTGTAGGTCATGGTCGAAATGCAATCGGCCTGCTTTTGCAACAATGGATCAACGTTGAAGCCTTGTTTCAAAACCTTAATGTCTGAATCGGTCTTCAAACCCAGTTTTGCCATCCATGCCAAGAATGGATATTCATTGCCATAAAACCACACGCCCAAAGTTTTGCCCTTAAGATCAGCAGGGGTTGCCACACCGGTTTCTTTGCGGCAGGTGAGCATGAGGCCAGAATGTTTGAAAGGCTGGGCAATGTTCACAAGCTTGTTGCCTTTTTCGCGTGATGCCAAGGCAGCGGGCATCCAATCCACAATCACATCAGCGCCGCCACCGGCGATCACTTGTTCGGGGGCAATGTCTGGGCCACCTGGCTTGATCACCACATCAAGGCCAGCGGCTTTGTAGTAGCCTTTTTCCTGGGCCACGAAATAGCCAGCAAATTGGGCTTGGGCCACCCATTTTAATTGCAGTGTTACGGTTTCAGCAGATGCTGAAACAGCAGACGCAGCAAGAGCCGCGGCAAGGCTTGCGCCTAAAAGATATTTTTTCATCTCACCTGTTCTCCTTCGTTGTTACTTCGATTACCGCTTATCTTCGATAAGACGGATGCCAGAAGGTGACCTTGCGTTCAGCAAACGCCAGACACCCATAAAAGAACGAACCTGCTAAAGCAGCCACAGTAATTTCGGCCCACACCATGTCAAGGCCCTGCCTGCCCACCTCGGTGGACATGCGAAAACCCATGCCCACAATCGGCGTTCCAAAAAACTCGGCCACAATGGCGCCAATCATGGCCAAGGTGGAATTGATTTTAAGGGCATTAAAAATGAAAGGCATGGCGGCGGGCAGGCGCAGTTTTAATAAAGTTGTGAGCCAAGTGGTGCCATAAGATTTCATCAAATCCTGTTCCATGTGGCCTGATGCGTTAAGGCCAGCCAGCGTGTTGATCAACATGGGAAAGAATGTCATCACCACAACCATGGCGGCTTTGGATGGCCAATCAAAACCAAACCACATGACCAAAATAGGTGCCACGCCAACAATGGGCAAAGCCGCCACCAAATTACCCAAAGGCAAAAGGCCGCGTTTTAAAAAGTCATTGCGGTCACAGATCAAGGCCGTCAGAAAACCTGCACCACAGCCCATGAGCCAGCCGGGAATAACGGCGCGCACGATGGTTTGCACAAAGTCTGCGCCCAGAATTGGAAGTGATGATGCGAACTTAGCGCCGATTTGTGAAGGCGAAGGCAAAAGCACAACAGGAATGTTCGAGGCCAGAACATAAGCCTGCCATGCCGCAATGATGCCCACACCGAAAATTGCAGGCACAACAAAGCGCGAGAAATTTTTTGGCAAAACCAAATCAGCGATCCAGCTTAAACTCCACGCCGCCACCCAACTTGTCATCACAAATGCCAATGATAATGCCCAATCGCGGCCCGTGGGCGGGTTGGCGCGGCTGAAACTTGCGGCAATGATGATGGCCGCCAAAAGACTAATGGCAAATGTCAGCCCCGCACGCTTCATGGTTGGGCACCCATGCGTTTTAAACTGTTCTGTTCAAGCTTGCTGAGCAGCCACACCAATGTTGCAGCAGCAAAGGCCGCCATAAATAATGCCGCCCAGATTTGCAAGGTTTGGCCATAGTATGAGCCGTTGAGCAATCTGGCGCCAATGCCTGCCACCGCCCCCGTTGGAAGTTCTGCCACGATGGCACCTGTTAAAGCAATGGCCACCGACACTTTCAGCGAAGCAAAGAAAAATGGCAGGGCAGCGGGCAAGCGCAGCTTCCACAACACTTGGGCGGCGCTGGCGTTATAGGTGCGCATCAAATCTTGCTGCATCACGTCTGGTGAGCGCAGGCCCTTCACCATGCCAATGGCCACGGGGAAGAAACACAGATAGGCGGAAATAGATGCCTTGGTAACAATTTCGGGCAGACCAGTTTTACCCAGCACCACAATCAACATCGGGGCAATGGCCAAAATGGGAATGGTTTGAGATGCGATGATCCACGGCATCAGGCTTTTTTCAAGCGAGGCCGCATGAACAATGCCAATGGCCAGCGCAATGCCCAAAAGGCTCCCCATGATGAAGCCAACCAAGGTTGACGAAAGCGTAATCCACAAATGATAGATCAAAGATTTGATTGACCATGGGGCCACAATGAACACCGTGTTCCAAATTTCGGCTAGCACTTGGTGTGGGGCTGGAAGAACTGGGCGTTGTTCGCTCCATGAAAAAGCAAGTGTGTTCCACAAGCCGCCGCCGGCATTGGCGATTTTTGTTTCCGTCAAAACATGGTTCATCGGAATGGCAGCGAGATACCATGCAAAAATGATGGCAAGTGTGATGGCGAGAAGGGGCAGCCCCCGATCAGTCTTCATAGCTGTGCCCCGCTTTTAAACCTTCGCGCACACGATGGGCGATTTTTAAAAATGCCGGAGTTTCGCGAATTTCTAATGTGCGCTTGGCTGGCAAATCTGATTCAATCACATCAATGATGCGGCCCGGTCTTGGGCTCATCACAATAATTTTGGTAGATAAAAACACGGCTTCGGGAATTGAATGGGTTACAAAAACAATCGTCTTTTTGGTGCGGGCCCACAATTCCAACAATTGTTGATTGAGCTTATCCCGCACAATCTCATCCAACGCGCCAAAGGGTTCATCCATCAACAACAGCTTGGGGTCAAAAGCCAAAGCTCTGGCAATTGAAACGCGCTGCTGCATGCCGCCTGATAATTGCCAGGGAAATTTTTCTTCAAAGCCTTTGAGGTTCACCAATTCCAAATTGCGCGCAACCCGGCCCGCCACATCATCAAGCCCCATCACTTCCAAGGGCAAGGCCACATTGTCTTTCACCTTGCGCCACGGCAGCAAAGCGGGGGCTTGAAACACATAGCCATAGGCGCGTGCAAGGCGAGCTTGTTCAGCGCCTAAACCGTTAACCAGCAATGTGCCAGAACTGGGTGTTTCAAGATTGGCAATGGCGCGAAGCAAGGTGGTTTTACCGCAGCCCGAAGGACCAATCAACGATACAAATTCACCCTCTTCGATTTTCAAATTGATCTTTGACAAGGCCTCAACCATGCCATCACCGGTTTGATAGGTGAGACACAAATCTTGTGTTGCAATGACGCTTTTGTCCAAGCAATCTCCCGGCGCGATTTATATTTTGGCTGACGCTAACAACTCTTGACCATTTGATCAAGAAATAACAGGATGGGATATGCCTCAATCCACGGCAAAAGCAGTTCAGAAAACACGCATCCAGCATCAAAATCGTGCATTGATTTTGAAGGCGGCATTGGAGGTGTTTTCGGCTTTTGGTTATCGCGGCAGCACCATTGATCAGATTGCCGCCAAATGCGGCCTATCAAAACCCAACCTGCTTTATTATTTCAAGCGCAAGGAAGATATTTATGTGGCGGTGTTGGAACACACGCTGGCCGAATGGCTAAAGCCCCTGCGCGGGCTTGATGTGTTGGGCGACCCTCTTGCTGAGCTTAGCCGCTATGTGGCTGAGAAGTTGGATATGTCGATCAAAAATCCGCAAGCCTCAAAACTTTTTGCCAATGAAATTTTGCATGGTGCGCCCCATATCCAGAAGTTTCTGAAAGGCCCGCTGCGTGACTTGGTGGAAGAAAAATCCGCGGTGATTGCGCAATGGGTGAAACAAAAGAAAATAGCCCCCGTTGATCCACAACATTTGATTTTCGCCATCTGGGCGGTGACGCAGCATTATGCTGATTTTTCAGTTCAAGTCGAAGCCATCATGGGCGGGGAACCAAAACTGGCGCGAACCCAGAAGGCGGTGGTTGAGGTGTTGCTGCGGGGATTGAAGTTAAATACTTGACAAAAGTAAGACGGTAAGGCATCTTACTATCATGAATGTGATTTTTTCAAAACTCACCAGCAAAAGTCAGACGGTGCTTCCTAAAGAAGTGCGCGAGCAGTTGGGTGTCAAGCCTGGTGATCGCTTGAGCTATAGTTTGACCAAGCAGGGTGTTGTTATCGGCAAAGCGCCTGTCGCTATCGAAGATGATCCTTTTGCTGTTTTCTCAGAATGGTCAAGTGCTGCTGATGAAAAAGCTTATAGTAAGCTCTAAGACTGCCTTTAAACGCGGAGATGTGGTGGTGGTGCCTTTCCCCTATGCAGATCGGCTTGCTGAAAAACGCAGACCAGCGCTGGTTGTATCAAACGCAGATTTCAATGCCTCGAGCGGGCTTATTTGGGTGGCGATGATTACCAGTGCTGAAAATGGGTCTTGGGCTAGTGATATTGAGTTCGATATTGACAAGGCGGGTTTGACATCTGCGTCAGTGATCAGAATTTCGAAGCTTGCAACGATTGAATCTGATCGGGTGGTGCGTTCAATCGGTGTCGTCGAAAAGAACGTAAAAAATTTGGCAGCAAAAGCGCTTCACAAGTTTACAAATTAGCCAAACTCTTTCCACCAATGCCGGGCGATGTCGACACGTTTTGCAATCCACACCTTTTCTTTTGATTGCACATAATCGACGAACTTGGCCAAGCCCAGCGCACGACCGGGCCTTCCCGCCAAACGACAATGAAGGCCAATACTCATCATCTTGGGTGCGCCGCGCTTGCCTTCTTCATAAAGGCAATCAAAACTATCTTTCAAATATTGATAAAAGTGTTCGCCGGTGTTGAAGCCTTGTGGCGTGGCAAAGCGCATGTCATTGGCGTCTAGCGTATAGGGAATAATCAAATGTTTTTTGCCGTCGGGTTGGTTTAAAAAAAACGGCAAGTCATCAGAATAATCATCCGATGAATAGAGAAAGCCACCTTCCTCCATCACCAGTTTGGTGGTGTTCATCGAACAGCGACCGGTATACCAACCCAGCGGCCGTTCCCCGGTAATTTCAGTGTGAATGCGAATGGCTTCGGCAATACTGGCGCGCTCATCGGCCTCGCTCATATCTTTATGTTCAACCCACTTCAAACCATGCGAGGCCATTTCCCAGCCCGCTTCAATCATGGCTTGAGCTTGGTCGGGGGAGCGCTGCATGGCGGTGGCAACGCCATAAATGGTGATCGGCAATTTGCGTGCCGTGAACATGCGCCATAGCCGCCAAAAGCCCGCGCGCGCGCCATATTCATAAATGGATTCCATGTTCCAATGGCGTTGGCCCACCCATGGTGCAGCGCCCACAATTTCTGATAAAAATGCTTCAGAGGCCGCATCACCATGAAGAATGTTATTTTCCCCACCTTCTTCATAGTTCAACACAAATTGCACCGCCACATGCGCCCCACCTGGCCAATTGGCAAAGGGTGCTGAACGGCCATAGCCTTTCATGTCGCGTGGATAGGCCGCCATTTTATTCTCCTCAAATCAGGAACTCAGATTTGCATCAAATCTGTCTTGCGACAAGTTTGATTTCAACTAAGTTTAAAATAGAGGGAGATACAATGAAGCGACCTTTGATTTTAGTTGATCCGTTGCCGCGCACTTTGGATGTGATTTGTGATGGGCCAACCCGCGCAAAGCTGGAAAGCTTGGGCGAACTGGTGATTTGTGAAACGACCCGCATGCCCGATGCGATGGTGGAACAACACTTGGCTGAGGTTTCCATCATCTTGGGCCAAACCCGCATGGATGAGGCGCGGTTAAAGCGGGCCCACAATTTGCGCGCTATCATTGATGTGGAAACAAATTTCACGGACGCCATCGATTATGATTATTGTTTTGCCCATGGCATTCACGTTCTGACACCAGGTTCAGCATTCGCGGATGCTGTGGCTGAATCGGCTTTGGGCATGGCCATTGATTTGGCCCGTGGCATTACACAATCAGATCGTGATTTCAGGCGCGGGCTTGAGGCCTATGGGCTGGAAGGCAATGCCACAAGTTTTTCGTTGCGCGGCGCTCGTGTTGGATTGATTGGTTTTGGAGATCTGGCGCGTTCATTGCACAAACTTCTGCAGCCGTTTGGTTGTGAAATTTTGGTCTATGACCCGTGGGTGCCAGATTATGTTTTGGAAAAATATGGCTGTCGCGGTGTGGGCTTGGATGAGGTGTTGCAAACATCACGCGTGATTTTTGTGTTTGCTGGCGTTACGGCCGAGAACCAAGGATTTTTGGGCCCACGTGAACTTGATCTGATTAAGTCTGATGCAATTTTTTTGCTGATGAGCCGTGCGGCCGTAGTGGATTTTCCAGCGTTTCTGGATTGTGTAGCCAAGGGTAAATTCCGCGCGGCAACCGATGTGTTTCCGGTTGAACCTGTGGCCAAGAATGACCCCCTTCGCAGCATCGAAGGCTTGTTGCTTTCAGCGCACCGAACTGGTGGAATGCCCGATGCGCTGTTTGATATTGGCCGCCAAGCGGTGGCCGATGCTGAATTGATCCTTAAAGGTCTGCCGCCTGTGGTGTGCAGGCGGGCGCAACGCGAAACCGTAAAACGCAACCGCAGCAAACCAGTGGATTTAACTTAAGGTTTGCCCCAAGGCCCGTGGAATGCGCCGGTTTCTCCGGTGCGTTCAAAACCATGGGCACCAAAGAAATCGCGTTGGGCCTGAATAAGGTTTGCCGTGCCACGGCCTTGGCGATAGCCATCAAAATATGACAATGCGTTTGACAAGGCAGGGGCTGGCGCACCGCATGTTGCACTCAGCGCCACAACCGCACGAAGGGACGCATGATCTTTTTTCATCATGGTGACAAAAGCCGGTGCCATCAACAAATTGCCGCCACCCGATTTATTGAAGGCCTTGGTAATTTCGCCCAAAAACTGCGAACGGATGATACAGCCTTCGCGCCAAATCGAAGCAATGGTGCCCAAAGGCAAATTCCATTCAAATTCTTTCGACGCCGTTTCCATCACTGAAAAGCCTTGGGCATAAGCGACAATTTTGCACGCATAAAGTGCGCCCTCAAGTTGGCGCAAAAACACAGCACGCGATTTGACCGACATTTTCTTCTTCGGAATTTTATAGGTTTTTTCAGCCTTGATGCGCTCATCTTTTAACGAAGACATAATCCGGGCATCCACTGCGGCCTCAATTGCTGAAGCATTGACACCGAAGTTCTGCGCTTCGATTACGGCCCATTTGCCGGTGCCCTTTTGGCCAGCGCGATCCACAATAATATCAACAAGTGGCTTTTTTGCTTTGGCGTCAATCACGCCCAGAACTTTTTGGGTGATTTCGATTAAATATGAATTGAGGCGGCCCTTGTTCCAATTGCCAAACACTGCTGCAATTTCAGCGGCCTTCATGCCCAAACCATCGCGCATTAGGCCATACACTTCCGAGATCATCTGCATGTCGCCATATTCAATGCCGTTGTGAATGGTTTTGACAAAATGGCCCGCACCATTGGGCCCCATATAGGCAGCACAAGGTTGGCCTTTGTATTTTGCTGAAATGGCGGTGAGCACTTTTTCAACCCGGTGCCAAGATGATTCTTTGCCGCCCACCATGATGGATGGGCCATGGCGCGCACCCTCTTCACCGCCAGAAACGCCCATGCCGATAAAGGTAAGGCCTGAATCTTTCAGGGCGTCAAACCTGCGCATCGTGTCGCGAAAATTGGCATTACCCGCATCAATGATAATATCTTCTTTTTGCATCAAGGGGCGCAAGTGGCCGATCACTTGGTCAACCGGGTCACCCGCCTTCACCATGATAATGATGGGGCGTGGTGCGCGAATGGCGGCGATTAATTCTTCATAGGTATCACAAGCGGTCAGATTGGCGGCAAGGGGCCCTGCTTCCAGAATAACCTCGTGGGTTGCTTTGTCATTGCGATTCCAGATTGCAACTTTGAAACCTTTTTCTGCAATGTTAAGCGCCAAGGCCGAACCCATTACGCCCATGCCAATAACACCAATTTCTGCTTGCGACATTCTTTAACTCCCATTTTTTGCAAGATTGCCATGAATTGGGCCAACGCAAAAGCTTTAATATCCTTTCAACACTCCGCCACTAGATTGCGCCTAAGATTTTTTTGAGGAAGCCAGCGTGATCGAAAACAAAAGCCAAAATACCCAAGTGCTGGTTCCAGCCTATGTGGCCACGATGTTGCTTTCGGCTTGTCTGTTGTTTTTGGTGCAGCCGATGTTTGCCCGCATGGCTTTGCCGCTTTTGGGTGGCACACCTG
>JAYUHQ010000056.1:0-6340 GCA_043766895.1 Aestuariivirga sp.
GCTTCATCGAAGCAAAGCCGCATAAACTCAAAACCCAGATGCGCCAAATCCTCCATTCAATCAGGCCGCACAAAGTCCCAATTTATCTGACGACGGACATTCACGTCGCGGATTGCTAGTGTACGGCCTAACATTGCATTTTTTTCAAGGCTGAGCTGGATTGCCTCAGCCTTTGAAATTTGTCGTGACTTGCCATTTTCCCAGACTTTTACTGGTTTTGACAAAACTCTGCTCGTGATGGCAGCATTTCGACCAAGTTCGATGTACGATGAATCCGGTGCGACCGCATTTCGTGCTGGCCTGCCTTTGGGATTGCCCGATTGGCCTTTTGGGAATTGACTGTGCTTAGGCGGGTTTTTGTAGCCAACACCGAGGATAATGTCTTTGTTGAGCGATGCTATGTCGATCGGTTTCTTCTTCATGATTGGGCACCATTCTTACGGGTTTCCAACAGGTCTTCGAAACTGGTTTGAAGACCCTGATGAACAGCTGATTTGCCAGTGAGATTCTGCCAGCGGGTTATGATCGTGTCGCAATAGAGCGGGTCATATTCGATGAGGCGGGCTTTGCGTCCACAGGTCTCGGCTGCAATCAGGGTGGAACCTGATCCTCCAAATGCATCTAAAATGATGTCACCACGCTTGGAGCAATCCTTGATCGCATCGGCCACCAAAGCAACAGGTTTGACCGTGGGATGCATGGCCAGTTCCTCGTCACGGTTGGCGCTCATGCTGCTGATTCCCGCATAGTCCCACACATTGGTGCGGTAGCGGCCATGTTGTCCCAATTCAAAATTGTTGGTGTGAGGTTCAGTGCCGATCTTATAGACAAACACCAACTCATGCTTGGAGCGATAAAAGCTTCCCATGCCGCCATTGGTCTTGTTCCACACACAGAGGTTTTTAAGCTCCGTAAAAGCTGTGGCTCCAGCCTCGAGGAGCTCACGCATATGACGCCAATCCATGCAGACATACGCGATTGCACCCTCACGGCAACGGTATGCACAGTTTGACAAGGTGCTTTTGAGGAAGGCGGTGAACTCCACATCCGACATCTCACCTGAAGCAAAAGCAAATTCTCGGTGCTTAGCTTTACCAAGCCCACTCACATGGCCATCGATCTTCACATTGTAAGGCGGGTCAGTAAAGATCAGATCGGCTTTCTCATTGCCGAACAAAGCCTCAAAGCTAATACTATCCTGGGCATCACCACAGATCAGTGTGTGATGGCCTAAGCACCACACATCACCCAATCTCGTCACCGCATGTGTTGGTAGGGGTGGGATGATGTCAAGGTCAGCGTCTTTACCTTTCACATCCCGGGTCTTGGCCCCCTCCAAGATCAGATCAGTCTCCGCTACCGAAAACCCGGTCAATTCCAATTCGAAGTCGAGGCCAATGAGGCCTTGCAGCTCAATGGCCAACATGTCTTGGTCCCAGTTGGCATTGAGAGCCAGTTTGTTGTCGGCCAGCACATAGGCTTTGCGTTCAGCAGCTGAAAGATGAGCCAGCATGATCGTGGGTATTATCGTAATCCCCAGGAACTTTGCTGCTTCAATGCGGCCATGACCCGCCAAGATCTGGCCGTCGTTTCCCACTAAGACTGGATTGGTAAAGCCAAAACTTTCTATACTTCTGGCGATTTGTTTGACTTGTCGTTTGGTATGTTTACGGGCATTGTTGGGGTAGGGCGTTAGAGCCGAGATCGGACTGAATACGATTTTATGTTCGAAACTTGGAATTGACATCGTGTGGCCTCTTCATGGGTTGGACTGGCCTCAAGTGTACAAATTACAAAATAAATAGCGAGGCCTGAAAACCCGTTCAAATTCTGATTTTAATATGTAAAATCAAAGAGTTAGAAGTTAAAAATAGAGCTTTATTCCTGTAAAAATGGCCCAAAAAGCTCAATCACCCGTTCAAAGGGGTATTAGATGGCCATTTTATCACTATAATTCCTAGTGTGGGACAATCTATATTTGAGCAAATGATCTCCTGATCGACCAAGTCGCGGAAATTTCACCCAAATCACACTCCGGACGACCCCAAATCAGGTCGATTTGGAGTTTGTGATTCGCGTCTCATTGGTGAACTGCAATGTGCAAATCAAACCGAAATGTCAGGCATCCTGTAAATACCACGCTGAATTATGGCGATGCGATTTTACGCGCACAAATAAAAATGCAGAACATTGCCGAAGCCTTAGATCCTGCAATTGGCCGTTCTGATAACTTTGGCACATCGTGTTACGCTTTTGTGTTGGACCGAACGGAGCCTCTAAGGCCTGTCGTTGATCAGGAAATATTGAAATTGATTTTCAGTGAGGCATTTTCGACGAAAAGATTTTGTCATCGCTAATCTAGGTTTTTGTCGGATGCATTCGCAGCTGAGCCGAAAGAACGTTCAGGCTGTCGCAAACCTAAACTTCCATGCATAATTTGCTGGGCGAGAGCAAAAGGAAGCCAATAGTAGCCATCACGGCTTACCGATATTGATTGAACTTTGGGCCACAAGGAGACTTATAGCCTACGACTCGTCCTGCTACTTTTATCCTAATGGGGAAGCGAGCGCCTCATTTGCTCTGATGGCCTAGAATGGCGTTGAAACGAAGCGCACACCTAGTAACAGCCGTAGGCGTGGCAATCGGATTTTGCCAATTTTATTCACCCAACGAATTGTGTTTGCCGATCTTTTGTGCCAGCAGTCCCGAAATGCGTATTCTCCTCGTAGAAGATGATAAAATGATTGGCGAAGGGCTTTTGCAAGCACTGGGTGATGTTGGCTTTGTTGTCGACTGGGCGCGTAATGGTGTCGATGGCCATGAGGCACTGCGCAATGGTTCCTATTCTGCAGTTTTACTTGATTTGAAATTGCCTGAGAAATCAGGGCTTGAAGTTTTGCGCGAGGCCAGACGTTATGGCAACAAAACTCCTATTTTGATCATTTCGGCGACTGAGACAGTCGATATGCGCCTTATTGGCTTGGATGAGGGCGCTGATGACTATTTGGTCAAGCCGTTCGATACGCGAGAATTGATTTCGAGACTGCGCGCACTTGCAAGGAGGGCGGCAGGCCAAGCATCTTCCAGACTCACGAATGGAGAGTTGGTTCTCGATCTGGCAACAACCGAAGTTTCCTTTAGGGGTCAAACCGAATTGCTTCCGCCTCGTGAATTTGCTCTTCTCAGAACACTCGTTGAAAAGCCAGGCACGGTTTTTTCCCGAGCTCAACTCGAAGAAAGCATTTACGGATGGGGACAAGAGGTTGAAAGCAATGCTGTTGAGGTTTTGATTTATTATCTCAGAAGGCGCTTCGGCAAGGACGTTATCATCAACGTGCGTGGGGCTGGTTGGAAAGTGACCAAGGAAATTTCATGAAATCTCTTCGCCGATCAATCTTGCTTTGGATGGCTGTCCTTCTTTTGGTCGTCGGCGTCGTATCGTCTCTTGGAACTTATTTTTATGTGAAGGGCGAGGCGACTGGTGCCGTTGATGCACAGTTAAAACAGATTGCTCTGTTCGTTTCGGCCACCAACGTGCCGCGTAGCACATCTGACACCAGTGTTGAGGTGGCCAATCCGGAGGACTTGTTTTTGATCGAGGTCTGGGATCAGCAAAAGAATTTGCTGCGCAGTTCAAATAAGGTGACAAGTTTGCAACCACCATCCGCAACCGGATTTGCCGATCAAAATATCAAAGGCCAAAAATGGCGGAGCTATAGTTTTGTTGGCGCGCAAAATCTGGTTCGCGTTTCTTTGCCTGCCGATGTGAGCGATGAGCAAGCTTCCAATGCGGCGTTCCAAGTGGCGCTGCCTGCGGCGCTTGTTATTCCCCTGTCTTGGCTTCTGTTAAGCTTTATCATCGAACGCATTTTTGCGCCTTTGGATGTGGCTACCGCTAGATTACGAAGCCAGCAATCTACCGATGACGCGCCAATGCACGAGAATGAGTTTCCGCGTGAAGTCGCCCCCTTTATTGGTGCGATCAATGGCCTTGTTTTTAGTTTGCAAGCAAATGTCGAACGGCAAAAGCAGTTTGTTTCCAACGCAGCCCACGAACTTCGCACTCCGCTCACAGCAATCTCGTTGCAAATTGGCAATTTGGGCAAGTTCGCAAAATCAATGGAATTCAAACAACGCATTCGCTCCCTTGAATCAGGCTCGCTTCGCGCCAATCAGTTGGTCAATAAATTGCTTAAGTTGGCGCAAGTGGACAGCAACCAACCGCAACATGTCACAGAAACAGAAAACTTCGGTGTTATACTTGCGCAATCAATCGCCGATCTCACAACACTGGCTCACAAGCGCAAAGTGATAATTGACTTCCATCACACTGGCGCGGATAAGATACTCGTTCCAAAATCAGAAGTTCGCAGTATCGCCGACGTTTTGATCGAAAATGCAGTTCTGTATTCTCCTGAAAAGTCAAAAGTTGAGGTAACTCTGCGAGGCGATGAAAACGGCTTTCAATTTGAAGTCAAGGATCAGGGTATTGGCATTGAAAAAGACAAACTGGTGCATGTGTTTGAACGGTTCTATCGTGCTGCTCCGGACTATGTAGAAGGGAGTGGTTTGGGTTTGGCCATAGCCCTTTCTACTGCTGAAAAGCTCGGATGGAAAATCACGCTAATCAACAGGAAAGACCGCACGGGAATAATCGCATCAGTTTTCAATACAAATTCGTAATCTAAGTCTGTCCTAAGTATCGCCGCCTAAGGTCATTTCCGAATCATAACTTGGAGAAGGCCATGACTGCTGCAATTGCCGAGCGTTCACTCTCAACACGACTTTGGAACAAAGTTCCGCTGATTACGGCGGCCTTTTGGATCATCAAGGTAATGGCTACGACCGTTGGTGAAACGGGCGCTGATCTTTTGGCAACAAGATTGGGCCTTGGATTGACAATAACCTCGTGGATTATGACGGCAGTCTTTGCAGTGTTTTTAGTTCTGCAATTGCGTTCGAAAACTTATGTCCCCACGCTGTATTGGCTGACCGTGGTTTTGATCAGCGTTGTGGGCACTTTAATTTCAGACAATCTTGTCGATGGCCTTGGCATTAAATTGCAAACAACAACAATCGTCTTCTCGATCATTCTCGCGTTTGTGTTCGCTACTTGGTATAATTCTGAAGGCACGCTTTCAATCCACAGCATTCACACGCGCCGCCGCGAACTATTCTATTGGGCGGCCATTCTTTTCACCTTTGCACTTGGCACTTCGGCAGGTGATCTTGTCGCTGAAGGATTTGATTTGGGCTATGGCTTGGCGGTAGTGATTTTTGGCGGCATGATTGGGCTTGTTGCGATTGCTTATTATGTGTTCAGGCAAAACGCCATTCTCTGCTTCTGGATTGCCTATATTTTGACAAGGCCTTTGGGAGCCTCAATCGGCGATCTTTTGGCTAAGCCCCACATTGCGGGCGGGCTTGGCTGGGGCACCGTGAACACCAGTATCGTCTTTCTCGCCATCATTGCCGGCCTCGTCGTTTATCTCACCGCCACACGCGTTGATAGCGAAGATGAACACGCAATTACACAAAATTGAATTTTAAAAACAATAGGAGTTTGTATCTTGAATAAATCTATTTCATTCGTTGCGATTGCATTGAGCTTCGGCGTTCTCACATCTTCAGCTGCCTATGCTGATTGTGAAGCCGATCTTGGTCTCCTTGAAACCGCCATGGCTGCGCCAAATCTTCCAGCAGATTTGAAAACTGAAATGGCCAAGGCTGGTGAAGCAGGCGGCGCTGCCATGCGCAAAGATGATGATGAAACGTGCCACAAGGTTGTGATGGATGTTTTAGCAAAAGCTGGCGTGAAAACTGATACGGTATCAGCCCCAGCTTCGGCGCAACCTTTGGGCGATCTCTCGTCTTTCAAAACCATCGCTGAAGACACGTTGAAATTGGTAACGGCAGGCAAACTGCCAGAAGCCAAAACGCGCATCAAGGACTTGGAAACCGCGTGGGATGTTTCCCATAAGAAGTTGCAAGCTTTGAATAAGGATAAGTGGACCGTAATTGATAATGCACTCGACAAAGCCTTGAAGCAATTGCGCGCCGGAGCGCCCACAGTTGCAGCAAGCAGCGATGCCCTGAATGCGCTGCTCAAAGCGATTGGCGAATCCAAGTAAATCTTCAGGGGCGGCCCATGATGTTTTAAGTTGGAGAAACCCGATGAACCGTAGATTGTTGCTTTCAAGCGCCTTGGTATTAAGTCTTTTGAACGTCACGCAAAGCGTTGCCGGAACGGAAGTTCCAGTGACACCCGAAGTATCACCGCCGGGCGATATTCCCGACAGTCAGGTTTTCATCACCTACAAAGCACCGCAAGGATTCAGCT
>JAYUHQ010000057.1:0-6321 GCA_043766895.1 Aestuariivirga sp.
TCAGCCGACCAGGCGCCGCGGGCCGCGCGAGCGAAGAACTGCTCCAGACGTTCGCCGTCCATGCATTCAGTGTCGTCCTTGCGTGAAGAAAGCGCCAAAGAAAAACCCGGCTTTTAAGGCCGGGCTTTTAAAATTTCTGGTTCGAAGTTTATGCGATGCGCAGCATTTCTTCTTCGTGTTCATGGCCAGGCATTGGCGGTGCACCTTCGCGCAGCACATAACCACGGCCCCATACGGTTTCGATGAAGTTCTTGCCTTCCGCGGCGTTGGCCAGCTTCTTGCGGAGCTTACAAATAAACACGTCGATGATTTTGAGTTCTGGTTCGTCCATGCCGCCATAAAGGTGGTTGAGGAACATTTCTTTGGTAAGGGTTGTGCCTTTGCGCAATGAAAGCAGCTCAAGCATTTGATATTCTTTGCCAGTGAGATGAACGCGTTGGCCGCCCACTTCAACTGTTTTGGTATCAAGGTTGACAAGCAGTTCACCCGTCAAAATTACTGATTGGGCATGGCCTTTCGAACGACGAACCACAGCATGAATGCGTGCAACCAATTCATCTTTGTGGAATGGCTTGGTCATATAATCATCGGCACCAAAGCCCAGGCCTTTGACCTTATCTTCAATACCAGCGAGGCCGGAAAGGATGAGGATCGGGGTGCCCACTTTGGAAACCCGCAGAGATTTCAAAACTTCATAACCAGACATATCTGGCAGATTAAGATCGAGCAAAATGATATCGTAATCATAGAGCTTGCCCAGATCCACGCCTTCCTCGCCGAGGTCGGTTGTGTAAACGTTGAAGCCTTCTGACTTCAGCATCAGCTCTATGCTTTGTGCTGTCGCCGTGTCGTCTTCAATCAACAGTACCCGCATCTTAATCCCCTTTGTCTCTCGATTCCGTTCAACTGCGGAATCTTTCATTCGCATCGCAGCTAACAAAGCTACGAAATGTTAACCCTGATCGTTAAGATACACTTAGAAAGGTTAACAAAACCTAAGCTGAAAACACACATTTTTAACAAACGGTCCACCACCTATGGTAGGGTTTCAGCAAGTGCCACCATATGTTGTGGGTGGCCGCTTTAACGATTAGACCTGTAACAAAACTCTAGCAGACAACAACACGTTTACTTGGTCTTAAACCCGTTCGTTCATCATGTGTAACTGATGAACGATTCCGTAGCACTAATTGATTCGGGGAATCGTGAATAGAGTCTGAGCGAATGTTTCGCCAAGTAAGTAGCGTTGAGTGAGGGTATGATGCGTTCAAGAGAAAGTCTTTTAAGGCTGAACCGTTTTCGGGTTGAAGATTGTCGCCGACAAGTTGCTGACATGGATTTGATGATCCAAGACCTTATGCGCAAGCATGACGATCTTGATAATCATGTGAAGTTCGAAGAGCAACGAACCGGAGTGACTGATCCGAACAGCGTAAACTATTCGATGGCGGCAAAATCAGTTCGGACGCGCCGCGACAACATATTGAAAACTGTGGGCGAGTTGCGTGATCAACATGAAACCATGATTGAGCGCTTAAAAGATGCTGAAGGCGATTTGCGCAAGATAGAAATGTTGGTCGAGAAAGAAACTCCGGCTGTTAAAACCCCAATCGTTGCATCACCAGCCATGATGGCTGGCGTTGTGATGGGACGTTGAACAAAGTCGAATATTCTAGCTATTAACAAAGGGGCTCATGCTGTTATGGCGTGAGCCTTTAGCTTTTCGTAATAGGGCTGGGCTTGATCAGCAATGCGTTGCAGGGCTGCTGGTAGTTCCATTTTTTTGGCAATTGGTGGATCAAATTGGGTTGATGACCATGCCGCATTATACCAATGCGGTGCCCAAACACCATCAAAAGGTTTTGGCCCATCCGGCCAGTTTAACATTGCCTCTTGAAAAGATATGCCAAGCGCTTGGCATAGGTGTTGCAAACTTTCACGTGGATTGGCCAAATGTAAATCGGCATCAATCACGGGTGGGGCATGGCCTAATTGATTGGCAACCAAATCGAAAATCTCTGCTTGCTCTAAAAACCCAATTGCATGAAGCGAAACTTCATCATGCTTTTTGGCGTAACTTGCCAAAACTTTTTCTGGCGCGCGAATGAGAAAAGCATTTTTGAGCTGATGGATAAAGCTGCGATCAAACTGCGGCAGCATGTGATGTGTCATATGCTTTTGGTAAAATAGAGAACGTGCAACTGGCGATATGCAAGTGGCTTCGACCTTGCGCCAATCACATTCCATTGCGCTAAGGATTTCGTTTCGCATGGGATGAGCCAGACCAGTGGCTGTTAAATAGGCCCCATAAAACGGTTCGTCCCAGGCTATGCAATCTGTGCGATTGCCAAACGCATACATCATAGCGGTTGAGATATTGCGGGGGCCAGACCACATGGCAATTTTGATAGAATGTGCAACGTTCATTTCAAATGTCCTGTTGAAATAAAAAACCAAATGGCTGTGAGCGCTATTGCTATGGCAAGAGCCCGACGAACGTTTTGTGCAGAAGGTGAATGTGCAAGCCAGCTCGAAATGCCGCCGGCAAGAAGACCGATTGCGGCATGAATGAAAGTGGCAACAGCAACATAAATTGCCGTCAGTAGAGCGAGCTGCTGGTTGGGATGATCAGAAATGGTAATGAATTGTGGAAGGATTGCCGCATAGAACAAATAGGCTTTTGGGTTTAATGCGTTGGAAATGAAACCTTGGCGAAAAAAAGCAACCTTTGGCTTCGCCGTAATTTGCTCAACTTGGGCTGCATCGTTCCACGCATCATAGGCGAGATAAAAAAGATAAAAAGTTCCGGCGAGCCGCAACGCTGTCATCAGGCTGGGAAAATTGTCGAAAAGAATGGTCAGACCCAAGGCCGCAATTAATCCTGCAAGCGCCAAGCCCAACGCTATGCCTGCAACGGCGGCCAAAGCTGCTGTTCGACCACGCGTTGCGCCGAGTACAGCCAGCCACGTCATATTGGGACCGGGCGTCAATTCAATGATGATTGCTGTTAACAAAAATGCCCACATTAGATTTGGCGCGTGGCTTCGCGCAGCGCCAAAGTTTTATAAGCGTTGGAAAGTTTTTGGGTGATTGGCCCGGCTCCGCCCCATTCCGCAGTTGACATGGGGTGCCGCACAGGTCTGCCATCTATAATGCGCACCGGTGTTGCGCCGGCAAATGTTCCCGTCACAAACGCTTCATCGGCGCCATAAACATCATAAAGCGAGAATTGCCTTTCGAAAACGGGAATCGAAAGCTCTGTACACAGACGAATAATTACGCTGCGTGTAATTCCAGGAATGCAATATTGCCCGCTCGACGTCCACACTTGGCCGCGGCGAATGATGAAGAAGTGGGTTGAATTGCACGTGGCAACAAAGCCAAGTGGATCTAACATCAAAGCTTCATCAGCACCTGCATTTGCAGCCTGAATACAAGCAGTTATGCAGTTTAACTTAGAATGTGAATTAAGCTTTTGGTCTTGCACATCTGGCGCACCTCGGCGCACATTTACGGTGTGAAGTGAAAGCCCCCGTGACATTTGATCAGGGCTGGGCTGTTTATATTCAGGGATAATTACGATTGTTGCCGGCGTGATGGTTACACGCGGATCTTGATACGGTGTGGATTTTACACCTCGTGTCACCATCACTCTGATGTGTACGCCATCGTGCATTGTGTTGGCGTCGACGCAATCAAAAAGGCGCTTCACCAATGCGTCCGGAGTTAAGCCGATATCCATAAAAATTGCTTTGGCACCCTCATAAAGCCTTTCAATATGCTGATGAAGAAAAGGCACACCGCCGTTCACCAAACGCAACCCTTCCCACACGCCATCACCCAGAATAAAGCCTGAATCAAAAACTGAAACCATGGCCTTTTCGCGGGGCATAAGTTCGCCGTTGATTGAAATTAAAATCGACTGATTGCGCGGGTCTTGGGAAATGTCATGAAGGGATTGTGATGTGTTTTGCATAACCCTTTATGCGATGGCAAAAGAAAAGAGGGAAGGGGGATTGTGCGATGCGGGCAGGCTGGCTAGTCTGCTTGACTGTAAGGTGCCAGCGCGAGCTGGAGAATCGGGAATGCGATGTAATTTCGCAACGTGCCCAACGCTGTAAGGTTGACGATGCAACGGTTACCACTTGCCACATGTGGCAGGGAAGGTGTTGCAGAGGTTGAAACCGAAGTCAGAAGACCGGCCTTACATCATTGCTTCAATCGCGTGGATGGCGCTGAAGCTTTGTTGAGCGAGGGGACTATTATGTTTGACGAAAACGCCGATATTGCGGCCGCTGGCCCATTTAGCGCCAATGAAAAAGCGGCGGTTTACCGCGCCATTTTTAGCCGCCGTGATGTGCGCAGCCAATTTTTATCAAGGCCAGTTGAACCTGATGTTCTTGAACGATTATTAACAGCGGCCCACCACGCACCTTCGGTGGGATTTATGCAACCTTGGAATTTTATCGTCATTCGCGATAGTGAAACCAAAAGCCAGATTAGCGCGGCCTTTGCGCAATCAAACGCAGAAGCTGCCGGAATGATTGATGGCGAAAGACGTGCCCTTTATAATTCACTGAAGCTTGAGGGCATTGCCACTGCGCCGGTTAACGTGTGCATCACCTGTGATCGCGATCGCGGCGGTTCATTTGTTTTGGGCCGAACACATAATCGCGACACTGATCTCTATTCAACTGTGTGTGCTGCTCAAAACTTGATGTTGGCGGCCCGGGCTGAAGGTATTGGCGTTGGCTGGGTGAGCATTTTTAGAGATGCTTCGATCAGAACGATATTGGGTTTGCCAGTCCATGTGGTTCCGGTTGCATATTTGTGCATCGGTTATGTGGATGAACTTTACACCAAGCCAGAACTTGAAAGCAAAGGCTGGGGAAAACGGACAGAATTGAAATCACTGATTTTTGAAAATCGTTGGGGCGAGAAGGGTGACGATCTGCCCTAAATATTGATTGGCATAGTGCACAACAAAAAACGCGAAGCTTTCGCTCCGCGGTTTCTTAAATTTTTGAAAATCTGATTAGTGGCGATATTGTTGAATGCGCGTGGTGCGCAGACCGGCAAGGCCGTGTTTTTCAATTGAGCGTTGCCAACCCAGATATTCTTCAACTGTTAGGGTATATCGGCTGCAAGCCTCTTCGAGAGACAGCAAACCGCCCCGGACGGCAGCAACAACTTCCGCTTTGCGACGGATAACCCAACGGTGGGATCCGGGCGGCGGAAGATCGGCGATCGTCAAGGGACTGCCATCGGGCCCGATGACGTAATTGACGCGTGGACGCAACTGACCATTCATAAACGCATACTCACAAACTGACCTTGTGAAGGACAACGGCCCTTCGCACCTGTTCAACTTGCCACCAGACCCTTTAAGAATGAGCTAAATGGAAGTGAACAAATTGCAAAGACTTGCCGGTTTATGCATCAATTCGATACATAAAACGGGGTGCTTGAAAGATTTTTGTAAAACGCTCATGAGAAGGCCATGAATTCCAAACCCAATATTGACCCTCGGGTAATTGCTCTGGTTCATCAGGCCATGGCGCTTTCGGGCCATCCGGCAGATCACCGCGTTGTTTGTGCAATGTCGGGCGGCGTTGACTCTTCGGTTGCCGCAGCGTTGTTGAAACTCGCTGGCTATGACGTTGTGGGCATTACACTGCAACTTTATGACCATGGCGAAGCAATTCGCCGCAAGGGCGCCTGCTGTGCTGGCCAAGATATTCATGATGCCAGGCGTGTTGCCGCTGCGCTTGATATTCCGCACTATGTTTTGGATTTTGAATCGCGCTTCAAAGAAAGTGTGATCGACGATTTTGTTGAAGGCTATTTGCGGGGCGCTACACCCATTCCCTGTGTGCGGTGCAATCAGACTGTGAAATTTGCTGATTTACTAGCGCGTGCGTCAGATTTGTCTGCTTCGGCTTTGGTTACGGGTCATTATGTAGAAAGCCGGGCGCGCGTTGAAACAAACCATCGCGATCTCTATACGCCAGCTGATATGGCGCGCGACCAAAGCTATTTTCTTTTTGCAACGACGCAAAAGCAATTGGATTATTTGCGCTTTCCCTTGGGGTTGTTGACCAAGCCAGAAATTCGAGCAATTGCCGAGCAATTGGGATTGATTGTGGCTGATAAGCCCGACAGCCAAGACATTTGTTTTGTGCCAGAGGGAAATTATGCTGATGTTATTTTGAAAATCAGGCCCGATGCGGCACAGGCTGGTGATATCGTTCATCTTGATGGCCGTGTGTTGGGCACACACCAAGGTATAATTCATTATACCATAGGCCAGCGCAAAGGCCT
>JAYUHQ010000058.1:0-6303 GCA_043766895.1 Aestuariivirga sp.
AACCCTTGATGGCTGCAACAATTGCTGCAAAAGATTCCGCCGCCGGTTTGCTCATATGGCGGGCGCGCAAATAAGCATGGATCAGAAGGGGTTCTTCCCGAACTTCAGCATGGCCACCCGCAGCCTTCACCTTGGTCGCATATTCTGTTGCATCATCATGCAAGGGGTCGTGCTCTGCCGCCACAATAAAGGCGGGTGGCAAATTGTTAAAATCTGTTTCCTGTAAAGGTCCCGCATATTTATGGGGATGGCCCGCATAGATTTTGCGATAATAAAGCGTATCAGCCGTGGTTAACCCGGGTGCATGGGCCTTTGTGATATATGAGCCTTTGGTAACATCGCCATCAAGGCCTGGGTAGATCAAAACTTGTGCAATGATCTTGGGACCAGCCACATCACGCGCCTTCAAACACAGCGCTGCTGACAAGTTTCCGCCAGCGCTATCGCCTGCCACGATGCAGGGCCCAAGCGTTAACAATACTGCCCAACAATCATCAAAAGCCGCGGGAAATGGAAATTCTGGCGCCAAGCGATATTGAACGGCAGTCACTACGACTTGGGCTTTTTCGGCCAGTTCCGCACAAATATCATCATGGCTTTCAAGCCCTCCTAAAACATAGCCGCCGCCATGAAGGTAAAGCAGTTTTGCTGTGGGTCTTTCAGGGGTATAGCGGCGACATTGAACTTCGCCCACCGTGAAATCGTGAACTTGAATGGAAGCAGGGCGTGGTTTTCTAAAATGTGCGCAATATTTGTCATAGAACGCCCGTTGTTCCGCCATGGTGAAATTGACGGCATCTGGCGGATAAAACCGTTCGCCAGCTTCCAGAAAGCTGCGAATGCCAGGGTCGGTGATCTGTGGATATTTGGTCATGGCGATAACTATAGCCCAGCCAATTCTGAACGCAAAATAAACGAGCCTCTCAGCCTTGGTTCAGGGCCGCTCTCGTAAAACCACACCATCAACTGAATTGAGGGAGCAAAAAAATGAACACAATTTTCAAAATCGCCGCCGCCGCTGTGTTGGCCACAAGCTTTGCCACAATGGCTCAAGCCCAAACACTAAAGCCATTTCAAGGTGTGGTGATCGTTCCGGCCTCGGCCCCGCCAACCGCACAAGTGGAATTGCCCACCAAACAAGCCCAAGCCACTTTCAAGCGCGCTAAAATCGTAGCTTATTTAACCGACAAAAAGCCCGGTTCAATCATCATCGACACCAAAACCAACCAATTGTTTTATGTTTTGGGCATGGACCGCGCCGCTATGTATCATGTGGCAACAGCCAAGCCCGGCTTTGAATGGCAGGGCACCAACAAAGTTTCAGCCAAAACCCAATGGCCAGCTTGGCGCCCACCCGTTGAAATGCAGGCCCGCCGCCCTGAATTGCCAGCCTTCATGGCAGGCGGCCCAAAGAACCCACTGGGTGCGCGCGCCATTTATTTAGGCTCTACGATTTACCGCATCCATGGCACCAATGAACCAAAATCCATCGGCCACGCCGCCTCGTCAGGTTGCATCCGCATGCTGAATGATGATGTGAGCGAACTTTATCAATTCGTAAAAGTGGGCACGCAAGTAACGGTGATGTGAGGGGGTAGCACCACCTTGAACAATATCTAAAAAATTCTCCATGGCAGGGCTTGACCCTGCCACCCAGACTTTGAATAGTGTCCTATGCTCCAAGGTTATGTTTACATTCTGGCCAGCAAGCGCAATGGCACGCTCTATACGGGTGTAACCAATAGTCTCGCCGCACGGATTTTTGCGCATCGCGAAGGCAAGGGTTCGGTGTTCACTAAAAAGTATAATGTGAAGATATTGGTTTGGTACGAAACCCACGACATGGTCGTTGATGCCATCCAGCGCGAAACCTCAATAAAGCGCTGGCCAAGAAAATGGAAATTGGCGCTTATCAAGAAGGAAAATCCCAACTGGAATGATCTCTATGACACATTGGGGTAAAGTCTGGGCCACCGCCCCAAGGGCGGTGATGGAGAATGTTTGTGTTGCAGAGCGAAAAAACGCCCTCAACCCGTCCTGCGTAACCTGCTTTGGGGTGGCTGGTAGGCCATGCGTGCATGATATTCGCAATAGGGTGAATTTTCACGTGGGCCGTGGCCGCAGAAGCAGAAATCTTCGTGCATTGGGTCACCAATCGGCCATTTGCAGGTTTTGTCTGAGAGATGCAAAATTGTAATGCGGCCGTCTTTGGCGCTGTCGATCAAACGCAATGGTTTGGGTTCAGGCAAGGCCATGGGGCGGGGTGCAATTTGGGTAAACGGCTTCAGGGCGGTGTTGCCTGCAGTGGGCATTGAAGGCGAACGGCCAGGAATTGAAGGCTCGCGGGGTGATTTGCGCGCGGTGCGCGGTGCTGTGGAGCGCGGCTGCGTGGCACGGCCTGAAAGATTCAACCGATGCACTTTGCCGATTACCGCATTGCGGGTAACGCCCATGCCCAATCGCCCGGCAATTTGGCTGGCGCTTAGACCATCGGCCCAAAGCTGCTTCAGTGTCGAAACACGATCTTCTGTCCACATCGCCTTTTCGGGGGCTGCTGCAACATCTGTCATTTCAGAATCCTTCCTCGTCGCGAAAAAATTGTTCCGCGTTAAAACTCACCGCTACCATGAAAACTACGCTACATTTCGTAGGCTGTTGGTTGAAGCCTACTATGGGCTGAGGCCGATAAACAAGAAATTCAGAGTCTGTTGACCTTGTTTTCCCCAGATTTCGTGCCCAGCCCTATGGTTAACAAGAACTTAAGCAGTGGCCAGACTCCTCGTCCATGCGCTCTTTTGACTCACCTGTTCATAAGCTGCCATTGACCCCCGCTCATCCCTTGACTAAATGAGATAATTCAATGCGCCGAACTTGTTTCGGCGCTTTTGATTTTGGAGTTGGCCTATGAATACCTCGGTGAATTCGTCAGTGCTTCCCGTCTACAATCGCGCCAATGTCGGATTTGTGCGTGGTGTGGGTGTCTATGCCTTCACTGAAGATGGCACGGCCTATCTGGATTTTGGCGCGGGTGTGGCGGTTAATGCATTGGGCCATGCCCACCCCCATTTGGTGGCAGCCTTAACCGAGCAAGCGCAAAAAATTTGGCACACATCCAACGTGTATCAAATGCCCGGCCAAGAAAAATTGGCCAAGACGCTGACGGATAATACATTCGCTGATAAAGTGTTCTTCTGCAATTCCGGCGCGGAAGCCATGGAACTTACGATAAAAATGGCCCGTAAATTCCATGCAGCCCAAGGCCACCCTGAGAAATTTCATATCATCACCTTTGAAGGCGCCTTTCACGGGCGCACACTTGCAACGCTTGCTGCTGGTGGCCAGGAAAAATATCTCGAAGGCTTTGGCCCCAAGGCCCAAGGCTTTGACCAAGTGCCATTTGGCGATCATGCAGCATTAGAAGCGGCGATTGGCCCGCAAACGGCTGCTATTCTGGTTGAGCCCATTCAAGGTGAGGGTGGCATCAGGCCAGTGCCACACCAATGCCTGCGCGGCCTTCGCGCATTATGTGACAAGCACGGCCTGTTGTTGCTGTTTGATGAAATTCAATGTGGCGTGGGCCGCACCGGAAAATTATTCGCCCATGAATGGGCAGGCGTCACCCCTGATATCATGGCTGTGGCCAAAGGCATTGGTGGCGGCTTTCCGCTGGGCGCTGTGCTTGCCACCGAACAGGCCGCCTCTGGCATGATTGCCACCACCCATGGCTCAACCTTTGGCGGCAACCCATTGGCCACGGCTGTTGGCAGCGCTGTGCTCGACGTGGTTTTGGGCGACGGATTTCTAGACAATGTGCAACGCCAAGCCATTCACTTGAAGCAAAAGCTTGAGCGCTTGAAAGATATGCACCCCACCATCATCGAAAGTGTGCGTGGTGAGGGCTTGATGATGGGGCTTAAAACCAAAGTGGTAAATTCGGACTTTGTGAAAGCCGCCCTTGGCCAACATCTTTTGGTTTTGGGTGCTGGTGATAATGTGGTGCGCTTGCTGCCGCCCCTGATTGTGAATGATGAAGATATCAATGCAGCTGTTCAAAAACTTGAAGCGACGTGCCTTGCGTTAGAAAAGAAAAACTAAATGCCGCATTTTTTAGATTTAAAAGATTTCACCAAGCCACAATTGCGTGTGATGTTGAACACGGCAGCAAGCCGCAAGCACGCGCGCAAAAACCTGCCCAAGGGTACGCAAGATAAAGATTTGCCCCTGAAAGGCAAAGCCATCGCCTTGGTGTTTGAACGCCCTTCCACGCGCACGCGGTTTTCGTTTGAAATGGCCATTCGTCAATTGGGTGGCGAAGTGTTCACCGTGTCTGGTGCAGAAATGCAATTGGGTCGGGGTGAAACGATTGCCGATACTGCGCGTGTTGTTTCGCGTTATGTTGATTGTGTGATGTTGCGCGCCAAGGCCCATGAAACGCTTTTGGAATTTGCTTCTGCGGCAACAATTCCGGTGATCAACGGGCTTACCAATCGCACGCACCCAACCCAAGTGTTGGCCGATGTTTTAACCTTGGAAGAGCGCAAAGGCGACATTGCCGATAAGCGCGTGGCGTGGATTGGTGATGGCAACAATGTGTGCGCGTCGTGGATTGAAGCTGTGGGTGTTTTGGGCGGCTCGCTTAAAGTTGGCTCGCCAGAAACTTTGCGCCCGCAATCTGATTTTTTAAATTGGGCTACGCAAAACAAAGCTGATGTTGAAGTGATGACATCGCCTGAACAGGCCGTGGCCCATGCTGATTGTGTGGTCACGGATGCCTGGGTTTCCATGCATGATGAAGACAGTGAAAACCGCCACAATTTATTAAGGCCTTATCAGGTTAACGCCGCACTGATGAAACATGCGGCCAAGGACGCACTTTTCATGCATTGCCTGCCAGCGCACCGCAATGAAGAAGTGACAGATGAGATTATGGATGGGCCACATTCAGTGGTGTTTGATGAAGCCGAAAATCGGCTTCATGCCCAAAAAGCAATTTTACTTTCCTGCTTTGGTTTGAAATGACTTCTGATCACGTTATTCCATTTGCTATTAAACCCCTTGGCGTGCGCGGGCGCATCGTGCGCTTGGGTGCGGTGTTGGATGATGTAATTTCGCGCCATGATTATCCTGAACAAGTTTCTGGTCTTGTGGCTGAAAGCTTGGCACTCACAGCGCTTTTGGGAACGGCGCTCAAATTCAACGGCAAGTTTATTATTCAAACTAAAACTGATGGGCCGGTGAATATGTTGGTGGCAGATTTTGTGTCGCCCGGCGGGGTTCGCGGCTGCGCCAAATTTTCAAAACCTCGCGTTGCCGAAATGGCAAAACCAGACCAGAAGCAGTTGCTGGGTGAAGGCTATCTGGCCATGACAGTAGACCAAGGCCAAGATATGGAACGCTATCAAGGCATTGTGTCCTTGGATAAAAACACCTTGGCTGAAGCTGCACATACTTATTTTATGCAGTCTGAACAAATCCCCACACGGCTACGCGTGGCGGCGGGGCCATTGTTTGCGCGTGGAGAAAAGCAACCGCATTGGCGCGCGGGCGCTATTTTGGTGCAACACCTGCCATCAGAGGGCGGATCTTCACCCCTGCCTGAACAGCAAGGCGATGCGCCAGAGGGCATGACATCACAGACGATTGAAGATGATAATTGGGTAAAAGCGCGTTTGTTGCTGGACACAGTTGAAGACCATGAGTTGCTTGATCCAGCACTGACGTCAGAAGAAATTCTATACAGGCTTTACCATGAAGATGGTGTGACGGTTTATCCAGCCATTCCCATCAGCCGCCATTGCACCTGTTCGCACGAAACTGTCAGCGCGATGCTGCAGAATTTTTCTGCAAGTGATCGCGCTGACATGGTCAAAGATGGTTCGATTGAAGTGGTGTGCGAGTTTTGCTCAACACCTTATCGGTTCAAGCCGGACGATTTTGCGTCAGACGTGGTGGCAAAAGTTTAAGGCTATCCACCGGCACGACAGTTTTGCCAACGGGAAATAAAGATGCGATTGCCAATTTCACATGCGCCCAAGCAAAGGGAATGCCGATGATGGTGAAGGTTAAAGCAATCGCCGCTGAGATATGCATCAGCGCCAACCACCAACCCGCAAACACAAACCAGATCACGTTGCCAATTGCGCCAAGCGTGCCAGTGCCCAAATCTTCGCGGCCATAATATTGGTCGCGTGCCACAAGGTCATAACCAAAAGGCCAGAAGCTGTAACGCGCAATCATAAAGCAAGAACGCGCCCAAGGCAGGCCCACAATGGTCAGCGCCATAATCACGCCCGCCAACAGCCA
>JAYUHQ010000059.1:0-2341 GCA_043766895.1 Aestuariivirga sp.
GGCCAATTTATGTTGCGTCTGCTAAGACGCGCCTCTTCACAGGGTATAAACCATGCGCAAAGCTGAAATTTCTCGCAAAACCACTGAAACATCGTTGAACGTGTCAGTTAATCTTGATGGCACGGGCGCTTATGATGTGAAAACTGGTGTTGGTTTTTTTGATCACATGATGGAACAATTGGCGCGCCATTCGCTGGTTGATATTACAATTTCGGCCAAGGGTGATTTACATATCGATGACCATCATACGGTGGAAGATGCAGGCATTGCCTTGGGCCAAGCTGTGGCAGAAGCTTTGGGAGATCGTAAAGGGATCAGGCGTTATGGTTCTTGCGATTTGCCGATGGATGAAGCGCTTTCGCGGTGTGCCGTGGATATTTCCGGGCGACCATTTTTGATTTTTAATGTGAACTTCCCCACGCATAAAATCGGCTCATTCGACACTGAATTGGTGCGCGAATGGTTCCAAGCCTTTGCGATGAATGCTGGCATCACGCTGCATATTGAAAATGTTTATGGGGTCAATTCTCATCATATTGCCGAGAGCTGTTTTAAAGCCCTCGCCCGCGCCCTGCGTGATGCATTGGAAATTGATCCACGCCAGAAAAACGTTATTCCTTCGACAAAGGGTACGCTTTCAAAGTGATGAAAACTGTTATCATTGATTATGGTTCAGGCAATTTGCATTCAGCCCTCAAGGCATTTGAACGCGCTGCTCTCGACCATAAAATCAAGGCCAAGATTATTGTTTCGGCAAAGCCTGATGATGTGGCGGATGCTGATCGGCTGGTTTTACCTGGCGTTGGTGCATTCAAAGATTGTCGTGATGGCTTGTTGGCCGTTGATGGTTTGCGTGAGGCGATGCAACAACAGGTGATTGCCAAGGGGCGGCCCTTTTTAGGCATCTGCGTGGGCATGCAATTGATGGCCACGCGCGGGCTTGAACATGAAACCACCAAGGGCTTGGGTTGGGTGGCGGGGGACGTAAAACCCATTACGCCATCTGATCCTACATTAAAAATTCCCCACATGGGTTGGAATACCATCACGCCAATGGTTCAGCATGCGCTGCTTGATGGCATCAAAACCGGCGATGATGGGCTTCATGCCTATTTCGTGCACAGCTATCATTTTGAAACTACTTTGCCTGAAGATATGATGGCAACGGCAGACTATGGCGGCCCTATCACAGCGATGGTTGGCTATGATAATATGGTGGGCACACAGTTTCACCCTGAAAAAAGCCAAGCATTGGGTTTGACGATGATTGCTAATTTCTTGCGGTGGAAGCCGTGATTTTATTTCCCGCCATTGATTTGAAAGACGGGCAATGCGTGCGCCTGAAATTGGGCGATATGGAACAGGCAACGGTTTATAATGAAAGCCCCGCTGCGCAAGCGCTGGCCTTTGAACACATGGGTTTTGAATGGCTGCATGTGGTGGATTTGAACGGCGCGTTTGAAGGTCAATCGGTGAACGGCGCTGCGGTTGATGATATTTTAAAGGCCACCAAAAACCCGGTGCAATTGGGTGGCGGCATTCGCACATTGGCTGATATTGAAACCTGGCTGGCCAAGGGCTTGGCCCGCGTAATATTGGGCACAGTGGCTGTGCGCAACCCCGCACTTGTTATAGAAGCCTGCAAAAAATTCCCGGGCAAAGTGGCAGTGGGCATTGATGCCAAAGGCGGCAAGGTAGCTGTTGAAGGCTGGGCCGAGGCTTCATCACTTGGGGTGATTGAACTTGCCAAAAAATTTGAAGGTGCTGGTGTGGCCGCCATTATTTATACCGATATCGACCGGGATGGAATTTTGGCCGGTATCAATTGGCCAAGCACCTTGGCGCTGGCTGATGCAGTTTCCATTCCCGTCATCGCATCGGGCGGCCTTGCTTCAATCGAAGATGTGCGCCGCATGACGAAGCCAGATGCGCAAAAGCTTGCAGGCGCCATCAGTGGCCGCGCGCTTTATGATGGCCGATTGGATGCGGCAGAAGCATTGAATATGTTGAGGGCGGCATGAACAACGTTTTGCTGATCACCGGAGGATCACGCGGGATTGGTGCGGCCACATCACGTGCTGCGGCAAGTAACGGTTATGCTGTGGGTATCAATTATGTCAGTGATCTTCAAAGGGCCTTGGCACTTGTATCAGAGATCGAAAACTCTGGCGGCAAGGCCATCGCAGTGCAGGGTGATATCAGCAAACCAGATGACGTTGAACGCATGTTCGATGAAACAGCTACGAAGTTCGGCAGCATTACACATGTTGTGAACAGTGCGGGCATCACAGGCAAATCATCACGGCTGGTGGATGCGCCTCTTGAGGTTATACGCCAGACG
>JAYUHQ010000060.1:0-2331 GCA_043766895.1 Aestuariivirga sp.
CATGGCGTGCCCCTAGCAATTTTGCCGTTCATTTCACTCATTGAAATCATTTCATTCTTGTCGCGCCCCATCAGCTTAGGCCTGCGTTTGTTTGGCAACATGTTGGCTGGCCATATTGTTTTGAAAGTGTTCGCGGGCTTTGTTGTAAGCCTTCTGGCCTTGGGCGGTGTGGGCATTTTAGGCTCGCTTGCACCCATGGCTATGGCCGTAGCGTTGACAGCGCTGGAGTTTCTGGTGGCGGGCTTGCAGGCTTTCGTATTTGCTATTCTCACTTGCGTCTATCTTAACGACGCGCTTCACCCTTCACATTAACCTTCAACCCAAACGAAACTAGGAGAACTAAAATGGACGCATCAGCAGCAAAGCTCATTGGCGCAGGTATCGCATGCATTGGCATGGGCGGTGCTGGCATCGGTGTAGGACACATTTTCGGCAACTATTTGGCAGGCGCATTGCGCAACCCAGCAGCTGCTGGTTCGCAATTCACCAACGCCTTGATTGGCGCGGCTTTGGCCGAAGGCCTCGGCATTTTCTCGTTGGTTGTTGCCCTTCTGCTTCTTTTCGTTGCAAAATAAGCAACGCATAAGATTGTGAATATGATCGGCTCATTCTGGGCCGATCAACCTATTTGAACAGGCTTGATCATGGCAACGACAACAACTGAAACAACGGCAGCAGAAGAAGGCGGCGGAGCATTTCCGCCATTGGATTCGTCCACCTTCCCATCACAATTGTTTTGGTTGGTGATTTTCTTTGCCGCACTTTATATGTTGATGAGCAGGCTGGTTTTGCCAAAGCTGGCCGGCATCATTGCCGCCCGCAAAGGCCAGATCGATGGCGACTTGGCCCGTGCCCAAGCCTTGAAAGACGAGACCGAAACCGCAATCAAGCATTACGATAAATCATTGAGCGATGCCAAAGGCAAAGCCACAGATATTGCCCGAGACACACGCGCCAAAGTCACTGCTGAAATTGATGATGAACAAGCCAAGCTTGATGGCGCTTTAAACTCCAAAATCAAAGACGCTGAAGCCAAAATTGCCAAGGCCAAAGCCAAGGCCATGGAATCAGTGCACGATATTGCTGCTGACACAGCCACGGACATTGTAAGCCAGTTGACTGGCGACAAAGTTTTAAAAACCGCTGCGGCCAAAGCCGTTGCCGCCGTAAAGAACTGAGGGAAAAATCATGATTGAGTTTGATCAAACATTTTTTGCCCTTGTTGCCTTGGTGTTGTTTTTGGGCGTTGTGGTTTATGCAGGCGCACACAAAAAAGCCGGTGCGGCATTGGATGATCGCGCCAAGCTGATTGAAAAAGAATTGGCTGACGCCAAAAAGCTGCGCGAAGACGCTGAAAAGCTGCTTGCTGATTATAAGCAAAGAAGCTTGGATGCTGTTAAAGAAGCAGCGGTTATTGTTGAACAGGCAAAATCTTCCGCCAAACAATATGTTGAAGAATCCCGCAAGAAGTTGACAGAAACAATTGCACGCCGCACCAAACAGGCAGAGCAGAAAATTGCCCAAGCCGAAGCCGCCGCAACCAAAGAAGTGCGCGGCTCTGCGACGGATCTTGCAATTGCTGCTGCATCAAAATTGATCGCAGATCAAAAAGGCAATGCCAAGCTGATCACTGAATCAATCGCCGCCGTGAAGAGCAAGTTGAATTAAGTTCGCGAGGCTACCCTTGCCACCGGCTTTCAACTCTGTAATTCTCTCCTAAAATGATTTGGGGGTAGTGATGGCTTATAAATTCGCGACGCTATTTGTTTTTGCAGCTCTAAGCATGCCCGCACTGGCTGATGATGCACCAACGGCAGCGCAAAAAGCGTGGGAGGCAGCCAGCAAAGTAGCCCAACATGGCCCATTGGATGTGCCGCTTCTCGAACAAGCAAAATTGCATGTGCCGCCCGATATGGATTTCATCCCCAAGGCGGAAAGCAACGCCCTGATGGTATCTTGGGGCAACGGTGATAATCCTGAACTTGTCGGCATCATAGCGCCCCGTTCGCCCGACCAAAATTGGGTGATGACAATAAATTATTTGTCGGAAGGCCATGTCAACGACGATGATGCCAAGAAATGGAATGCCGATGATCTGCTGAGCTCCATTCGCGAAGGCACCAATGATGGTAATGGAGAGCGCATCAAACAGGGCTTTCCAGCGATGGAAGTTTTGGGTTGGGTTGAGCCGCCAAAATATGATTCACCCGCACATAAGTTGGTTTGGTCGATGAAATTTCAAGACAAGGGTGCAGATTCAAAACAACCCAAAACCATCAACTACAACACCTATGCTTTGGGCCGTGATGGTTATTTCAAACTTGATTTGAT
>JAYUHQ010000061.1:0-2328 GCA_043766895.1 Aestuariivirga sp.
GTTCCCATTGGCCTCGAAGCCTTGGATATGTTGCGCATTGAAGCCGGTTTGATTTTTGCCAATTACGAATTCAATTCAGAAACTGATCCTTTTGAAGCAGGCATTGGTTTTACAGTTCCACTGAAATCCAAGCTTGATGATTTTATCGGCAAGGCGGCGCTGATTCAACGCAAAGAAAATCCGCGCCGCAAACTTGTTGGCCTGGAAATTGATTCAAACGAAGCTGTAGGTCATGGGGACTGTGTTCATATCGGCCGCGCGCAAGTGGGTGTTGTGACCAGTTCATGCCGATCACCCATTTTGGGCAAGAACATTGCACTGGCGCGCATGGATATTTTAAACAGCGAACTTGGCACGGAAGTTGAAATCGGAAAATTAGACGGGCATCAAAAAAGATTGCCCGCCCGCATTGTTAAATTTGCACACTACGATCCCGATAAAACGCGGCCAAGAACTTAGGGCAACTTAAAGTGCCCAAGGCGGAGTAAATATTTGCTGATCAATCATCATGGCTTGACCACCTACGGGCAGCACAGCAATACCTTCAAAATCTTCATTACTTTCATTCGAGATTGCAAAGTCAGTATAAGCAGGAACTATTATTGCGTCACCAGCTGTAATAACATTGCCCTCTTTGCCAATTTGAACGAAGGCGCTTCCCGTGATGACGACTATAATTTCCTCTCTGGTGAGTTGGTGGGTTTGTCCCGAAGATTTTGCGGCCAATTTGAATTTCCAACACGCGTTTTCGACTGAACCCGTGGAAGGAGAAGCCAGTGCTGCAAAAATTACGTTGGGCAAAGTGAATAGTTTAACGTCAGAAGAAAAGATGAACGGCATTTGGATGGTTTTCCTTCGG
The DNA here is from genome assembly GCA_043766895.1 of Aestuariivirga sp. Classification (GTDB taxonomy): domain Bacteria; phylum Pseudomonadota; class Alphaproteobacteria; order Rhizobiales; family Aestuariivirgaceae; genus Aestuariivirga. The sequence goes on from JAYUHQ010000061.1 coordinate 860, forward strand.
TCAATATGTTAAGTTCGGGCTTAAAGTTAGTCAAGAAAACTGACTATATATGGGAATTTGTAAGTGGTCAAGAATCTTGACAAATTAACTTATCCACCGCTCGAAAATCACATTGGTGCAAGGTTGTGGCGCATGAGTGAGCTTTGGAAAAAGCAGTTCGACATTGAGATGACCAAGTTAGGACATCATTATTTCTCTGAAGCGCGCGGAAATATCATGCGCTACATTGGTCCTCGAGGCGTGTCACAGAATTTGATCGTTAAGCGCATGGGTTTTTCAAAGCAAGCTGTTCAACAGCTGATTGATGATCTCGAAATTGACGGTGTCGTAACACGTCAAGTAGATCCAAATGATAAACGTGGAAAGATTGTGGTTCTCACCCAATTAGGACTTGCAGCTCAGCATGACGCAAATGCAGTTAAAAAGCGCATTGAACGCGAATACGAAAAACGAATAGGAGCTGAGAAAGTAGAAAATCTTTCGCAAATCCTAGACATTCTTGCTGACGATATCGCAACGGCAATCCAAAAAAAATAATGGAACTAATCACTTCACCTTCAAATAAGTCTCAAGTGAATCATCCATCGCCTCCAGCCATGGCGTGTGATGCACGGGCGACATGGTGCCTGTAACAATGCTGCGATAGGCCTTGTTGCGATAGCCCATAATATCATGGGCTTTGTCGTGCTCCCATTCCACCAACGTTTGGTTGATGGCTTCGGTGTCTAGCTTTGGATAATCGGTGGCGGCGATTAATTCTTTCACATAGTCGCCTTGGAATTGAATCATCTGTTCATCATTTTCCAATTTCAATTCGCGCTTGCGCCAGGCTTTAGAGTTTTTGGTCATGACGTCTTGTTTGGGCAATTTAATGCGGCCCAAAATAACATCGCGCACATACCACGCTTGGGCATCAAACATATTGAATGTGTAGAATTGATCTTGCATGCCCATGTAAGAAAGTTTTGGATTTTGCTCCCACAACACGCCCTTATAGAGATCAAGCGGCCATAGGCGATTGGCGGTTTTCAAACGCAAGTCCTCTGCCAAAAATGGGAAGTGATGCTGATAGCCCGTACACAGAATAATCGCATCCACATCTTTGGTGGTGCCATCTTTAAAATGCGCGGTTTTGCCAACAAGCTTTTGCAACAGTGGGCGCTGTTCAAACCCCTTCGGCCAATCAAAATGCATGGGCTTAGAGCGATAAGTTGCGGTGACAGATTTAGCACCATATTTCCAACATTGCGAACCAATGTCTTCTGCCGAATAAGAACGGCCAACGATCAACACATCTTTGCCTTTAAATTCCAACGCATCGCGAAAATCATGGGCATGCATCACACGGCCATTGAACGAACGAATGCCTTCAAATTCAGGCACATTGGGTGTGGAGAAATGGCCATTGGCCACGATCACATTATCAAATTGCTCCGTATACATACGATCTTTAACACGGTCATGAACGG
>JAYUHQ010000062.1:0-77485 GCA_043766895.1 Aestuariivirga sp.
CTGCTGCGCGCCGCCCCTCATGGTCGCGCGGTGTTTGTAACCTCTGGTGTGGCCCATTCAACGCCCGCCTATTGGGGCGCATATTCCATTTCCAAGGCAGCGCTTGAAGCCATGGTTAAAACCTATGCTGCTGAAACCGCCACAACCTCAGTCAAAGCCAACATGTTCAGCCCCGGCCCCACCCGCACGAGAATGCGCGCCGAAGCCATGCCCGGCGAAGACCCGATGGATTTGCCTACAGCCGATGAAGTGGCCGTGCAAATTATTCCTCTGTGTACAGATGAATTTGCTGATAGTGCAGCGGTGTATAAATTTGCCAAGACAGGCTTGTTCAAGATGTCGTAAGCGTTCATGCCCACTTCGCGGGCGAGGACTCTTACTTATCAAACGGGTTCTTGGTTCCGCGTAAGGCAAACCGGATGGGAATGCCTTCAAGCCCCAATGTTTCGCGCAAGCCATTCATCAAATAGCGTTGATAGCTTTGTGGCAACTTATCAAGTTGGTTGCCGAACAATGCAAACGTCGGTGGCCGTGCGTTGGCTTGGGTGGCGTAACGAATTTTAATACGACGCCCACCCGGTGCTGGCGGCGGGTTTTTAGAGATCGCACCTTCCAGCCACTTGTTCATCTTGGATGTGGAAATGCGAATGTTCCACTTTTTCTCGGCGGCGAAAACCGCCTGCATCATTTTTTCAGCACCGCGCCCCTGCTTGGCTGAAAGTGTGACGATCGGAAGGCCGCGAATTTCGGGCAAAATATCTTCCATAATCTCGTTCACTTTTTTAAGTGCGGCGTTTTTATCTTCAACCAAATCCCACTTGCTCAACACCAACACAATGGCGCGGCCTTCGCGGGCGATCAGGTCACACAGCGTTAAATCCTGCTTCTCGATTGAGAAGGAAGCATCCACCAACACCACAACAACTTCTGCAAATTTTACGGCGCGCAACGCGTCAGTGACTGAAAGTTTTTCCAGCTTTTCCTTCACTTTGCCTTTGCGTCTGATACCCGCTGTATCCCATAACTTAATCTCGCGGCCCTGCCATTCCCAATCATTGGAAATGGCATCGCGCGTGATGCCAGCTTCAGGGCCTGTGAGCATACGGTCTTCACCCAAAAGCGTGTTGACCAAGGTTGATTTGCCGGCATTGGGTTGGCCAATTATGGCAAGCCGCAAGGGCCGCAGCGGCTTTTCAGGGCCTTCATAATCAGGATCAAAACGTTCTTCGATTTCTTCTTCTTCAACAATAGGGTTGATCTTCAGATCAGCCACAACCAACGGCTTCACAATGCCATAAATGTGTTCCAAGCCTTCGCCATGTTCGCCTGAAATGGCAAAGGGTTCACCAAAGCCCAAAGAGAATGCCTCAGGCACAGTTTGTTGAATAAGTTTGGTTTCAGCCTTATTGGCCAAGACTGTCACAGGCTTGCCAATTTTGCGAATTTTCTCGGCAAACATTTTATCAACTGGGGTTACACCCGCACGCGCATCAATCACAAAAAACACATGGTCTGACAAGCGCGCTGCTTCAGAGGCTTGCTCGCTCATCCGCGCCTCTAAGCTGCCCTTTTTTGCTTCATCAAAACCAGCCGTATCGAACACATTAAAACTAATGTCAGCAAGCTGGGCCACGCCCTCGCGCCTGTCACGCGTAACGCCGGGTTGATCATCGACAAGGGCAATCTTTTGCCCAATCAAGCGATTGAACAAGGTTGATTTTCCAACGTTTGGGCGCCCAAGAATGGCGACGGTGACTGTCATTGCGCAGGCGGCGTCGGTGGCGGCGGAGCTGGAACCGCAGGAACTGCTGGCACAGCGGGCGCCGCCGCATCAGCGGGCACGGCGGGCTTTGCCACAACGACCTTCTTTTTCTTCTTCTTGATAATCACTGGCTTTTTAACACCAAGCGGCTTGGCATCGGCCTTTCCGGCAACAGGCTTTTTAGCCATGGCTTGCTTGACGGGCACCGGTGCTGCCACGGATGGCGGTGGCAACGGATCTGGCGGCAAAGCTTCGGGGCACAAATCAACATTCGGATCACAAGGCGCATCGCCTGCCGATTGTGCGGGCATTTTTAAGGGTGCTGTTCCTTTTGGCGCAGTGCCTTGTGGCACCATGGGCTTTGATGCAACACCATTGTCGGGCATTTGCGGTTGGCCTGTCACAATCGGATCACGCGCAGTTTGCTGGTTTGGCGGCAAAATATCTTCGCGTGCACCGGGCAAAACTGTATCATTTTGCTGGCCTGTAACTTTTTTCAAAGTTGTGCAGCCAGAAAGAACCGCAACAGCGAGAACGGCAATCACTATTTTTTTCATCATCTTGGTGTTCACTTTTTCAAGTTGGGAGAAATTAACTGAAGCATCATTTCAGCACGTTGCTTCATGGCACCTGACGATTCTTTGTCTGCCACAACGGCTTTGAAATAACGATCAGCCATGGAATAATCTTTCACACGCCATGCTGAAAGCCCGAAAATTTCACGGGCCTCGTTGTGCCAAAGCGCATCGTCTTTATCAAAGCGGCCCAATCGTGGCAGCAGTTGATCTGGCGATTGGGTGTCGGCCAGCAAATAGCCCGCGCGAATGCGGGCCAAATCTGCCAGCGCCGGATCAGACTTTGCATCAGCAGAAAACGCATCATAAGCGGCCACCGCTTTTTCAACGTCGCCCTTGGCACCAAGAATGCCAGCCTGTTGAATTTGGGCAAGTTGGGTATAGCCAGAATGATGCACCACAGCCAAAGCGGCCAGCGCATCTTCACTTTTGCCATTCGTAGCCTTTTTCAACGCGTCAAAATAAATGACGCTGGCGTCTTCGGCCTGCTTTAACTGATAATATTGAAAGCCTTGCCAAGCGGCAACGGCACCCACAAACAGCAAAGCCACGGTGCCTGCATATTTGCCATATTTGTCCCACAGTTTTTTATATTCGTCTTGGCGAACTTCATCGTCCACCTCGCGGAATATGGCGTCATCACTCTCGCTCAAAATCAAGCTCCATTGTTGAGTGGTGAGTAAATCAGCTAGATGCTCAAATCAAGGCAATTCACACAACCGAAAATGCCCCGATCAGCCCTGCGTCGCTGCGCTCAGCAATAAGGCTTTGAATTGCCCACAGGCCAACATTGTCGCAAACCAAGGCCAATTTCATTTTTCCAAGGGCTGGAACCACCACCGTATCGCGCCAAGGGGCTGCCCCCAACAGCAAACCGCCCTGCTCTATGGCCTGCCAAACATGGCCATGAAGATGCAACGGCTGGGGAAAGCTGGTTTGATTTTCAACATCCAGAACAACCGTTTCGCCGTTCTTGGCGTCAAACAACACTGGCCCGCCAATGCCTGCAATGCCATTGATGGCCCAAGCCAACCCGTGTTCCAACAGGCCGCGCATTTCAAGATCTTTGTCGCCCAGTTTTGCAGATTTCAAGCCGCCCTTGGCCCCACCTTGAAGAACAATCGCAATATGCCGCGCCGTGGTCAAATCTCCCAATACCGCTAAGGGGTTGGCCACCAACTTAAAATCAGCAGGCAGAGCGGCGGTGGGGCCTTTTCCACTAGGCACCAGAAAGGCCAGTTCAACCACATCTTCGGGCATATCGAGTTCAAGCGTTATTTCGTTTCGCAAACTTTTCACCAAAATATCGGCCCGTTGGCCTGGTGCCAAAACCAAGGCTTCGCGGCCCACCATTGCGGGCATGATGGGCTGGCCATCCCACGCCAAAATTTCTGCTTCGGCATCTTTCATCGAAAGCTGAATGGTGCGGGCATTGGCAACATTGAGAACCCGCAAACGCAAAGGCTTGCCCGCATCAACTTTAATCTTAGCGTGAAACACACCATTGGCCGTGAACCAATTGCCCATGCGCCCTTCGGCAATCGCCATATCTAATTTTTCGAAGCCTTCAATGATGTGGCTTTTTTCATCAAGCAACCAATCATCAACAAGAAGTGGCACATCTTGCAATGGCGGCAGAACAACTTCCTCAACAATCAACATGCCATAAAGCCCACGATCGCGCTGTTCAGAAGCGTGCAGCAACGGCCCAAACCAGAATGTGCCTGCATCTGGCGGGGTGAATGAAAAGCTTTGTGTGGTTTTTGCCAGAACATTGATGGTCATAGCCTTGACATCGCCACGCACGCCAAACCAGTGCAGCCACAACTCTTTGTCGAGCATGTTCACAATCTGGCCTTCAAACAGTTGGCCCTGTTTGGCGCGCAAGATGGCAACGGGGTGATTTTTTTCAAACCGCCAAACCGGGGTTTTGTTTGCGCCTTTAACCAAGGCCATCGTTGCATTTTCAGCGGTGAGAGTGATGCCGCGGTGCGTTTGGGCAACGGCAATGCGCGGCGCCAAAACAACACCAGCCACCGCAGCCACAAACTTGCGCCTTGTTATGCCCATCACATCACCTCTGATTCACCAGAGCATAGTGTGATGTGTGTCTAAATTGAGAATGCTCGATTCAGAACCGTCTGCAACAAACGGCGCGCATAAAAAAAGGGCCGAAGCCCTTTCCCTTATTTGTAAACGGCTTCTTTGCCGAAATGTTTGGTCAACATATAATAAACCACCGCACGATACTTATTGCGGTTGGATTTGCCATAGGTGTCCATAACCTTGGCCAAGGCTTCATCAAGCTTTGGCCCGTTGGCCAAACCCAACTTCTTGATCAGGAAGTTTTGTTTCACGGTTTCAAGCTCAGATTCTTGTGTGGCCGAAACAGTTGCAGCATCAGCATTATAAATCGAAGGACCACAGCCGATTACAACCTTGGTCAACAAATCAATATCAGCAGTCATGCCGCATTTATCTTTCAAATCGCCAGCATACTTGGCGATCAATTCGTCTCTTTTGCTCATGGTAATTTTCCCCTTTTAAGCATTACAAAACTTTGTTAGCCCGATTCGGCCAAGAGTTCTAATCAGCCACCACCAAGAAGCTTTAATCTTTCACGTCATACGTGTTTTCTGGCAGCGGAAATGCCCTTGTCCGCACATCATCGGCATAAGATGCAATGGCTTTTTCAATGGCCTTGCCCACTTCGCCAAATTCTTTCACAAACTTTGGCACGCGCGGTGAAAGGCCCAACATATCTTCCATCACCAAAATCTGGCCATCACATGAGGCCGATGCGCCAATGCCGATTGTGGGAATATCAATCATTTTGGTAATTTTTGCGGCCAAGGGTTCAGCTACTGCCTCAAGCACAACAGCAAATGCGCCAGCTTCACTCACGGCTACAGCGTCGGCTTCGATGGCGGCCCATTGCGCGCGTTCACGGCCTTGGGTTTTAAAACCTCCAAACACGTTGATGGATTGTGGGGTCAACCCGATATGCGCCATGACGGGAATGCCCCTGTCTGACAAAAACTTGATCGTTTCAGCCATGCGCAAGCCACCCTCAATTTTGATGGCGCCACATTCAGTTTCTTTCATCACCTTAGCGGCATTGCGAAACGCTTGCGCCGGGCTTTCTTCATAAGAACCAAATGGCATATCAACCACCACCAAGGCGTGCTTTGCCCCGCGTGTGACAGCACGGCCATGCATAATCATCAATTCAAGGGGCACAGGCAATGTGGTTTCAAACCCGTGCATCACCATGCCAAGGCTGTCGCCGACCAATAGAAAGTCGACATATTTATCAGCAATAGCAGCTGTGTGGGCGTGATAAGATGTAAGCGAAACAATGGGCGCCATGTTTTTGCGGGCGCGAATATCAGGTGCCGTAAGGCGTTTTTGAACGGTGTGTTGTGACATGCGAGCACTTATAGCCGGGAATGGGCCACGGCTCAAATCATTGTCGCACCACCGTTAATGGCGGCGACTAAGTGCTGATTATTCGTATACTCAAAAAACCATCCATGTTAGATAAGTGCTTCGTTTGTCGGGCGGCGACGGGAAATTCACTTCAATCGGAGGCATTTATGAAACCAACTTTAATTCTCGTCGGCGCTGATAAGGGCGGCGTTGGCAAAACCACATTGTCGCGCGCGTTGCTAGACTATTTTGCTCGCAAAAATGTTTTAACGAGGGCTTTCGATACCGAAAACCCACGCGGCAGCTTGCGCCGGTTTTATCCAGCCATCACTGAGGTGATTGACCTATCCAACGTGGCCCACCAGATGAAAGTTTTGGACACGATGGAATCTGCCAACGTGCCTGTCACCATTGTTGATCTGAAGGCTGGCAATTTGTCTTATGCGTTGGATTTATTTGAACGCATCGGCGTATTGGAAGCCGCGCGCAATGGCGTGTTCAACATGGGGCTGATGCATGTTGTTGGGTCGTCGATCGCTTCGCTTGATGAAATTGGCGAGATTGCAAAATATCTGCAAGGGGTCAGCTATGTTGTGGCAAGGAACTCCATCAACGAAACCAATTTCTTTGAATGGGATGACGCCACCCACAAGAAATATTTTTCAGCCATTCCCAAGGCCCAAGAGATCAACATTCCGAAATTAAATGAAATGGCCTATGAGCAGGTGGATGTGGCTGGTGTTACATTCAAAGATTTCATTGAAAACAAAGCCGCCGATGGATCTGCAGGCAAATTCTCGTTCGTGCTGCGTGGCTATGTCAAAAAGTGGATTTCAGAGATTGATGCCGAATTGGCACATGTGCAAATGTTGCAAGAGATAACCTCTGGCGGCCGCGCACCCAACCTTGTCTAACGCATAAAGCCCCGTGGCCAACCCTCCCACGGTTTATATCACGGCCTCAGACGAGAACCGCAACGGCAAAACTTTGCTGGCGCGGCTCTTGACTGACTATCTTTTGCTCGATGGCAAAGATCCCTTCATCATCGATACCGATGCGCCAGATGGCCCGCTTCGGCAGTTCTTTCCCGGCCGCACGGCACTGGCTGATTTTGCCACAATGCAAGGGCAGATGAAGGTTTTCGATACAATTCTTGCAGCACCGGGCCGCGATTATATTGTCGATTTGCCCGCCCGCCATCTTTGGGATTTTTTCAAAGCTGTCGAAGAACTCAATGTCTTTGAAGAAGCCAAGCGCGAAGGCTTTCGCATTGTGGTTTTTTATGTGGTGGATCGCGTGGCGGCATCACTCAAAGCCGCAAAAGTTATTTATGAGCAAGAAGGTATTGATCTTTTCGTGGCAGTGCGCAACGAAAACGTAGGATCATCTTGGCCGCCTGATGAAAGTGCGTTGGTGCTGCCTGCCCTGCCCCGTGATGTGGCTGTGGCTATTTCTGATAAACGCTTCAGCCTGCGCAATTTTGTGTTGGGCGATGAACAAGGATTGGAAGATTCTGGCAAACTGGCGCTTAACACATTTCTATTTGATGTGTTGGGCAATTTGAACAGCTTGGATAACCAGATGTCTGCGCGCACTTAAGCGCACTGTGTTCATGCCAAGTGGATGGTGGCACCTTGGCGTTTGAATTTCGACAACACCAAAGCAGCAACGGGTTGGGCGACGACAAGATGACGAATAGATTTTGGCCCCGCCACATGGTAAGGGGCCGCCGTTGAAAGTTTTTCAGCTGTTGCGGCAACAACAATGTCCACACTGTTCTTCACCATCGCGCGTTTGATCTCGGCCTCAACGGAATCAAAAGCTGTCACACCGCGAACCGCATCAACACCACATGAACCCAGAAATAAAAGATCTGCATTGATTTGCGATATAGCACTTAACGTTTCTGCCCCGCTGCACATGCCAAGATCATGATGATAAGCACCACCCAAAACGACCAACTTAATTGCCTTGTGATCTGCCAACGCCACGGCCACACCCAAAGAATTTGTAACCACGGTCAATTCCATAGTGTTGGCAATGGCTTTAGCGATTGCAATATTCGTAGAGCCACTATCAATAAACAATGTTTGGCCGGGCCGAATAAGCTTTACAGCCATTTGCGCCAAACGAAACTTTTCATTGGTTAAATGGCAGTTGCGTTCACCAAGAGAGCCAGCACTGGGCGCCAAGGCACCGCCATAAACCCGCTTGCACAAACCATCCTTGGCCAGCTCTCGCAAATCTCGCCGCGCTGTGTCTTCTGAAACGCCAAACCGTTCTGCCAAATCGCCGGCAAAAACGCGGCCCTTCAAAGCCAGTTCAGTGCGAATGAAATTATGGCGTTCGTCTGTCAGCATTTTCACATCCTGCATATTGGCATTTGTTCTTGCACGTTTTGCACGATTATGCAAGATTGAAGGCATATTTGAACAGGACTGATCATGACTCTTGGTGTTAACTTGGCCCCGCATCACCGTATATTCGCTGGTTTTTTTCTTCATGCCGTTGCCATGGGCAGCATTTTTCCGCGCATGGCCGATGTGAAGCAAAATATGGGTGTGGGCGATCAAACCTTGGGCCTCAGCTTGATTGGCGTTCCCGCTGGCACAATGTTAGCGCTGACGTTTGCGGCACCTTGGGTTGAACGGTTTGGCTTTCGGCGCACCATTCTCGCGGCCATTCCTTGTGTGGCCATTGGTTATGCTTTGGCTGTGCATGCCATAAGCCCGCCGCTGTTTTTTTTGGCGCTGTTGCCGATTGGTTTTTTGATCGGCTGCATTGAAATTGTGTTGAACACGGAAGCAGACCGTGTGGAACATTTGATGGGCAGGCGCATTATGAACCGCGCCCATTCATTCTGGAGCTTTGGTTTTTTTGGAGCAGGCTTGGCCGGGGCCGCCATGGCACAAGCGAACATTTCACCACAGCTTGGCTTGGCCCTTATTGCACCCGCAATTGCCATTGGTGTTACAGTTTTTCTGGGCAAGTTTGAACATTCGCCAACACGCATAGCAGAAGGAGATATTGCGCGGCCCAAATTTGCTCTGCCAAGCTTGGCCATTCTAAGCCTCGTCGCGGTAACAATTTCTGCCATGCTGATGGAGGGCGCTGGCATTGATTGGTCAGCAATCTATATGCAATCGATGTTCGCCTCTGGGCCATTTGTGGTTGGCATCGCTGTGGCCACAGTGGCGCTTTCACAAGCCGTCACCCGCTTTTTCGCCGATGCTTATATCGAAACCCATTCACCTGAAACCGTATCGCGAATTCTTTCAGGCGTATTGTTTGCAGGCACTGTTGTTGTGTTCTTGGCGATCAACCCCGCACTATCGTTGCTGGGCTTTGCGCTGATCGGCATTGGCAACAGCGCCATGTTCCCGCTGGCGGTTTCAGCCGCTGCCCAAATGACAGATCGACCATCGGCCATCAACGTGGCCTCGATGGTACAAACCTCGTTCATGATATTTCTGCTGGGGCCGCCCCTTCTGGGCACCCTTGGCCAACATTTCGGCACCCCATGGATCTATGGCGTTGGCGCACCCTTGGCGATTTTAAGCTGGTTTACAGCCAGCACATTAAGCGGCAAGAAAAAGCCAGCCTAAGGCCCCGCCCAAATCAAACGCCATGCAATCGAGTTTGCGCCAAAGCAACACCTGCCAGCACAATAAGGCCACCGATAATCAGGCTGGGTGTAATAGCTTCGCCAAGCCATAGATAACCTGCGAGAATGGCAAACAGTGGCAACAAATAAAGAAATGACCCAACGGCTGCGCCAGCAAGATGTTGTGTGCCAAATGTCCACAACACATTGCCCAGAATAGAGTTGAACACGGCCAGATATAAAATCTCTAGCCAAGACGACGCTGGCGTATGAAGCAGAAGTTCAGAATAGGGCTTGCTTGCCAACAGGAATATAATGGGTGCGGCGATCAACGTGCTCCACGCTGTAACGGTAAATCCGCTGTAAGCCGTAAGCAGTGGCTTGGCACCGATGGTGTATGCTGCCCAGCTTGTGCTGGCACACAAAAGGGCCACAACACCCCAGCCGTTTAATGGCTGCTGTGCAGCGGCATTTAAATCTGGCCAAAAAATCACCACACCACCCACAATGGCGATGGCAAGCCCCGCCCACAAACGCCACGTTAAAGTTTCGCTGATCAATAAGGCTGCAAGTAAGGCAATGATGATGGGTTCCACCATTTGAATAACTGTGCCAAGGCCAGCGGCCACCCGCGCAAAACCTTGAATCGTAAACCATGCAGAGCCCAACATGCCCAATGATGTAACAGCCAACCTTGGCCAATGGGCCTTGGCAATGTGCCATTGCCCACTGAAAAACAAACCACCCGCCAACAGCGGCACCAACACGATATAGCGCAGCCAAAGCGCGTTTTCAGGCGCCAAGGAAAGTGCTGTGGTTCGCAAAAACACCGCAGATGTGCCCCAGAAAAATACGGCCGCAAGCAAAGCCATGAGCGCTTGCGCGCGAAGCGAAGGCGCTGTTTTATTCAAACACAACTCGTGGAAAATAAAACGACACCACCCAGTTGGGCATATCGACAATTTCGCTGATGCGCAGATCGCCACATACGGAACACAGCATATAGGCTTCAACCGCGCTAAGCTTATAACGCGCGCTTAACAGATCAATCATGCCGCGCACCGCATCGCGTGCACCTTGCATTAAATCAGGCCCGATGCCGGTGGTCACTTCATAGCCCTTTGCGTCGAGATGATGGGTGACAGGCCCCGGCGTTGTAAACCGCGGGAAGGCCAAATTTGCGCCTTTGATCAATTCCAGCTTGGCAGAAACAATACATGGGCTCTCAATTGCCGTGCCGCACACTTCGCCATCGCCTTGCGCTGCATGGGTATCTCCCAAGCTGAAAAGCCCGCCCGCCACTTCAACGGGAAGATAAAGTTCAGTGCCAGCCGCAATATCGCGAATGTCTAAATTGCCGCCCATGCGCCGCGGCGGCACAACCGAATGAAGCCCAGGTTCAGCCGGCGCCAAACCAATGGTTCCACAGAATGGCTTTAACGGAATACGTGCAGCTGAACTGTGCAAAGCCGGGCCCATGGCAACCGCGTCATATTTCCAAATATGCAAGGCCGGATCTTTAAACTGGTCTGCCAGCAAGCCAAAACCCGGGATATTAGCAGTCCAGCCCCAGCCAGAAGCAGCAAATTCAAGCAGTGTCACTTTAATGGCATCACCTGGTTCAGCGCCATCAACATAGACAGGGCCAGTAACCGGATTCACTTTGCCAAAATCAAGCTTTTGCAAATCGCTCAAAGTTGATTTTGCATTGAGTTGCCCGCCACTTGCGTCTTGGGTGTGAAACTCAATTGTCTCACCAGGTTTCACCCAAAGTGCAGGTGTGTTGGCATTGTTCCAGCCATGGTGGCAGGTGTGATCGTGAATGGTGTGGGTGCATTTCATGGTGTTGAAATTCGCGTGCTGCGACAAAACTGTCAATCCCTAAATCGTCATTGCCATTCGTAAAAATTCGAAATAGGTTGATCGCTCAGGGAAAATATGAGGCGTTAAATGCCCGCGTTGAAGCAGCTTGAAGGCCGCGCAAAGTTCGGCCCTTATGAAACATGGTATCGCATAACGGGCGATCTCAACTCTAAAAAACCGCCAATATTTCTTCTCCACGGTGGGCCCGGGGTTGGGCATAATTACATCGATGCTTATAAGCTTCTGGCAAATGATGGCCGGGCAGTTATTCACTATGACCAAATCGGCTGTGGCAATTCCACGTTGTTGCCTGACAAAGGCGGTGACTTTTGGACAGTGCAACTTTTTATTGATGAGTTGAACAATCTGATTGACCATTTGGGCCAACGCAAAGCCTTTCATGTTCTGGGCCAAAGTTGGGGCGGCATGTTGGGCGCTGAATATGGCACCACCAGACCGCAAGGTTTGAAGTCTTTGACAATCGCAAATTCACCCGCTTCGATGGCGCTGTGGATGAGCGAAGCTGCGCGTATGCGTTCGCTGATGCCACAGCCCATCCAAGATGCGCTGAACAAACACGAAGCTGCAGGCACGACCGACAGCAAAGAATATCAAGACGCAACAATGTGGGTTTACGAGCGCCACGTCTGCCGCGTTGTGCCCTTCCCTCCAGAGGTTGTTGCGTCGTTCGAACAGGTGGCCCGCAACCCCACCGTTTATCATGTGATGAACGGGCCTAATGAATTCTTTGTGGTGGGCACGCTTAAAACATGGAGTGTGATTGATCGCCTTCACCTGATCAATGTACCAACGTATGTTTTGTCGGGTTATTATGATGAAGCAACACCGCCCTGCGCGCAGCCTTTCAAAGATCACATCAAAGGTGCCATCGGTGAAATTTATGGAAATTCAAGCCACATGCCTCACATCGAAGAACAAGAGCTGTGCATGAAAAACGTTGGGAAATTCCTCGCAGACAATGATTAAACCAAGGAGACGAGCATGAAGAAACTATTATTGGCAGGCGTTGCATCGTTGTTGTTTACAGCAGGTGCATTAAGCCCCGCATCAGCCGAATATATGAAAGAACATCGCGGTGGAACGATGCGCATTTTGGCCCATGCCGCAGGCGGTACGATTGACCCACATATCAATTACACGCTGCAATATTGGCAGATTTATCAATCAACCTATGATGGCCTGATTGCTTTTCAAAAGGCCGCGGGCGCTGATGGCTTTATCAAGGTTCCTGATATTGCCGAAGATTTTCCAAAGCCCACCAATGATGGCAAGACTTATGTTTTCAAAATTCGCAAAGGCATTAAATTTTCCAATGGCAATGAACTTGGCGTAAAAGATGTGGTTGCATCGTTGCAACGCATTTTTAAAGTGTCCAGCCCAACGGCTGGTGGTTTTTATTCGGTAATCGTTGGTGCTGATGCTTGCATTAAAACACCAAAAACTTGCACCCTTGAAGGCGGTGTTGTGGGCGATGAAGCCGCAAGCACCGTAACGATCAACCTAACCCGGCCAGATGCTGAGTTTTTTGACAAGCTGGCCCTGCCCCACGCAACAATCTTGCCAGCAGATTCACCCACGGCTGATGTGGGTTCTAATCCCCTGCCCGGCACCGGCCCATATATGTTCTCGGCCTATGACCCCAACAAAGGCATGACATTGGTGCGCAATCCAAACTTCAAGGTGTGGAGCGAAAAAGCCCAGCCGGATGGCTATCCAGATATTGTGCAATATGATTTTGGTCCAACAGAAGAAGCCCAGGTAACGGCCGTGCAAAATGGTGAAGCCGATTGGATGTTTGATGAAGCACCAGCTGATCGGCTGGCCGAAATGGGAACCAAAAACAAAGACCAAGTGCATGTGACACCGCTGACAGCGTGGTGGTATTTGCCCATGAACAACAAGCTGGCACCATTTGATAATATCAAAGCGCGCCAAGCCGTGAACTATGCGCTAGATCGCAAGGCTTTGGTCAACCTGTTCGGCGGGCCAGTTCTTGCAACGCCCGTGTGCCAAGTATTGCCACCAGGTTTCCCCGGCCATGTTGATTATTGCCCTTATACCAAAGACCCCGGTGCAAAATGGTCTGCGCCAGACATGGAAAAGGCCAAGAAATTGGTCGAAGAATCGGGCACCAAAGGCCAAAAAGTTACAATCATTGTGGAAGACAAATCGATTTCAAAATCGATTGGTGTTTATCTGCAAAGCTTGTTGACCGATCTTGGTTATGTGGTGGAAGTAAAACCCATCTCGCCAGATATTCAATTCACCTATATTCAGAACACCAACAACAAGGTGCAAATGTCTGTAACGCAGTGGTATCAAGATTATCCGGCAGCTTCAGATTTCTTGAACATCCTGTTCGGAAGTTCAAGCTATACACCGGGGTCTGATAGTTCCATCAACATTGCGGGCTATACCAACAAAGACTTGGATGCAAAAATGCAATCCGCTTTGGCCTTGGGTGTTACCGACCAAGATGCGGCTAACAAGATCTGGGCTGAGGTTGATAAAACAGTGACAGATGATTCACCCGCCGCAGCCATGTTTACACCAAAGCATTTGGATTTTGTGTCCAAGCGGCTAGGCAACTTCCAGTTCAACTCACAGTTCTATTGGATGGTTACACAGTCTTGGGTGAAATAAGGCCCAAAATTTGACTGACTTAACTTTAAATACAGCACGTAAAAGCCGTGGCCCATGGGCCACGGCAATGCGCCGCTTATGGCGAGATCGCACAGCAATGTTAGCGCTGTTCATGTTTCTACTGATTTTGGTTTTGTGCCTTTTGGCACCAGTTTACGCCGCATGGTCTCACATGCAGCCGTTTAAATCCACCTTGGATGCAACCATTATCTTCGATGGTAAAACAGTCAACGTGATGGAACAATCCACCGAGGGTTTAGGCATGGGCTATAATCCCATCGGCCCCACATGGCAGCCTGGCAATTATTTCTTGGGGGCTGATAATCAGGGCCGCGATGTGATGAGCCGCTTGCTTTATGGGGGCATCAATTCATTTTTAATTGCGGGCACTGCAACCATATTCACACTTTTTTTCGCAACGTTGATGGGGCTTGCCGCAGGCTTTTTTGGTGGCTTCATCGACATTCTTCTGTCGCGCATCCTCGATATTCTATGGGCCTTTCCAGTTTATCTTTTGGCCATTTCACTTTCTATTGTATTGATTGCCCATGGCATTTCAATTGGGCCCATTACCATTGAATCAGGCAGCCTGTGGTTGCCCATTTTCATTATCGGTGTTGTCTATATTCCTTATGTGGCAAGGCCCATTCGCGGGCAGGTTTTATCATTGCGGCAAAGTGAATTTGTCATGGCCGCCATTGGTTTGGGTGTGCCCAGCCACCGCATTCTCTTGCGTGATATTTTGCCAAATGTATCCACCACCTTAATCGTTTTTGTGCCTTTGATGATGGCGCTCAACATGCTCACTGAATCAGCCCTTTCGTTCTTGTCGATTGGCGTGCAAGCGCCAGATGCAAGTTGGGGCACAATTATCCAAGATGGTCAGGGCTTGCTCTATTCGCGGCCGATGGTGGCGCTGGCACCAGGCTTTGCCATTGTTCTCAGCGTGTTGACGCTTAACGTTTTGGGTGACGGTTTGCGTGATGCGCTTGACCCGCGTTCGAAAATTAAACTGGGGCGCGGCTGATGCTGCTGGCCATTGCACAACGGTTGGGTCAAATGCTGTTTGTCATGGTGGGCATCAGCGTCACCGTATTTTTGATTTTTTTTGCAACGCCGGGCGCTGATCCTTCGGCGCGCATTGCCGGCCGCAATGCCAGCCCCGAAATTTTAGAAGCGGTGCGAAAAAGTTTTGGCTTTGATCAACCATTTTATGTGCAATATCTGATCATGATGAAAAAGATTTTCGTCACGGGCGATCTCACCTCGTTTGTTAACCGCGGGTGGAAAGTTGTTCCCGCCATTCTGGACGCCATTCCCGTTACAATTTCTCTGGTTGTTGGCGCTGCCGTTCTGTGGGTTATATTTGCAATCATTCTGGGAACGGTGGCGGCAGCCACCCGCGGCAGTTGGCTTGATAAGTTTCTGATGATCTTGGGCCTCATCGGCATCTCAATGCCGGTTTACTGGTTGGGCGAAGTGATGAACTTGATCACGCAGAGCCGCTTTAAAGATACATGGATGTTTTCGTGGGTTCCGCCGCTTGGATATAAAAATCTCAGCGATGATCCCAAGGCGTGGTTTCTAACACTCATCATTCCATGGATCACTTTGGCCATTCTTTATATCGGCCTTTATGCCCGGGTGTTGCGCGCCAATTTGATTGAAGCGATGCAAGAAGATTATGTGCGCACCGCGCGCGCCAAGGGCCTATCTGAAACGCGCATTCTTCTGCGCCACGCGTTGCGCACATCACTGATCAGTTTTGTAACTTTGTTTGGCTTAGATTTCGGCGCTCTGGTGGGGGGCGCAGCACTTTTGACAGAAGTTGTGTTTGATCTGCATGGCGTGGGCAAGCTTACCTATGAGGCGTTGCTCACCCTTGATCTGCCCGTCATCATGGCAACGGTGCTTTATGCGTCATTCTTCGTGGTGCTTGCCAATGCCTTGGTTGATGTTCTTTATATTTTTCTAGATCCGCGGGTGAGAACTGCCTGATGTTAGAAGTGCGCGATCTAAAAGTTTCATTTCGCACCGAGCAGGGATTGGTCCAGGCCATTGATGGCGTTTCATTTAATGTGGCCGAAGGAGAAATTCTTGGCGTGGTGGGCGAGTCTGGGTCAGGCAAAACAGTTTCGCTGTTAGCTGTGATGGGCTTGATTACAGATCCCAACGCGGTGATTGAAGGATCTATCACCTATCAAGGCCGCGAACTTGTAGGCCTCAATGCCAAAGAAATGCGCAAATTGCGCGGGCGCGAAATTGCAATGATCTTTCAAGATCCGATGACGGCATTGACACCTGTTTACACAATTGGCTGGCAGATCGCCGAACAAATTCGCGCCCACACCAAAATCAGCGCCAAAGCCGCTGAACAACGCGCCATCGACCTGCTTGCCGAAGTGAACATTCCTAACCCATCAGAGGCAATCCATCGTTATCCCCATCAACTGTCTGGCGGCATGCGCCAACGCGCAGTGATCGCCATGGCCTTATCATGCAACCCTTCTCTTTTGGTGGCAGACGAGCCGACAACAGCGTTGGATGTAACAGTGCAAGCACAAATCTTGGATTTGGTACGCAAACTGCAAAAGAACCATAAATCTGCTGTTGTCTTTATCACGCACGACATGGGCGTGATTGCTGAAATCGCCACGCGGGTTATGGTGATGTATGCTGGCCGCATTGTTGAACGCGGCACCAAGGGTGAATTGTTTTCAGATCCTTTGCACCCTTACACCAAAGCCCTGCTCGATTCCATTCCGCCGCTTGAAGGCATTAGGCCTCATCGCTTGAAATCAATTCCGGGCGCGCCGCCCACATTGCTCAATCGGCCAACGGGTTGTGCATTTGCACCCCGCTGCAGCAATCGTTTTGATGCCTGCGTCAACACACCCGTGCTGACCGCCCATGGCCATGACGCAGCCTGTTTCAAGGTAAATCCATGACCATTTTGTACGAAGCCAAAAATGTCAGCAAACAATTCACTGTGGGCAGCCGCTTTTCGGCGCAAGGCAAACTAATTGTTAAGGCCGTCGATAATGTTTCGCTGGCAATCAATGCGGGTGAAACCCTAGGCTTGGTGGGCGAGTCTGGCTGTGGCAAATCCACCTTGGGCCGCTGCATGACAAGGCTTTATGAAATATCTGATGGCCATTTGATTTTTGATGGCGATGACATCTCCAAAAAGTCAATTCGTCAACTGCGGCCCTTGCGTGCCAAGTTGCAAATGGTGTTTCAAGATCCTTCCGCCTCGCTCAACCCGCGCCGCCGCATTCGTGATTTAATTGCCGAACCGTTGCGCATCCACACCCAACAAAATGAGGCCGAGATTTCAGACAGGGTGTCTGAATTGCTGGGCTTGGTAGGTCTTTCGCCTGATCATGCCACGCGCTTTCAACATGAATTTTCTGGTGGGCAGCGCCAGCGCATTGGCATTGCGCGCGCCATTGCAGTTAATCCGAAGCTTATCGTGTTGGACGAACCCGTCTCAGCACTAGATGTGTCTGTGCAGGCGCAAATCGTCAACCTGTTGGCCGACTTGCAGGAAAAACTTAATCTTACTTATGTGTTCATTGCCCATGATCTGAGTGTGGTGCGGCAAGTTTCAACCCGCATCGCAGTGATGTATTTGGGCTCTATTGTTGAAATTGGAAATGCCGATGATGTTTTTTCAAAGCCAGCCCACCCCTATACGCAAGCGTTAATCTCAGCGGTTCCCTTGCCCGATCTTAACAAGGCGGGTTCACGCAAACGCATTATTTTAACGGGTGATGTGCCAAGCCCGGTTAACCCTCCTTCGGGTTGTCGTTTCCATCCGCGCTGCCCAATTGCCCAAGAGCGTTGTAAAAGTGAACGCCCAATTCTTGCCGTGCACAATTTAAAACAACAAGTGGCTTGTCATTTTCCTGGCGAGCTCAGCACCACCGCAGTTCGCAAGGCTAGTGTCTAAGCCATCGCGCGCGCCACTAACAAAGTATCTGTAAATTGCTCAAAGCGGGCCACCTTGCCATCTTTCACATGCCAAACATGCACAACGCGGGCGGAAAAAGATTTTCCAGTTTGTTTGTGCCGCCCCGCGTAATCCCCAATTGCAACGGCATGATCACCCGCATCCAACAAGCGCTCCAGCTTGAAAGTGTAATCATCAAACTGCGCGCCCAACGCCATAAACACGTTTTTAACAATTTCCTGCGGCCCGTAATAAGTGCCAGCACAAGGAAAGCCTGCCATTTCAATCCATTGCGTGTTTGGCGTTATATCGGCCAACATTCCTTCAATGTCGCGGCGATCATTGGCATCATAGTGGGCCTTCACAACATCATAAGCACTGCGCATAACAATTTCCTTCATACTGGTTCTTGGCCGGGCAAATAATAGCTCATCGAAACTTTTCGGATGTGAGCGCCGGCCGGGTTGTTTTCGATTTCACCTTTGCCGGTGACACCCAGAAATTTTCCTGTCGATCGCATGTCGGCAAAATTGTAAAAAAATGTCGATGCCACTGGAATGATGAATTCACGGAAGGTGAAAATATATTGTTCTTCAGCAAATTTGTAGGTGGTTGTGAGATCAACATCACCATGGCCGCGCTGAACACCCACAAGACATTGCCACGCATAACGCTCTGAAGATAAATATGTATGTTCATAAACGTGCTGCGGGCTATAAGTATAATGCGCTCTAAGGCCAATTAAATCACGCGTTGGAGCAGGCGCAAAACTATTGCCAGGTGATGTGCCACTAATAATTCCTGCGCGAAATATTTGCGCCACGCGTGGTTGGCCCGAATTGGCCCCCGCGTCACGCACTATTGAACGGATGGAAAGCACCCGTCCTGTTAGTATGTTCAGAATGATTGTTTCGGCTTCTTTGGCGCCCTTGGCAAATGTTGCATCGACAAAATACGTGTCAGCTGCAACGCAAACAATATCGCCAGTTGCTTGGGTCTTATGACCATTTTCTAACCATGTCAGCGCGCTGCCATCCATAAATTCAAGCGCAATTTCTCGACCATCTTCAAACGCAATAGCAATGTTTTTGCCCGCGAGTGCTGCGCTGGGCGCCAATCTGTTGGTGGCAATGCCAGCGGCAAAATCATCATAATTTTTCCATTCCGCTGGTGCTGTTGTGTCAGTCATGTGCAATCTCCAATTTCAAACAAAGGCCAAGGTGGGCAAATCAACTGTGCCTGCACCACCATCAACAGTTACAATCGCGCCATTGACCATGGCTGCCTCTGGGCACGCGAGAAAGCACACAACGTTGGCAACCTCTTCTGGCGATGCAGGCCTGCCCAAGGGCACATCTTTGGTAACCAACGCATAAGCTTCTGCCACTGAGTTCAATCCGTGTTTGGCGATGATGTGTTGCATCTGCTCATCAGCCATTGCCGTTGTCACCCAACCTGGGCAAACCGTGTTTGTGCGCACACCAAAGCGGCCATAGTCACGCGCCAATGATTTTGCCAAACCAATGCAGGCGTGTTTCATGGTCACATAGCCCGCCGCATCAGGGCCAGAAAATAGCCCTGCGATAGAAGACAAAACCACAATATTGCCCTTGCGTTTAATCAACTGCGGCAAGCATTCGCGCGCACTGACAAAGGCCGTGTCAAGGTTAAGCCGCGTGGCCAAAGACCAGGTTTCATCGCTCATTGAAAGTGTGGGGCCAACGCCGTGCCCACCCGCATTGGCGATGAGAATATCAAGCCCGCCAAAGCGCTCAGCAATTTCGGCAACACCTTTGCCCATTGCAGCACCATCAGCAGCGTCTGCCACCACAACCATTGCTTTTGTTTCAGCAGCTACGGCTTCCAAGGGCTCTTTGCGCCGGCCCACCAACGCAATGTTTGCCCCTTCGCTTGCCAAGCGGCGCGCCACCGCCGCCCCAATGCCAGTGCCGCCGCCCGTAATCAAAACAGTTTTGCTTTTAAAGCGCATGGGTGAATTCCTTTACCGTTGCAATGCTCTTGCTTGTTCAACCAATAGTGCACGTTGAAAAGCTTGGAAGGGGGCGTTGGGTTGTTGGCCCTTGAAAAAATCAAGTGCCGGATCAGCCACTTCAGTTTTGATGCCAGACAATTGCTCAATCAGCGCATGCCCACAAAATGGCACATATGATTCAGAATATCCCCCTTCGTGCACAACAGCCACGCGGCCCGCGCAATGGCGATCAGCAACACCCATGATCTCTGCCATCATCCAACGGAATGATTCACTGTAAAGCGACATGCGCGCTAATGGATCAAGCGCGTTGGCATCAAGACCCGAGGCCACAACAATCAGTTCGGGTTTATAAGCTTCGAGCGCCGGCAGAACCAACAACTCAAACGCATCGCGATAAGCTTGGTCGCCCCCGCCAGGAAGCAAAGGCACATTCAGATTATAGCCCTTGCCTGGGCCTTCACCACGTATGCTTGCAGCACCTGAATCATTGGGAAAACAATTTTCCTGATGAATCGAAATTGTCATCACATCTGAGCGCTTGATAAACACTGCTTCGGTGCCGTTACCGTGGTGAACATCCCAATCCAAAATTGCAACGCGCGTTAATCCATGTTTGGCGATAGCTGCTTCAACCGCAATTGCGATATTGGCAAACAGGCAAAAACCCATACCCATGTCTGGCAAACAATGATGGCCCGGCGGCCTTGAAAGAACGTAAGCGTTTTTTACTTCACCGCAAATCACAGCGTCCACGCCGGCAATTGCCAAGCCCGCCGATTGTTTTGCAATTTCATAGCCCCCTTGGCTGAAGCTGGCCTGAATGCCCATGTCACCGCCGCCAGCATCACTGAGAGATTTAAATTTATTCAGATATGATTGCGGATGAACGCGCAACAGATCTTCTTCTGTAGCCATTTTTGCCGTGCGTTGATCAAGCTGGCCCAACAACCCTGATGCATCCATTAAGTTTCGCAAGCGACGTTTAGTATCTGGCGATTCAGCAAGGCCTGAAGCATTGGGCGGCTGCACCCAGCCCCCAACCGGAAACACACCTGCATGAAGTTGGCCAGAGTGCCACATGCATTTTTCGTCGAAATAGAATCCAGTTTTAGGTTTTGCCATGAACATCATTCTCCAAAGTAAAGCCGATGCAGCATTTGGGCGTCTTCGCGCAATTCCTTGCATGTGCCGTCATAGGCAATATGACCATGGCGCAACACATAGGCGCGGTGGCCCACGGCCAGGGCCAATGAAGCAAACTGTTCAACCAATAAAACCGACAGGCCCTTGCGCGATAATTCAGCGACCAGTTTCATCAGACGTTGCACAATCAACGGGGCCAATCCCAAAGACATTTCATCGATCAACAAAACTTTGGGCCGCGCCAGCAAGGCCCGACCAATCAACAGCATTTGCTGTTCGCCGCCTGAAAGAAGGCCAGACTTGACATGCCTTCGTTGCAAAAGTTCAGGAAAAATTGCGAACACTTCATCAGTCGATGCCAGTGTGTTTCGGGCAACTTCTAAATTTTCTTCAACCGTAAGGTCAACAAATACTGCGCGTCCTTGTTCGATTAAAGACAGCCCCGCTTTTGCCCGGCTGCTGGGACCCATCTTCTCAATGTGGCTTTCGCCTAAGCGGATCAAGCCACCTGTGCAAGCCACAGCACCGGCAATGCCTTCCAGCAAAGTTGTTTTTCCAGCCCCATTGGCACCCAGAAGCACGGTAATCGTGCCAGCATCCACCACCAAGGAAGCATTGCGCACCACTGGCAAACCTGCGCGATTAACGGAAAGGTTTTCAACGATCAGCGCGCTCATGCCGCCAGTCCTTCAGGATCGCCAATATAGGCTTTAATGACGCCGGGGTCGGCCAACACTTGTTGGGTTGAACCCGCCGCAATCACCCTACCAAAATCGAGAACGATGATCGTATTACAAACCATTCGTACAAGATCCATGTCGTGTTCCACCATCAAAACAGATGTGCCAAAACGTGTTGGAATTTGCGCAATGCGTGCGGCAAGCTGCGTTGACTCTTGGTGAGACAAACCAGCGGCTGGCTCATCAAGCAACACAATCTTGGGCCGTGCGGCCACAACACCCGCAACATCCAACAGACGGCGCGTGCCGGCATCAATTTGTGAGATCGATGTAAGCGGGCCAGGACAACCCATCCACGCCAGCAATTCATCAGCTTCTTGCGCTGGCAATCGACGACCGGCGGCCAATGTTAAATAGTCGCCAACACACAGTTGCGGGGCAATGCGCGTGTGTTGCCACGTGCGGCGAATGCCTGCACGCGCGCGAAGGTGAGCGGGCAAACTATCAAGCTTTTGCGTGTCGAGCCCAATGGAACCTTCATAAGATGCAAGAAAGCCTGTCACGCCATCAATCAGTGTTGATTTGCCTGCACCATTGGGGCCGATAAGACCTACCACTGAACCTTCAGGAACAACAAAACTAACATCATTTAAGGCCACCACACTGCCATAGCGCACAGTGAGGTTTTTGATTTCAAGCATCGCGCGGGCATTGGCATTCACAGTTGGCGGCACAACAGCTGCAAGGCTTGCATCTTCCACAAAACCGCTGGCAACAATCGCTTTGCCTTTAAATATTTTTCGCAGCAGTCCACGCAGATCTTCTGCCATGGTGCCCCCCATGCTGAGAGCTTGGGTTGCCCCCAATGCAAAAAAGATGTTGCCAATATCTTGCGGCAAATTTAGACGGCGCAAAAGTTCGGGAAAAAATATGATGAGAATTCCGCCAAAAACCGCACCTTCTGCCAAATGCGCGCCAGCCATCGTCGTGACAACGAAATAGACCATAGACACCATGAGGGTGAACGATTCAGCCACCAAGGTTCCAAGCTGGCCAGCAAGCAAGCCCCCACTGATGCCCGCAATAAAAGCACTAAGCGCAAAAGCACTGAGTTTTGATTGAGGAATGCTAACGCCATGTGCAGCGGTTCCACGTTCTGAATGGCGCAACGCCAGCCATGAAGCCCCCAATGGTGTTTGGCTTAGAAGATTAAGCGCAATGGCAAGAACCACAAACACGGCCACACACAGCGAAAAATAGGCTTGGTCTGAACTGAACAAGTCTGGCCGTTTCACAAAGATGAATTTGGTTTGACCAGGAAACGTATAAGAAAGCAGGATGACGTCAAACGCTGACGCAAATCCAAGGGTTACAATGGCCAAGTTAATTCCGCGCAAGCGCAAGGCCGGAAGCCCGATAGCAATGCCAAAAGGCACAGCGGCCAATCCACCCAAGAGAACCCACAACAATAATGTGCCAGGCGCATTGCGAACGTTGAGCCATGCCACAACCCAAGCACCGATGGCGGCAAAGGACATTTGGCAAAGCGAGATCATCCCTGCCCGGCTGGCAACAAGGCCAACACCCAAGAGGGCTATGCCTGCCACCACGGCCCCTGTGAACAGGAAAACCCAATAAGATGTCATCGTGAAATTGATGACCAGCGTTGCAGCACACGCAATCAGAATTGTGCTGAGCGATGATTTCAGATTAGCGCGATTCATCCCACCGCGCCCTTCTTTGAGACCACAACAACACCGCCAGAATAATTAAAAATGGCACCGCACTTCGGAATTGTGCCAATGCCGAAAGCCCCGCTGCCATGCCCTCAAGTAAACCCAATGCAATGCCCCCGGCAAGCGTCAACCAAAAACTGCGAAAGCCACCGATTAGCGCCGCAGCAAAGGCTGGCACAACCAACATGCTGAATGTCATGAAATTGGGGGCGCGTTGCGGAGCAATAATCATCAATGCAATTGTCGTTGCAAGGCCAGCAACTGCCCAAACACCGATTGAAAGCCTTTTTACCGGAATGCCAATCAACTCAGCGGTCATCGGTCTTTCTGAAAGCGCACGAAGTTCGAGGCCCATACGCGTGTGATTCAAAAATCGTGTGGCAGCAATTGTGAAAACAATCGCCAATGAAATTGTCACCAAAGCGGCGCGCGTAATAACCACATCTGCCAGCGTAAAGGCGGCACCAGGTATAAGATCGGGAAACGGCCGAGGATGTTGGCCACCCGTAATGCGCAAGCCCAATGCAATCATTCCCACAAGAAGGGCCACAGTTACAGCAGCTTTTGATTGAGGTGGCGCGCCTGCAAACCATTTCATCATTACCGCGCCTAAAACGGTTGCGGTTATAGTTCCAAAAGCCAGACCCACCAAAATACACAGAGGCAGAGCAGAACCCTGCTCTCGCAGCATGACCATTGCAAAAGTTCCAACTGCACCAATGGCAGCGCCTGTAAAGTTTACGACCGAAACCAATCGATAAGTGAAAACCAAGCAAACCCCAATGAGTGCATAAGCGCCACCCGCGGCCAAGCCAGCAACAGTTGATGTGAACATGAAAGGTCTTGTTCCCCGAATGTCAAATGAGAAAAAGCACCCCGCAGCCAACACAAACTTTGGCTGCGGGATGAGATTGATTTGGTGTTATTCAGGAGGGAGGACAAACCAATCTGGAGTTTCGACTTTCCAGGCACCGTTTTCAAGTTTCACCATTTTGGTGCCTTGGGATGAAGCATGAGATTTTGCATCGCCAAAAGTATAGGGCGTGCCCACAAGTGGGTTGTTTACTGGCGGAAGTTTATGCAATGCAGCAGTAACAGTTTCGCGGGTAACGGGGCCGTCAATTGATTTGAGAACATCAACCAAAATAGAGGCTGATTCATAACCGCCTTGGGTAAATGCAGTAAGCGGCATGCCAGCTTTTGTCATCGCGGCATTCCAACTTTCGTTGGCCTTTGATTTGGAGTCTGTATAGGGTTCCCACTCGGTGCCAACATAAATTTCCTGTTTGGTGGCGGCCAATGCCTTTGCCACTTGCACAGAATATCCCGGAGCCAAGAACAGCCATTTGATGCCGGTTATGTTTTGCGCATCAGCAGTATTAATCATTTGCACAATTTGTGGTTCAACCGTGTTCAACACAACAGCATCACAGCCAGAATCACGCGCCTTCAACACATAAGGCGTATAGTCGCCTTGGAAAGGCAATGTCAGATCAATCATGCCAAATTTTTGGCCGCTCACTTTTTCCCAGCGCGCAACAGCTGCTGGATAAGCTTCATCCGTTCCGCCGACGATCCAGAAAATACCGCATAATTTTTTGGCTTTTAAAACTGAAGAACCATATTGCAACACTGCCGTTGTAAGGGTGAATGGCCCCACATTCACTGGCGAAATTGAAGGCGAATGAAAGCATACAGGATCAACGCCAAGGCCATGCACAGACAGAATGCCCTGTTTATCATAATATCCGGCATTGACAGCGCAATCGAGAAGGCTGGCGCTGCCTGTCATTACCACAGCACCCTTATTTTCCACCAAGTCGCGGGCAGATTGTGCCGCCACTTGCGGATCAGCTTTATCATCAGCGATGGTGTAGTCAATTTTGCAACCGTTAATTCCACCCGCCGCATTCACAACATCAAATGTTGCCTTTGCAGCTTTGGGCACTTCGCTGAAATCTGCGGGCCCCGTAATTGTTGACACTGCACCCACGACAATTTTGCCATCGGTACAGGTGGGGCCGGCCGCTGCCGCCGGTGTTATTTGGCTAACGATCACTGAAAACAGTGATACCGCTGCCAAAAGTGCTGTCTTTCCAATCATAAATCTTTCTCCCTATGTTGCGATGCCGCTTCTTGCTTCATCGAATTTCTGAAATTTCTTTTTGGCTCTTGCTGACCAACTCGACTCTCAAACAATTATTATTTCACACGTTAAGTAATTTTGCGCTTTTGTCAAGCACGCGTGGTTTGTTCTGCATCAATTATGAACCTTGCCGCTCTTTCTCCAATCATCATGGCCGGAGCATTGGTGTTGCCAGACACGAGCGTCGGCATAATTGAAACATCAGCAACCCTTAACCCGTGCACGCCGCGCACCCGAAGCATCTCATCCACAACAGCGCCTTTGTCGGTGGCTGGCCCCATTTTACAGGTGCCAGAAGGATGAAAAACCGTCTTGGCCGTTGTGCGCACATAGTCACTAAGGGCTTCGTGATTGTTCTCAATACCAAGCTTTGGCAAAACCCGGCGCTTGATAATTTTTGCCAATGCTGGTGCCTCAAGAATTTTGATGGCCAGTTGCACACCCCGCACCAAAGTATCAAGATCCGAAACATCTGAAAACGTATTGGCGTTGAACAGTGCTGAATCTTTTGGATTTGCAGAACGCAATTTCACGGTTCCCCGGGATTTCGGCCGCAAAATACAAGGGCCAATACTTAAGCCGTGGCCCGGCTCTGGCACCCGATCAGCAAAGCCAACCAATGCAGGCAAAACGTGAAACTGGATATCGGGCTGGCCTGTACCAGACACGTCTGCAAAGCCACCGCATTCAACAACATTCGAGGTTAACAGCCCCGTTTTGGTCAACAAATATTGCGCCATATGCCTTGCTGCTGCCAAGCCCTTGTCTTGGCCTAACATCGAGATGGGGTGAATGGATTGTCCTTGTACTGGCGCTTCCATGTGGTCTTGATAATTTTCCCCCACACCGCGCACATCTGCGATAACAGCTACGCCATGGGCCGCAAGTTCAGCAGCATTGCCCACGCCCGAAAGTTGAAGAAGTTTTGGCGTGGCAATTGCACCTGCACATAAAACAATTTCTTTGCGGGCTTTGATCGTAACGCCGGATTCAAGTTCAACCGCGCTGGCTATCTTACCATCAAACACAACACGCGCCACACGGGTTTCGGTCATCACTTTTAAATTGTTGCGTTTTTCAGCATCTCGCAGAAATGCAACTGCTGCACTGAAACGTTTTCCACGATAAGTTGTGGTTTGATAAAATCCAACGCCTTCTTGCACATTGCCATTAAAGTCACCGTTATAGGCAAGGCCCGCTTGCTGCGCTGCTTTAACAAACGCTTCACACAAAGGGTGCCCATAAGCCTTGTCAGAAACTTTCAGCGGCCCATGGGTGCCATGAAATTCGTCTGATAGACTTTGGTTGTCTTCCAAGGCACGAAACACTGGCAATACTTTTTCATAAGACCAATTGCGATTTCCCAACTGGGCCCAAGTGTTGTAATCATCAGCCGAGCCACGAATATAAATCATGGCATTCACCGAGCTGCCACCCCCAATCACATGCCCCTGTGGCACTAAGTTGGGCCTGTTGTTCATGTGCTTTTCGGGTTCACTTGCATAAAGTTGTGCGTCTTTGCCGCCTTCCAAAACTTTAAAAAACGTAGCGGGAATATGGATCCAGCGATTTTCATCGCGTCTGCCCGACTCGATTAACAGCACCCGGTTGCCAGGGTTCTCTGAAAGGCGTGCGGCCACAACACACCCAGACGAGCCACCGCCAACAACAATGTAATCAAATTCAGTCATAGGCTGTTCGCTTCCCTTATCGGATGACAGTTTGAACCGTTGTAAATTCTTTCAGGCCTTCTTCGCCAAACTCTATGCCAAAGCCAGATTGCTTCACGCCACCAAAAGGCGCGTTGGGTTGAATGGCACCGTGTTTGTTGATCCACACAGTGCCACATTCTAATCGGCCGGCAATCGCTTGCGCCTTGGCAATATCTTTGCTCCAAACCGATCCACCCAATCCGGCAGAATTGTCATTGGCTTTGGCAATTGCCTCTTCAACAGTTGAAAACCGAATGATCGGCAAAGCCGGGCCAAACTGCTCTTCGTCCACCAATTTGCAGCCGTTATCAACATCCGCCACAAGTGTGATGGGATAGAAATAACCCTTGCCGCCTGTTGGGGTGCCGCCCAGCAAAATTTGGCCGCCATTATGCTTTGCATCATCAACAAGTGATTTTATTTTTTCGAATTGCATAGCGTTTTGTATGGGGCCCAGCGCGGAACCAGCATCAAGCCCATCACCTACTGGAATATTTTTGGCGTATGCAACCAAAGCGTTGCAAACTTCATCATAGATATCATCATGCACATACAGGCGTTTTAATGCGGCGCAGGTTTGCCCGTTGTTGATAAAAGCACCCCAGAACAGACCTTCAGCAATGGCCAAGGGGTCTGCGTCTGGCAAAACAATTCCGGCGTCATTGCCGCCCAATTCCAAGGTGAGGCGCTTTAATGTTGCCGAAGCGCCTTCCATGATTTTGCGCCCTGTTGCGGTCGATCCGGTGAATGTGATCTTGGAAACATCGGGGTGGGTTGTCAGTGTAACCGCCACGGCGTTGTCACACGTGATGCAATTGACAACCCCGGCAGGCAAAACCTCATTCATCAATTCAACCATGCGCAGCGTGCTCAGTGGCGTATTGGGTGATGGCTTAATGATCACCGCGTTGCCAGCACGGATAGCGGGAATAATGTGCCAACAAGCAATCATCACTGGCCAGTTCCAAGGTGTAATTGAAACAACAATGCCAATTGCTTTACGATGCAATTCAACGCGCCCTTCGGGAGAGTCTTGCAGAAGCTCAAAGGGCAATTTCAATCCCGCCGTATGGCGCGTCCAAGCCAGCGCTCCACCCAGCTCAAACCGCGAACCAAGCCCACCTAAAGGCTTTCCCTGTTCAAGGGTTAGAAGGGTTGCAAGCTCTTCGGCATGTTCTTCAATTTTTGCTGCAACCGCCAAACACGCCGCGGCGCGTTCAGCATCAGCAACATCTTTCCAAGAGGCAAATGCTTTTTTTGCGGCCGCTATTGCTGCCTCAACGTCTTGATGCGTTGCCAACGGCATTTGACCTACAATTGCACCCGTCGATGGATTAAGCACAGGCAACGACGCAAGTGTGCTGACGCGCTTTCCGCCGATTGTCATTGCATAGTCTGGCATTGGTTCTGCCTTCATCCCATTCCTCCAAATTTTTTACCGAACGACATTGGCTCGGCTATTTTGGAAACATAGTGAAACGAAAGCAGGTTGAAGTCTTGGACAGCAGCGAAACCAAAATTGGAAAAAAGCGCAGACCTTAACGCTTTTCGCGGTTCAAATAATCTTTCGGTGTACAATGAAAAACCTCACGAAAACACCGATTGAAATACGAGATATCGTTAAAACCTGTCGCATAAGCAACTTCTGCGATATTCAGTTTGGCGCCTTGCCGGTTGTTTTGCTGCAATTGTTCTTTTGCCAGGTGCAAACGGCGCATTCTGATAAGGGACGTAGGCGTTGTGCCAAAGCCGCTGAAGTCATCCTGCAAGGTTCGCAGTGAAACACCCAATTTTTCTGCAAGCCAACGTGCCGTAAGGTTTTCATCAGTCAAATGGCGATCGATCAAAATTTGAACAATTTCCAAGCGCTCCCCAGCTGAATCCGCATGCGGCAATACATCAATTTCTTCTTGTGTTGCAAAAGCCTGTCGGGTGGCATCAAATAACAATCGTTGCAAATGTGGGGCACGTTTGTCTTGGGGCGCAACCTCAATCAATTTGGCAACAAGCGATCCTAACATCACCGACATAGGATCTTGCGCAACAAGGCGGCGAGCAACATCAAGGCTCTGTGTCGCTTTGGTGAAAAGCAATTGACGGGGCAGATGCACTGATATGTGGTTTGAGTATTGGCCACCAAAATGGAATACGGATGGTCGTGTAGAATCGACCAGAACACAATCTCCCGGAGAGATCACGTCCCTTCTATCTTTTTGTTCAATTCCACAGGTTCCTTCAAGTTGAATAAGCAAGAACAGATTTTCACCAAAATCCTGCCGAATGTCTTGCGCCTCTCGCCTAACTTCACCAAGATTGTTGGCAATATGAGCAACGTCAATGCCGCCTGCGGCAATAACACCAACATATCCAATAACTTCAGGTTGGTGTTCATGGCGCAGTGGATTATAGCGGCCACAAATCAACTGCAAACGGCTTGACCAATCATCAAACTGCAATGCTTGCCGATGCGAAGCCGCATATTTGGACAATAGCGCAGAATCCATTTCGTTGTGCCCTACACAAAAAATTTCAACCCACAGTCAATCACGTCTTGAATAAAAAGCAACGCTTAAAACTTGCGCCCGTTTTTAGATGTAGTTGATATAAAAGTCTCTCAAAGTTTCGCCTTCTAGCTTAGCAGTCTTTTCAACTTCGGCCCGTTTCATAAAAACATGATTGTCAACCAGCGTTGTACCAACAGCTTCGCGCAATACTTGGTCTGCTTCCAATTCATCCAAAGCTTGTGCAAGATTATCGGGCGCTGCCGATGTGGCGCTACTATGTTCAAAGCAATCGCCAGTCTCACGCGGAGGGAGAGGATAGTTGTTTTCCAAGCCAAGGCGCGCAGCTTGCAAAACTGTGGCCACCAACACATAGGGATTTGCCGCGCCATCACCCATACGGTGTTCAATGCGGGCTTTGGCTCCTCCTTCAGCAGATATGCGCGTGGTCACCCCGCGATGATCGCCACCCCAATTGCACCAATAACCAGACATGCTGGCGGGCTTAAGCCGATCATAGGAATTGGTGATTGGCGCTATCAGGCCAGCCATGCCGCGATGGTGATGCATAAGGCCTGCAACACAGCCCTTGGCCAGTGCTGTCATCTGCGCAGCTTCGCCGGGCTCACCGATTGCGTTTTTATTTTTCTTATCGAGAAAACTAAAATTCACATGCGTGCCGCTGCCGCCTTTGTTTGCAAATGGCTTTGGCAAGCAGGTGAGAACAATGCCATGTTTTGCGGCAATTTCGCGGGCCATCAAACGGAACAAAAAATGATCATCCACCGCCTTCACGGCATCATCATATTGCAAAGTGAATTCAAATTGTGGCGTGTCATATTCGGTTGTCAGCGACTCAAGTTTGAAACCTGCTTTCTCTGATGCAACCCAGATAGCATCACTGAACCCGCGCGGATCAGCAAATTGCCCCGTGCTGTAAACATATGAATGAGGCGTGTCATAGGGCTTCAAACTGCCGTCGGCCTCTCGTTGAAAAGCATAGGCTTCAATTTCCATGCCCACTTTGGCCTTAAGGCCGTGTTTTGCCCAATCAGCAACAGCACGTTTCAATGCAGTGCGGCCACACATCGGCAGTTCAGATCCATCCCATTGTTGTAAATCTCCAACAACAACTTTTGTTTCTGGATCCCAGCTGTTGCGAATTTCAGCCTTGCGATAAACCGCCTGCATGTCTGGCGCACCATCCATCATTCTGCAGCCGGGGGCTGGTAAAAGGTCACGATCAAAATGCACGCCAAACAACGCTTGCGCAAACCGCGACGCACCGTTGGCTTGCATTTTGTCAGCGGGCAAATATTTGCCACGCGCAATATTCAAATGATCACAAAACAAAAGTCTTAAACGTTGACGGGCCATGTGTGTTTCCTCAATTTAATGAAATGCGAACAGGCAGACGCTTGATGCCGCCTACAAAATTAGATCTGACATAGGCATGTTGCCCCACCTGCTCGATCGAGCGCAGCCGCTTGGAAATTTCTTGAAACACAATTCGCACTTCAAGCTTTGCCAGCCACATGCCCAAGCACACATGTGCGCCTCCTTGGCCGAATGCCAAGTGGCGGTTGGGTGTCCGGCGAAAGTCTACGATGTTCGGATTGTTAAATGCATTTTCATCACGATTGCCTGATGCAAACCAGAACAAAACTTTGTCACCTTCACGAATGGTTTTGCCATGCAATTCGCCGTCGCGCGTTGCAGTGCGGCGGAAATATGTAGCAGGCGATGCCCAACGGATGACTTCGTCTGGCAATGTTGTCCAAATGTTTGGGTCTTCGTGCAAATCAGCGAGCAACCCTGGTTGGTTGGCAAGTGCATGCAGGCCCGCCGCAATCGAATAGCGGGTGGTATCATTTCCGGCTGCTACCAATAAGCAAAAGAAGTTCTTGAACTCAGATTCAGAAATCACGTTGCCCTCAGCATCCGGCTGCAACATCATTTGCAAAATTCCGCTTTCATCGCCACGTCTTTTGCGTTCAGCCATCATGCGTTCAGCATAATCAAAAAGCTCTGCTCCCGCTGGCGATCGAAATGGCATAAATCGATAAGCGTCTGTGTCCATTTTATCGACAACAGTTGCGGTGAAATCACTATCACTATTGGCCATCAACGCATCGCCTTTTTCAACCAGCCAATTCAAATCTTCGTCTGGCGTTCCCATAATTTGTCCCAACATCCGCATCGGCAGCTGGCGCGCAATTGTCTGAACTGCATCAAATTCTTTGCTCTGAAATGCTTCATCTAAAATCTCAACGCATAATTCACGAATTTGATTTTCAAATTGAATAACAACAGGCTGGGAAAAAGCCTTGGAAACCAACCGGCGCACCCGCGTATGGTCTGGGGCATCGGTTTCCTGAAACGTCCGGCGCGCCAAATATTCTTCGTAAGTCTGGTCTTCCATACGAATGCCACGGGCAGAACTCATCCAAGCGCTGTCGCGGTTCAAGGCTAAAATATCGTCATGACGGGTAACCGACCAAAAGCCCTTGCCGTCGGCATAATCACACCAGGCAACGGGGTCTTCTTGGCGCATCCTTGCAAAAGTATTCAGCGGCAGACCGTTCACAAAACTATCATGAAGCGATAGATCGGCATGGCCATCATCATTTGCAGTCCAAATTGTCATCTTAATACTTTCCTCGCAATTGCGCGTGAACGTTACACATGTTAATTATTCGATCAAGGAGTTGACACCCATGCATATCGGAATTTTGGTGACAAATACGGATCGATCTGATTTTGCAAAGGCGCGAGCAGATGACGGTGAAAAATTTCGAGCCTTGCTGCAACCCTTGCGGCCACATTGGCAATTCACTGCGGTCCAAGTCAGAGATGGTAAATTTCCAAAAGCAGTTCATGCCTTTGATGGCTATGTTATTACTGGCAGCCCGGCCTCGGCCAATGGCGGCGAAGCATGGATCGAGAAATTGATGGGCTTCATTAGGGAATTGAACCTTGCTCACATACCAACGGTCGGCATCTGCTTTGGCCACCAGGTGATTGCCCGTGCGCTTGGTGGCAGCGTTGGCAAGAACCCCGAAGGTTGGGGATTTGGCATTTCGCCCACACATTTCACCGCCCATCAGTCGTGGATGTTGCCCGCCCAAACCACGGTGAATCTTTATGCCGCGCACACTGAGCAAGTTATTACGTTGCCTAAAAATGCTGAAGCATTGGGCGGCAGCCCATTTTGCCCAATTGGGTCTTACAAAATTGGTGATCACATTTTTACAACGGAATATCACCCAGAAATGACACCCGAATTCATCACGGATCTTTCGCACGAAAAAGAAAACTATATCGGCCAACCCATTGCCGAACGTGCGCGCGAACAATTCAAAACTCCCGCTGATGGCAAAATTTTTGCCCAGTGGATGGTTCAGTTTTTTGAATTGCCGCGTTAAAGCTGAATCCATGCTGTTTTAAGTTCTGAATATTTATCCAGCGCATGCAATGATTTGTCATGGCCATTGCCGCTTTGTTTCACGCCCCCCAAAGGCACTGTATTATCAGCCCCGCCATATGTATTCACATGCACAACACCCGCTTTAATGCCGCGCACCATGCGATGCGCCTTGGAAAGATTTGAAGTCCACACAGCGGAGGCCAAACCAAACACAGTAGAATTGGCAATGCGCAAAGCATCGTCTTCATCACTAAATTTCATCACCCCCAACACCGGGCCAAACACTTCGTTTTGCGCCAAATCCATTTGGGAAGTTACGTTTGAAATGACCGTGGGGGCCATATAAAAGCCGCCTGTATTTTCGAGAATGCGTTGGCCGCCTGTTTCAATTTTTCCGCCTTCGCTTTGCGCACGCGAAACAAAATCTAAATCCTTTTGCAATTGGTCTAAACTGGTTACGGCGCCTGCTTCGGTGCCAAGGTCAAGTGGATCGCCCACTTTTATTTTTGCAGAAATGCTCGCAACTTTAGCCACAAATTCGTCGTGGATTTTATCTTCCACCAACAGTCGGGAACCGGCCACACACACTTGGCCAGAGTTGCGGAATATCCCATAAGCAGAGATTTTAGCGGCAACATCAAGATTGGGTGCATCAGCAAAAACAATGTTGGGAGACTTTCCGCCCAGTTCCAGATAGCAGCGCTTTAAATTTGACTTGGCAGAATATTCCAGCAATTTGCGCCCCACCATGCCTGAGCCTGTG
This sequence comes from Aestuariivirga sp., assembly GCA_043766895.1. GTDB lineage: Bacteria > Pseudomonadota > Alphaproteobacteria > Rhizobiales > Aestuariivirgaceae > Aestuariivirga. The sequence goes on from JAYUHQ010000062.1 coordinate 33,954, forward strand.
AAGGCCAAAACATCGATATCCATATGAAGGCCAAGTGCCTCACCCACCACTGAACCTTTGCCTGTAACCACGTTTAACACGCCATCAGGAAGTCCCGCTTCTGAACACAGCTCTGCCAAACGCAACAAAGACAGAGACGCTACTTCAGCTGGCTTCAGAACCACACTGTTGCCGGCTGCAAGTGCTGGCGCTATTTTCCACGAACCAATCATCAATGGAAAATTCCAAGGCACAATTGCTGCCACAACCCCTATGGGCTCTCGGTGAATAAGCCCAAGAATATTATTCGCGGTGGGTGCAATCTCACCATACACTTTATCAATTGCCTCGGCATAATAGCGGAATGTTCCGCCAGCACTTCCCGGCTCAGCCTTGATTGCCATAGAAATTTCGGTGCCGTTATCACGCACACCCAAAACCGCCAATTCCAAGGCATGCTTCTCAATAAGATCTGCAATCCGATGCATCACTTTTTTGCGCTCGGCTGGTGCGGCTTTGGACCATACGCCTGAATCAAAACTTGCGCGTGCTGCCTTCACAGCAAGATCAGCATCAACAGCAGTCGCCAGTGAAATCGATGAAAACACTTTGCCATCAATCGGCGACAATACCGCGTGAATGCCACCAGCCTGGGCTTCCACGTGCTTGCCATTGATGAACAGTTTTTGCGCCGAAACGGGCAGAATGCGAAGCCGATTGATCTCTGATTGAGACATAGTATTCTCCGAAAAAAGGAAAAAGAGCGACACAGAAGTGCCGCTCTTTTTGTTGGTGAGTGGTTATGTGTTGCTGCCAAGAGCTTGGAATTTGACAGGATTATTCGTTTCCAAACGGCTGGCAGAAATAAAGCCCACGATAGCAGCGACGATTACCAACGATGGCAAAATAACACCAAGTGAACCAACAGCGCCCGTTAAATCTCCAAACTTTGCGAAGATGTAAACGAACAACGCCGCCATGATCACACCCGCAATGATCGGCAAGACTTTTACCGACAGCGCGTTCTCGCCCATTGCGTCTTTTGCAAAAAAGGCAACGACTGAGAAAGATGTAACGGCCATCAAACCCAAAATTCCGAGCGTTCCAAGCTGGGTGAGCCAGGTGAACAACTGTAACACGGGGTCAAGTCCCATTATTGCAAAGAAGCCAACAACCACGATTGCTAGGATCGTTTGAATGATGGAACCCACATGTGGGCTTTGAAATGTATCATGTGTCACACCAACAGAAGCTGGCAACAATCCTTCACGGCCAGCCACATATTTATACCGCGCCACACCATTGTGAAATGCCAGCACCCCAGCAAACAAGCTGGACACGAACAGAAAGCCCATAATGGTAGGAACTGGCCCGCCAACATAACGCCCTGCAAGATCAAACAGGAATGTTGTTGGATCTTTGAGTGCCTGCAATGTTGGCAACAATTTATCCACGCCTGCACCAACAGCCATCAACCATGATGTGAGCATATAGAACACACCAATCAGAATGACGGAGTAGTAGGTTGCTTTTGGAACGGTAATATGTGGATCTTTAGCTTCTTCTGAATAGATTGTTGTGGCTTCAAAACCAATAAATGCCGCAAAGCAGAACAAGATGCCAATGGCGGGCGAACCCATCATTACAGCGCTGGGCGTGAACGGTGTCAAAGAAAGACCAGAGTCGCCACCCTTAACGAAAATGGCAACATCAAGAATGAGCACAATGAGATATTCGAGGGCGACCAGCGCCATCAAAATTTTGGCAGACAACTCTACTTGCCGATAGCCCAGAATGCCCGCAAATGCGATGCCAACAAAGCTCCACACCCACCACGGGAAGTTCAAACCGATGGAAGCAAATGTTCCTGCTGAAGCAGCGCCAAGCAACCCCAGAATGCCAATCTGCATGGCGTTATAGCTGAAAATTGCAACCATCGCCGATGCGCCGCCGATTTTGCCGCCAAGCCCGCGCGCGGCAAGTGCATAAAAACCGCCAGCACTTGAAACGTGCCGCGCCATTGCCACGTAACCAACTGCAAAAACCAACAATATTGCGGTTGCTAATAAAAATGAACCGACAATGCCTGCGCCATTTCCAAGCAACATGCTTATGGGAACGCCGCCGGCAACTGCCGTCAATGGTGCGGCCGCCGAAATAACCAAGAACGTAACCGCCCCAACACCAAGACTGTTTTTTCGCAACTGGTTTGCACCAGCTGTAGCTGAAGTATTTGCCATAGGTTTCCCCTCCTTAATTGGCCTTGCCCGATATTATTTTGTTTCATTATTTGAACCTTCGGTGCAAATATAGACTTGCAAAAAAATGCGGCGAGTGTCAAGTTATTTTACGTGTTAAGAAAATTAGGGCTAACCTCTTTATGGGAACAGTCAGTAAAGCATTAGGATTGTTGAATATTTTGGCGGGTACACACGCCCCAAAAGGCTTGACTGAAATTGCCAAAGCAGCGGGATTCGACAAGGCCACAACGCGTAGACTTTTGGTTGAGCTGAGCAGCAACGGCTATGTTGTGCAAGATTCGGACAGCCGTGATTATGAGTTGGGGCCGGCGTTGCAAGTATTGGGCAAAACACGTGAAGAGCGGTTTCCGCTCTATCGCACAACATTGCCTTTTGTTCGTGCATTGGCCGAACAGACCGATGAAACCGTGCACGCAACTGAATACAGTTCCGGGGTGTTGCTTTCGATCTGCATTGAACATTCAACCAAGGCAAACCGCGTGAGTTTGGAACAGGGCCAAAGATTGCCACTTCATGCCACGGCTTCGGGAATTGCTTTTCTTGCTGCATCTCAACCAGCCTTCGTCGACAGCGTGGCAGGCAAACCATTGGCTCATTTTACTCCAACCACTTCAACATCACGCGATGCCCTGTTGAAAGTCGTTCAGGAAGCAAAAAAGCGCGGATATTCAATCAGCAATCAATCCCTTGAAGCAGGCGTAAGCAGCGTTGCTGCTGCAATTTGCATTCAAGTTGGCAAGCCAATTGGCACAATCGCAATTGCGGTTCCAACCTTGCGCATGTCACCAAAGACTATTGCTGAATTTGGCGCTTTGGTGCGCAAGGCCGCTGACGAAGTTTCTCACCACCTTTCCGGACGCGCAACAAATATGCAAAAATCATCATAACAAGGAGCCAATGATGAGCACTCCACGAATTCTCATAATCGGCACCGGAGACACCAAATCCGATGAACTCACCTTCATGCGTGAATGTGTTTCAACAGCGGGCGGCCATGCAGTAATGATGGATGTATCCATTCTTGGCGAACCCCAGTTTATACCGCAATACTCCAAACATGATGTGGCCGCGGCTGCCGAAACAACCATTGATGCTGTTATCAAATCTGGCGATGAAAACTCGGCAATGGCCATGATGGCAGATGGCGCTTCTAAACTTTCTCGGCATCTCTATGATCAACAGAAGATTGATGCTGTAATAATACTCGGCGGATCAATGGGAACTGACTTAGCCCTGGATGTTGCCAATGCATTGCCATTAGGTGTTCCAAAATTTGTTGTTTCGACAATCTCTTTCTCGCACCTTATTCCGCCTGAACGAATTTCCACTGATTTGATGATGATCCTTTGGGCTGGTGGATTGTATGGCCTTAACAGCATTTGCAAATCGGTTTTAAGTCAAGCCTGTGGTGCCGTTGTGGGCGCGGCGCGCGCAAGCGTTAAGCCTCAAAACACGCGTCCGGTGATTGGTATGACATCGCTTGGTAAAAGTTGTTTGAAATATATGGTGCCCCTAAAGCCAGCACTGGAAAAGCGGGGCTATGAAGTGGCCGTGTTTCACACCACCGGCATGGGTGGCCGCGCTTTTGAATCAGTCGCATCACAGAAAACTTTTGCAGCAGTGATGGATTTTAGTTTGCAAGAAGTGGTGAACCATGAAAATGGTGTGCTGGCAACATCGTCAGGTTGGGACCGGCTGGAAAATGCAGGCCGTGTTGCAATCCCACAAATTGTGGCGCCAGGTGCCGTAGACATGGTCGACTTGCCTTCTTGGCTGCCCTTGCCAAAAGAATTCGCAGATCGACCTTACCATGCCCATAATCGGCTGATCGGTTCAATCACAACTGATCCTGAGGGCCGCCGAAAAACTGCGCGCACCATTGCCCACAAACTTGAACGCGCCTTGGGCCCTGTCGCACTCATTCTGCCAACGGGTGGAATTGAAGAATGGGATCAGCAGGGCGAACCCTTGCATGACCCCGACGGATTACACGCTTTTGTCGAAGCCATGCGCCTTGCGGTAAAAGCGCCGGTGGAACTTCATGAAATTCCAGATCATATCAACAGCCCCGCCTTCGCGGCCAAGGCACTCGAGGTGTTTGATACCTGGGTGGCGGCGGGAATTATTCCTGCAGGACAGCTATGACAAAACGCGCCCTGATCTTAGATTTTGGCGGTGTCATTACGCGAACACTGTTTGAAACTCACAGCCTTACCGAAAAATCGCTAGGCTTGAAACCGGGCACCCTTATTTGGCGGGGGCCTTTTGATGTCGCAACTGACCCGTTATGGCAATCTATGCAAAATGACGAAATGAGCGAGCGTGATTATTGGATGAGGCGCACGCAAGAAGTGGGAAGCCTTGTTGGTGAAAATTGGACAACGATGGAAACTTTCGTTCAGCGTGCGCGTGGCGCCGAGCCTGAGTTGGTGTTGCGGCCCGAGGCACGCATTGCCATCGAAACCGCAAAAGCCAATGGCATGCACCTTGCCATTCTTTCTAATGAATTAGACTTGTTTTACGGTGCAGATTTTCGCAAACGTTTTCCATTGATGGAACTGTTTGATGTGATCGTTGATGCCACCTACACAAAAATTCTAAAACCTGATCCGCGCAGCTATCGTGCCTGCCTTTCTGAACTTGATATTGACGCAAACGCTTGTGTCTTTGTTGATGATCAAAAGCGAAATGTTGATGGCGCACGCGCTGTGGGAATTCCCACAATACATTTCGATGTGATGAAACCTGCCCACAGTTTTGCCGCAGCGCTCAACCTGCTCGGTCTCAAATATAAGGAACCCGCTCATGCGTAACGCTAATTTCCTCAAAGAAAATAATGCCCGCCACATGTGGCACGCAATGGCCAACGCGGGCGACATGCGGGCAAACCCACCCCAAATCATCAACACTGCGAAATTAGCGGAAATTACTGACATTGACGGCCACACGGTTTTAGATGCCGTTGGTGGTTTGTGGAATGTAAATCTTGGCTATTCCTGTGAGCCAGTCAAAAAAGCCATCCGCGACCAATTGGATTCCCTCCCCTATTATTCAACATTTCGTGGCACCACCAATGCGCCACTCATCGAACTTTCGTATGAGTTGGCAGAATTTTTTAAACCTGAAGGCATGACGCGTTCGTTCTTCACTTCCGGTGGATCAGACTCGGTGGAATCGGCGCTGCGTCTGGCTCGGCAATATCATAAACTCAAAGGTCAACCTGAACGCACTAAATTCTTCGCTCTCAAAAAAGGTTACCATGGCACTCATTTTGGCGGCGCATCAGTCAATGGCAATGCCAATTTCCGCCGCGCTTATGAACCTTTGTTGCCCGGTGTGTTTCACTTGCCTGCACCGTGGACCTATCGCAATCCGTTCAACACTACCGATGGCGCAATAATCGCGCAAAAAATTGCTGCGCTGTTTGAAGATGAAATTGCTTTTCAAGGTGCGGACACGATTGCGGCTTTCATCATGGAACCTGTTTTAGGCGCAGGTGGTGTTATTGTGCCCCATGAAAGCTTCATGCCTCTTATGCGGGCGATTTGTGACAAGCACGGCATTCTGATGATTGCCGACGAAGTGATTACAGCTTTTGGCCGCACCGGCGCGTGGACTGGTTCACGCCTTTGGGGGGTGCAACCTGATATGATCTGCACGGCCAAAGCCATCACCAATGCCTACTATCCTTTCGGTGCAGTGATGATTCATGAAAAGCTTACTGAAGCCTTTGAAACGTCCAAATCACCTCTTGCATCTATTGGCCATGGCTATACTTATTCAGGCCATCCGGTGGGTGCTGCTGCTGCGCTTGCAACACTGGCTGAAACCAAACGCCTTAACGTGAAAGATAATGCGGCTGCACGTGGCCATAAATTGTTGGCTGGTCTGGAAAACTTGAAGGCCAAACATAATGCTGTCGGCGACGTCCGCGGCATTGGTTTGATGTGCGCGCTTGAACTTGTGTCTGATCGTGAAAAAAAATCTGCCCCCGCCAAAGAAGCCGTGCAGAAGGTTCAAGACATAGCATATAAGGCGGGCGTGATGGTGCGCACTTCCGGGCCGAATATCATTCTATCTCCACCGCTGATCATTACCGCAAAGGATGTGAACCGCATTCTTTCAGCACTTGATGAGGGGCTTTCTGCGTGACAACAAATGCTGAACTTCTCAAACGCCGAGAACGTTTGCTGGGCCCAAATGTCCGCGTGTTTTATAATGAGCCAGTGCAGCTTGTGCGCGGCCAAGGTGTTTGGGTTTATGATGCTGATGGACGCAAATACCTAGATTGTTACAACAACGTGCCGCACGTGGGCCATTGTCATCCTCATGTGGTTGAAGCCATTTGCAAACAGGCCGCAACGTTGAACACCCACACGCGCTATTTGCACGAAGGCATATTGAATTATGTTGAGCGATTAACGGCAACGTTTGCTTCTAATATCACCTCGGCAATCATGGTGTGCACAGGCAGCGAAGCCAATGATGTGGCGCTGCGCATGGCCCAAGCGATCACTGGGAAAACGGGCATCATCGCTTCCAACCACACCTATCACGGCAACACGTCTGCGGTGTCTCAGCTTTCAACCACAAAACCTCCAATTGGTGGATTTGGTGGCCACATTCGCCATGTCACAACGCCTGACAGTTATCGCCCCAACGGGGGCAATGCAATCGCACACGCCAAAGCCTTCGCAGACGAAGTTGAACAGGCCTGCCAGTCGCTCATCGCATCTGGGCATGGCGTTTCTGGCATGATCATTTGCCCTGCCTTTGTGAATGAAGGGTTCCCCGATTTAGCGGCTGGATTTTTAGACGGTGCCATCGCCGCCGTGCACAAAGCAGGCGGCGTAGTCATTGCTGATGAAGTTCAACCTGGCTTTGGCCGTATTGGCACTCATTTCTGGGGCCACCAGAAAGCCGGTTTTGCGCCTGATATTGTGACAATGGGTAAGCCCATGGGCAACGGCCATCCGGTTTCTGCCGTGGCAACTTCGCTTGATATTATGGGCGCATTTCGCAATGCGTTTGGATATTTCAACACCTTCGGCGGCAACCCAGTTTCTTGCGCCGCTGCCAATGCAGTGCTCGATGTTATCGAAAACGAACAGCTGCAAAAAAATGCTGAGATCACTGGAAGTTACACGCGTCAGGGTCTTAAAAAACTTGCTGACAAGCACAGCATTATTGGCGATGTGCGGGGTTCGGGCTTGGCCATTGGCGCTGAGTTGGTATTAGACCGCCAAACGAAAAAACCTGCCAAAGCTGAAGCCGATCGCGTCATAAATCTTATGCGGCAACATGGCGTGCTGATGGGCGCCAACGGGATTGCCTATAATGTTTTAAAAATTCGCCCGCCCATGCCATTTGGAAAAGCTGAAGCAGATTTAATGCTTGCTACACTTGACCAGTGCTTGCAGGCATTGTGATGATTGCAAACAGGGCCGCTGATCATTGGGACTGCATTATCGGTGCGCCTGAATTTATAATGCAACGCGAAAATGCTGTTTATAAAATTCAAACCAAAACAGGTTTTGCGGCACTTCGCATTCATCGCCCGGGCTATCACAGCCGCATCGAAATTGAATCAGAACTTCAATGGATGGCGCATTTGGCGCAAAGCGGATTGCATGTGCCGGTTCCTTTTCAGACCCGCAGTGGAACTTTTCTCGCTGAAATTACGGACAGCCAGAACCAAGTTTTTATTCTTGATCTCTTGTCATGGATTGATGGCGAGCCGCTTGGCAAATCTAGAGTGCCGCTCACATTTTCTGGTTCTGAATTAGAACAGATTTTCTTCGATCTGGGTTACAACATCGCGCTGATGCACCATGTTTCTGATCAATGGGTATCACCTCAGGGATTCCAGCGTCATGCCTTGGATAAGGAGGGGCTGCTTGGAGAAACCGCGGCATGGGGGAAATTTTGGGATGCATCTTGCCTCGCGCTTGATGAAAGGCAGTTGCTCATAAAAGCACGAAACCAGGCTGCAACAGAAATTGATCTGCTGACTGCAAAGGGCGCCGACTATGGGCTTATCCATGCCGATCTGGTGCGCGAAAATATTTTAATCGCATCGGGCAAAACGCGTTTCATCGATTTTGACGATGCTGGTTTTGGCTTTCGCATGTTTGATTTGGCAACAGCTTTGGTCAAAAATCGTGAAGAACTGTATTATCGACCGATGAAGGCGGCACTCATCGCTGGATATAAGTCCAAGAGAAACATCACAAAAGCTGACGAACGCTCAATTGATTTCTTTCTCACCTTGCGTGATTTTGCTTATTTCGGTTGGGCCGATGCAAGGCGGGAGGAACCCAGCATGGCGCCCCGAATAGCACAAATAAAACAAGACACTCTTGTGGCGGCTCGTGGCTATTTAGATCACTCGTCATTTGATGTTTAAGTGATGCAACTGTTCCAATTTTTCTAACGACAGAATGAGTTTCTGGGAGTAGTCCTTTCCCAAAGATTGCAGCAATTTTATTTCGTAGTCATGCGCCAGGATCGACAGATTTTCAAATTTTGATTGACCCAACTTTGTTAATTCCAACCATTCCATGCGTCGATCATTTTGATCTAACCTTCGAACCAACCATTTGCGCTTTTCCAACTCAAAAACCGCTCGACTCACTTTGGTTTTATGCATCGCTGAACGAATGCCGATGTCTGTGGCCGTGGCTTTGCCCAGCTGCGCCAGATTTGCCAGAACCCTCCACTCTGGTCGGCTCAGCTCATACTTTTTCTTGTAAATCTGTGAAAATTCAACACTCACCGCCTCTGCCGCTCGCACCAACCGGAAAGGCAAAAATTCTTCTAGTTTTAGCAGGTTCATCGCAATGAACTCCTTGATAGTTACAAAATCAATAGTTACAAACGTAACAGATAATGGATTTAGGACGGGAGTGCCAGACATGACCCTCAAATATATGCCAGGCTTTGGCAATGATTTTGAAACGGAAACCCTGCCCGGTGCTTTGCCGCAAGGGCAGAATTCGCCACAGCGCTGCGCATATGGGCTTTATGCTGAACAGCTTTCTGGTTCGCCCTTCACGGCCCCGCGCGGCAGCAACGAACGGTCTTGGCTTTATCGCATTCGCCCTTCCGTGCGCCACACGGGAAAATTCAAGTCGGTAAACCACACCACTTGGAAATCTGCTCCAAACGTTGATGACCATCAGTTGCCACTTGGCCAATTGCGTTGGAATCCCGTTCCGATGCCGGCCAAACCCACAACGTTCATCGATGGCATTTGCACAATAACCACAGCAGGCGATGTGAACGGCCAAGCCGGCATGGCGGCCCATGTTTATGTGGCCAACGCCAATATGGTGGACGAGCATTTCTTCAACGCTGATGGCGAGTTAATGCTTGTGCCCGAAGCGGGTCGCATTCGCGTTCTGACTGAGATGGGGATGATGGATGTAGAGCCGTCAGAAATTTGCGTCATCCCGCGCGGCATGGTGTTTCGTGTTGAATTGCTTGATGGCTCTGCACGTGGCTATCTCTGCGAGAATTATGGTGCCAAATTCACCTTGCCAGAGCGCGGCCCCATTGGTGCCAATTGCTTGGCCAATCCGCGTGATTTCAAAACGCCTGTGGCTTGGTTTGAAGAAAAGGAAACGCCAACGCGGCTTCTCATAAAATGGTGCGGCAAATTTCATGAAACCACTCTGCCCCATTCACCGCTTGATGTGGTGGCATGGCATGGCAATTATGCGCCCTATAAATATGATCTCCGCACCTTCTCCCCCGTAGGCGCCATTCTTTTTGATCATCCTGATCCTTCGATCTTTACAGTGCTCACTGCTCCTTCAGGCGAAGCGGGAACAGCCAATATCGACTTTGTTATTTTCCCGCCGCGCTGGCTGGTGGCTGAACATTCGTTCCGCCCGCCGTGGTATCATCGCAACATCATGTCAGAGTTTATGGGGCTGATCTATGGTCGCTATGACGCCAAGGAAGAAGGCTTCGTGCCCGGCGGCATGAGCTTGCATAATATGATGCTGGCCCATGGGCCTGACGCGCCGGGTTATTGGAAAGCTTCAACTGCTGAACTGAAACCTCATAAGCTTGATCACACAATGGCCTTCATGTTTGAAACGCGTTTTCCACAACACATCACGCGCTTTGCCGCCGAGTTGGAAACGCTGCAAGATAACTATACTGATTGTTGGTCGGATTTACGCAAACGTTTTAATGGTACACTTGAGGGGGACTGGAGCGAATGAAACTAGCTACACTCAAAAATGGAACTCGCGACGGCAAGTTGGTGATCGTATCAACTGATCTTACGCATTATGTCGATGCCAGTTCAATTGCACCAACACTGCAAGCGGCTTTGGATAATTGGAACAAACACAAAGCCGATTTGGAAAACCTCGCAGAATCTCTGCAACACGGCTCCATTCCCGTTGAGCGCTTCCACGAACATGAGGCCATGTCGCCTTTGCCCCGCGCCTACCAATGGGCTGATGGTTCGGCTTATGTGAACCATGTGGAACTGGTGCGCAAAGCCCGTGGTGCGGAATTGCCAGCGAGTTTTTGGACAGATCCGCTGATGTATCAAGGTGGTTCTGATTCATTCATTGGCCCACGTGATCCAATCATTATGGCCGACGAGGCCTACGGCATCGATATGGAAGGAGAAGTGGCAGTGATTGTGGATGATGTTCCGGCAGGAGCATCGCCCGAAACCTGCGCGGCTGCTATTCGTCTCATCATGCTAGTGAATGATGTGTCCTTACGCAATCTCATGCCGGCTGAACTTGCTAAAGGTTTTGGCTTTTTTCAATCCAAACCGTCGTCAGCATTTTCTCCGGTGGCCGTAACACCTGATGAATTGGGCGCAGCTTGGCAAGATGGAAAAGTGCATTTACCGCTGTGGGTTGATTTGAACGGCAAGCCCTTTGGTCGCAACCAAGCAGGCGCTGATATGACCTTTGATTTTGGCCAACTCATTGCTCATGCGGCAAAGACACGGCCCCTCTGTGCCGGAACAATCATCGGTTCAGGCACCATATCCAATAAAGACAAAGATGGTAGTGCGGGAAAGCCCATCAGCGAAGGCGGGCTTGGCTATTCCTGCATCGCCGAAATTCGGATGATTGAAACGATTGCTCACGGCAAGCCATCAACACCCTTTATGAAATTTGGTGATACGGTGCGTATCGAAATGAAAGACGCCAAAGGGCATACAATTTTTGGCGCAATTGAACAAACAGCCCAACAGTTAAAACAGGAGGGCTGACCATGGCCAAAGCATTTGCATCACAAGGCGATCTCACCGAAAAGAAAATTTCCTTCAGCGAAATCGGCAAGGGCCTCTGGGCTTTCACTGCAGAAGGTGACCCCAACACCGGCGTTATCATCGGCGATGACTCAGTGATGATTGTGGATGCGCAAGCCACACCGCGTTTGGCCGCCAAAGTTGTTGAAAAGATTCGCACTGTCACTGATAAGCCGATTAAATATGTGGTGCTGTCGCATTATCATGCCGTGCGTGTTCTCGGTGCTTCGGCCTATGGCGCCAGCGAAATCATCGCCTTGGAAAAATGCCGCGCAATGGTGGCAGAACGCGGAAAAGAAGATTGGGATTCAGAGTTTGGCCGTTTTCCGCGTCTCTTCCAAGGCCATGAATCAATCCCTGGCCTGACGTGGCCCACGCAAACATTCACTAATAAAATGACAGTCTATCTTGGAAAGCGCCGTGTTGATCTGATGCACTTGGGACGCGCCCACACCGCAGGCGATATCGTCGCTTGGGTGCCTGATGAAGGTGTGATGTTTACAGGCGACATTATTGAATATCATTCTGCTTGTTATTGTGGGGATGGACATTTTAATGATTGGAGCAAAACATTAGACGCCATCAAAACCTATCGCGCACGCGCCATTGCTCCGGGCCGTGGGGATGCACTCGTCGGTGACAAGCTGGTGCATGATGCCATCGAAAACACCCGAGACTTTGTAGAAAGCACCTATCGTCCGGCAGCCCAAGTTGCTGCGCGCGGCGGTACTTTGAAAGAAGCGTGGGACGCCGTGCGGGCAACCTGTGACTCTAAATTTTCAACCTATGCCATTTATGAACATTGCCTGCCGTTCAATGTGGCCCGTGCTTATGATGAGGCGCTGGGCATGGATACACCGCGGATCTGGACAGCAGAGCGAGACGTTGCCATGTGGAATGCTTTGCAAGGTTAAGCGAAATGCCGCGCTACAATTATGAACCCTTTGCCTATCACACCCCGCCAGAACTTTGCGGTGGCGCAAAATCATCGGCACGGGTTGCAATCATCGGCGCCGGCCCCGTGGGACTGGCACTCGCGGTTGATCTTGCATTGCAGGGCGTTGCTTCAATTGTTTTGGATGACAATAATGTCGTGTCCCTTGGCAGCCGGGCAATTTGCTGGGCCAAGCGAACACTTGAAATTTTTGATCGCTTGGGCATCGGCGAACGCATGGTCGCCAAAGGTGTAACGTGGAAAGTGGGCAGATTATTCCATGGGGATGAAGAAGTCTGGTCCTTTGATCTGTTGCCCGAAGATGGTCATAAAAATCCTGCGTTTATCAATTTACAGCAATATCACGTGGAACAATATTTGGTGGAACGCTGCGCCAACTTTCCAAGCCTGATCGATATTCGCTGGAAAAACAAAGTAGCGGGCCTTACACAATCGCAAAGCACTGCAACTCTGAATATCGAGACGCCCGATGGCACCTATAATCTAACAACGGAATATGTGTTGGCCTGCGACGGTGCGCGTTCGCCAACGCGCGCCATGTTGGGTCTCGATTTTCAGGGAAAGTTTTTCGAAGAGCGGTTCCTGATAGCCGACGTTGAAATGAAAATCGAACAGCCATCAGAACGCTGGTTTTGGTTTGAACCCAAGTTTCATGCAGGCCAATCTGCTTTGCTTCACAAACAACCCGACAATATCTATCGCATCGATCTTCAATTGGGGCCAGACGCAGACCCCGAATTGGAGAAGCAACCAGACCGCGTCATCCCCCGCATTGAGAAAGCGGTCGGCCACAAAAATTTCGAACTGGATTGGGTTTCCGTTTACACCTTTCAATGCCGCAGGCTTGAACGGTTTGTCCACAGCCGTGTGATCTTTGCGGGTGACAGCGCCCATGTAGTTTCACCTTTTGGCGCGCGCGGCGGCAATGGCGGTATACAAGACGTTGACAATTTAGCGTGGAAGCTTGCCGCCGTCATTCACGGGAAAGCCTCCACCAAGCTGCTTGAAAGCTACAATGATGAGCGGGTTTATGCTGCTGATGAAAATATAAAAAACTCGTCACGCACGAGCAATTTCATGTCACCCAATTCAAAGGTTGAACATATGTTTCGTGATGAGGTGTTGCAGCTGGCAAGGACAATGCCTTTCGCACGACGAATGATTAATTCAGGCCGATTGTCACAACCTTGTTCATTGTCGGGCCTGCCGTTGCAAACAGCAAATGCTCATGCACCCATGCAACCTGGTTCGCCGTGTTTGGATGCGCCACTTCATCGTGGCTATGTGTTAGATCACCTCGGCGGAACGTTTAAGCTGCTCTGCACTGGTGGCCCACCAAAACAGATTCCAGAAGGTTTGGCGGTTGTCGTTGGTCAATCGCCTTCCCTCACCGCACGCTATGGCAAAGATTGGACATATCTTATTCGCCCAGATCAACATATCGCTGCCGCGTGGCAAAATCCTTCCCCGGAAGAAATCAACGCAGCACTGGAGAAGTTCCATGTTTGATATCAGCCACGATCGCTTGGGAAATCACGGCGACGATTTTTATGAGGCTCTGATGGCCGCTCACCTTGGTCTTACTGAAAATGAAAGCGCGCGGTTGAATGCGCGTCTTGTTCTGATAATGGCAAATGTCATTGGCGATTTTGAACAGCTCAAGCAGATCATAACAAAGGCAAGCGCGCCATGAGCGATGTGCTTCTCTATGACTACTGGCGATCGTCAGCAAGCTACCGCGTACGCATTGCCCTCAATTTAGCCGGCGTTGCATATAAAAGCGTTTCAGTTGATCTTTTGAAACGCGAACATAAGGCCCCTGAGCACCTTGCGCGCAATCCGCAAGGCTTGGTTCCCGCGCTGTTTATTGATGGTGTAGTGCTTACACAATCTTTGGCCATCATCGAATATCTTGCACAAACGCGCAAAATTTCATGTTTCCCCGCAGACCCCATTGCATGTGCACAAGTGCGTTCAATTGCCTACGCAATCGCAATGGATATTCACCCCGTCTGCAATTTAAATGTGGTGGCGCATGTGTTGCAACTCACCAATGGCAATGATGAAACAAGATTTGCGTGGATGCAAAAATTCATTGGCGAGGGTCTCGACGCAGTTGAGGCAATGGTACAGAAAACGACAGGCCCGCTATGTTACAGTGATGAGATAACAATTGCTGATATGTGTTTGATCCCACAAGTTTATAACGCGAAACGCTGGGGTATAGACGTGACCAAATACGCGCGTATCACCAGCATTGTCGAAGAACTAAAACCCAATGCGGCATTTGTTGCAGCAGAACCAGAGAACGTTAGGCCTCAGGCAAAGTAACAGCTGACATTTCCGAATGCGCCAAAATCTGCTTCAATCAGGCAACCATGCGTGGTTTCAATCGGACGAATGAAAGACCCCGAAAGCACCACATCGCCTGCTGAAATACCATCACCATAGTGCGCAAGCCTGTTGGCCAGCCAAGCAATTCCCAGCATTGGATCATTCAGCACGCCCGCGCCCAATCCAGTTTCCTCAACTTCCCCATCACGCTTGACAATGGCACCAACCCAACGCAGATCGAAAGACTCCACGCTATGGCGCTGCGCACCAAGCACAATTCCAGCGTTCGCCGCATTGTCAGAAATCGTGTCAAATACAGTGCGCGACTTTCCCGAGCCGGGATCAACGCGCAAAATTCGAGTGTCGAGTATTTCCAAAGACGGGGCAACCCATTCTGTTGCCGCCAATACGTGGTTCACTGAAATATTCGGCCCAACAAGCGGGTGTTTCATAATGAACGCTATCTCTGCTTCAATACGTGGCTGAATGAAACGATCAGCTGAAATTGTTGCACCATCTTCAAAAAACATATCATCGAGCAAAACGCCAGAATCTGGAATATCGATATTCAAAGCTGATTGCATGGCCTTGGATGTAAGTCCAATTTTCCAACCCTTTACAGTTCTTCCGTCCGTTATCTTTTTTTTCACCCATGCCGCTTGAATTGCATAAGCATCATCCATTGCGATAGTGGGATATTGCAAACTCAATAAGTCAATTTGCTTGCGGGTTTTTTCAGCGCGATCAAGTTGGGCTGCCGCGGCAGAAATTTCTTCAGGCTTCATCTTCAATTCCATTGTGTAAAATGCCTAAGCCATCTGCTTCAACTTCAACCACGTCACCTGGCTTCAACCAAATCGGTGGATCAAATCGAGCCCCTGCCCCGGTTGGAGTACCACAAACTATAATATCGCCAGCCACCAACGTCGTGAACGTTGAAACATAATTGATGATCTTGCTGAATGAAAAGATCATCCGCGAAGTTCGATCGAGTTGGCGCACCGCCCCATTGACGCGGGTTGTAATTTGAATATCAAAAAGTTGGCTTTCATCCGTATACGGAACAAGCCAAGGCCCCATCGAGCCTGATCGATCAAAATTCTTTCCCTGTGTTACATTGAATTTTGCATGCCTAACCCAATCGCGCAATGTGCCCTCGTTGCATAGAGTAATTGCCGCAATATGCAAAAGCGATTGGGCTTCAGGTATGCGTCTGCCACCTTTACCAATAACAATTGCTATTTCACCTTCATAATCAAGCTGCACCGACTCTGGTGGCCGTTGAAGTGGTTGCTTGTGGCCCGTAAAAGACCGCGCAAAGCGAATAAACAGCGATGGATTGGTTGGCGCTGCTTGCCCATCTTTATATTCTTCATTGCGGTCTGGAAAATTTACGCCAACGCAAATAATTTTCTCTGGCGTCGCCAACGGTATTTCAAATTTAATGTCCGACACTGAAAAATCAACAGGCAAAGTCGCTGCACGTTTTGCAAGAGACGTTAATGCCCCAGCTTTAACCACTGACATAAGATCGGGAAATTCTGTCGCAAAGTGCTCTGATAGGTCCACAATGCCATCGCCGACAAGCAGTCCATAACCAAGCTTTTCTTGACGTGTGAAAGATACAAATTTGGGAGCAGCCATTTTAAATTCCTTGTTCAGCCAATTCGACAATCACCTCATAGGCAGTGTTTGCATCGGCCTCTGTCATGTCCCACGAGCCTGCCTGAAACCGGATCACAAATGCGCCATCTACGTTGGTCTGAGTAAGATAAATGCGGCCGTCATTGTTGATGCGATTGATCAGGGCTTGGTTATGGCTATCTAAATCAACACCATCCATCGGATCATGCCGAAATGAAAACAGCGACAACATAGGGGGCGTCGTCACTTTGAAGTGTTTTGTGTTGGCCAAGCGTTCAGCAAGACCTTCTGACCAGCGTACGTGATTGCGGATCATCGCACGCAAGCCTTGAAGGCCATAGGCACGCAACAAAAACCACAATTTCAGGGCACGGAAGCGGCGGCCAAGCGGCACAGTCCACTCAGAATAATTGATGATGTTTTCGTGTCCATCGGTTTTCAAATATTCAGGGTGAATGGCCAACGTGCGCACCAAGCTTTTGGGATCGCGCACAAAATGAACTGAACAATCAAATTGTGCACCAAGCCATTTGTGTGGATTAAAAACCACCGAATCCGCCTCATCGATGCCTGCCCAAAAATGTCTGAACTCAGGACAGATCATGGCAGAACCCGCCCAAGCGGCATCAACATGCACATAAACATTATGACGCTTTGCCACCGCACAGACGGCTTTCAAATCATCAGTGGCGCCCACGCTAGTGCCACCCACACATGCAATTATACCCGCAGGAATAAAACCGGCATCCTCATCCGCTAAAATTGCAGCCTCTAAGGCTTCGGCATCCATGCCTCGCATGTGCCCTGTGGTTGCAATGCGAACAAGGTTTGCGCTGCCAATGCCAGACACCCAAATGGCCCTATCAATTGATGTGTGCACCTGCCCTGAACAATAAACCCGCAATTGTTTGTGCGCGTTTAATCCTTGAACATTGCCCTGCCAATTCAGCGCTCTCTCTCGCATAACCAACACAGCACAAAGTGTTGCCGACGAAGCCGAGTCTTGAATAACACCAGTAAATTCATCAGATAGATCCAATGCGCGCCGCAACCAATCGATAACACGCGTTTCTAACTCGGTGGCGGAAGGTGATGTCTGCCAAAGCATACATTGGGCAGCCATAGAAGAAACAAGCTGCTCTGCCACAATTGATGCCGGGGCCGCATTGGCGGGAAAGTAAGCAAAAAACCGTGGATGTTGCCAATGAGTAATGCCGGGCAATATGATTTTTTCAAAATCTGCGAATATGGCTTCCATGGGCTCCGGCGCTTCTGGTGCTGCCTCTGGCACAGCGTTGAAAATGTCTCCCGGATTTACCTGCGCACGCACAGCACGATCGCGCAGAGATGCGCGATAATCAACACCCCAATCAGCGGCTTTATGACTCCAACTGCGAAATTCAGCGTCATCCATTTTTCATTACCTTAGGGCGCAACAATCGGCTGGGCCTTTAAAATGGCTTCGCGCGGCTCAACATTTTCAAAGAGCGACCCTTCTTCAAACCAAGATTTTGGCGCAGCCGCACCCCACAGTGTTTGACGCTGGGGATCTTTCAAACCCCATTTGATCGGTTCTAAATCTGGATCAACGGTGAGATAATCTGAACAATAAATTTCCACACGATGTCCATCAGGATCCCGAATATACAGAAAAAATGCATTTGAAATTCCGTGCCGACCCGGGCCGCGCTCTATGTTTTTAAGATAGCCAGTGGTCGCCATCAAATCCAGCAAGTCAATGATGTTCATCGGTGTTGGCACCCAAAATGCAACGTGGTGCAATCGTGGGCCCCGGCCATTGGTAAAGGCCATGTCATGCACACCACCTTTACGGTGCATCCATGCGGCCCAAAGTTTTTGCGACTGCTCGTCTTCAGTATATTCGGTGACGCGAAAGCCCATCTCGTTATAAAATGCAACCGAAGCATCAACACTTTCAGAGAAGCAATTGAAATGATCAATACGCAAGGGCTTCACACCACGATACAATTTATAGTGTTGATGAATGGGGCTAAGTTTGTCCATGCTGGCATAAAATTCAAGTGGAACACCGTGCGGATCACTGGTCAAAAGGGTTCGGCCTTGATGCGGGCGGCTCACCCAACTTGTGGCGCGGCCTTGGCCTTCAAACCAAATTTTCGCTTTGTCCAAGTCCTGCTCAGCATAAACTTTAAAACCCAAGACACGCACAACAGGTTTATCACCCTTGGAAAGAATGATGCAGTGGTGGCCACGTTCTTCCATCGCACGCATATAAATATGCGAAGCATCTTCAGCTGTGACTTGCAAACCCAAGGTATCAGCCCAAAAGGCCCGCGATATTCCAAGATCGGTGACCACAAGTTCAACATGGCTTAGACGCACAACGTTGAAATCTGGATAAAGATTGGATTTAGGTACAGGCATGGCTTAGCCTCCCAATTTTTGAATTGAATGAGCAGTGGTTGCGAACGCAACGTTTTTAGTTTCCATATAAAAGTCGAAAGACCAATCGCCGCCATCTCGCCCAATGCCCGAATTTTTTACGCCGCCAAAGGGCGCAGGCAAATGCCGAACATTCTCAGAATTGATCCAAATCATGCCCGCTTCCAAACCATCAGAAAAGCGAAAGGCGCGCGTAACATCAGAAGTCCAAATATAACCAGTAAGGCCATATTGCACCGCATTGGCAAGCACCAAAGCCTCTGCTTCATCCTTAAAGGGAATTGCGGTCAACACGGGCCCGAAAATTTCTTCTTGGGCAATCCGCATCGCGTTATTGGCATTCGTGAACAAAGTGGGTGACACGTAACAGCCGCCGCCGGGGCCATCAAATTTGGCGCCTCCAGCAGCTACTGTGGCACCTTCACTTTTTCCAATTTCGATATATTCCAAAACCTTCTTTTCATGAACCGGATGAATAAGTGGCCCTATCACTGTGTCGGGATCAAGCGGGTGGCCAACTTTAATGCGTTTGGCCTTGGCGGCCACCATGGCGGTGAATTTTTCATAGATCGAATTTTCAACCAAAAGCCGCGATGAAGATGTGCAGCGCTCGCCATTCAAAGAATATATCATAAACACTGCTGCATCAGCGGCGCGTTCCAAATCTGCGTCAGCAAAAACAATGACGGGGTTTTTGCCACCAAGTTCAAAATGAATGCGCTTCAAAGTATCCGCACCTTGGCGCATGATCATTGAACCCGTGCGGCTTTCACCCACAAAGCCAATCGCTTTGATGTCAGGATGTTCAGTTAGCGCTTTGCCGGCTTCTTCACCCAAACCATTCACCAGATTCCATACGCCTTTGGGCAGGCCTGCTTCTTCCGCAATTTCCACCAACAGGCGCGCGGTCAATGGCGAAAATTCCGCTGGTTTATGAACAACGGTACATCCCGCAGCCAGCGCTGGTGCTATTTTCCAAGTCGACAACATGAATGGTGTATTCCACGGCGTGATTATGCCAATTGGGCCCAACGGCACCCGTGTTGTCACATTCACTTGGCCCACTGCGCGCAATGCTTGGCCATCGCGTGCCTCAGGGGCAAGATCAGCAAAATAACGGAAGTTTTCTGCGCCTCGCAAGGCGGCTTTGGCCATGAACTTCAAAGATTGGCCAGTGTCCATACATTCCACAAATGCAATTTCTTCGGCGCGTGCCACAATTCCATCTGCAATTTTGTGGAGTAATTTTTTGCGCGCAACACCAGGCATGGCCGCCCAATCTGCAAATGCGGCTTTGGCTGCCTTTGCGGCGCGGTCCACATCAATAGCTTTTCCGCGCGCCACGCGGGCCATTGGCCTCAGATCAACCGGAGAAATGATTTCGAACGTCTCTCCATCTGCAGCTGGCACCGCCTCGCCATTGATGTGATTGAGAACCCCCTCGCGAAAGCGCTTCAAGTAAACTTCGGCGCGTTCAACATTTGTTTCAAACTGCGACATAGATGTGCCTCTCAACGATTACGCAAGCGCGGATGAATTGCATTTTTTTTCCAGCTCAAATCAGCATCAATTTCTCTGATTTCGAGAGACAGCGCAAAATGTGGAGTAGCAAATTGCGGAACAAAAAACTCTGTCATGGTCGCAAACACCGCCTCGCCTACGCTCACTTTCTCCTCTTCCGAACGACCCTTTCCAATCCGCAAGCTGCCATCAACAAAAGCGTTTTGCGGCATGTCGTCAGCAACAACGAAAATATCAGATCGGAATGCGCGAACCCTGATTGCACCCAATTCGAAAAGCTTGGTTTCATAAAGCCTCTTCACCAATAGCCTGCAAAGATCTTGCAAATTGGCAACGCCATCAAGATTGGCGCTATATTCCAGTGTGAGATGAGGCATGAGTTTTCTCGATCAATTTATTTATTAACATGTTAAATATTAAAAACGTTGTCAAGAAAATTTCTTCACTATTTGCACCTTCGCACAAAATCTGAAATAAGTTCGTTATGAATCTTCACATTGATCCATTGACTGATAGCATTCCAGCCGAATCCGTTGATTCACGAGGTCCTCGGCAAACACGGCGGTCATTGCCCATCGCCCTTCTGCGCGCGCGAGAATCAGTCATGGCGAAGTTCCGCCCCATGCTTGCACGCCACAAAATAAATGAACAGCAATGGCGCGTCATTCGAATTCTGGGTGAGTTTGGCGAACTTGACGCCACCCAACTTGCTGAACGCGCCCTGGTGTTGGGCCCAAGCCTTACGCGTATGATCAAAACACTCGAAAAAAGCAAATTGATCGCAACCCGAAGCGATAAATCCGATGGCAGAAGAACGATAGTTTCAATTACGCCCAGAGCAAGGGCTTTAATCAAAGTGGTCACACCTGAAAGTTCGGCAATTTACAAGGAAATCGAAAGAAAATTCGGCGCAGAACAAATGGAGCAGTTGCTTGATCTTCTGGAAGCTGTGGTCAGAGACAACGCTGGTTGAATCAAAACAAGCCCGCACATAGCAATGCGCAGGCCTGTGTGATTTATTTCTTCTGTGCTTCAATTTCCAGCATCAGCTTAAGATCTGGGCCAAGCCCATATTCTGCAACTTTGGCCATGCCGTAATCAGCCGGTTTCACTATGCCAGTGGCGGAAAAACCACTAATAATTGCTGAAGCATCCCAAGAGCGGGCTTGCTCAGCATTCCAAACAACGTCCAAGGTCACTGGTTTAGTAACGCCGATAATTGTTAAATTGCCTGTAATTTTGCCCGTTTTCTCACCGGTTTTTTCAACTGCTGTGCTGACAAAAGTGATTTTAGGAAATTCTGCAGAATTCAAAAAATCAGGGCTGTTCAGATCTTTGTCGCGGTCTGCAAAATTGGTATCAATGCTGGTTGAATCAATTTCGACTTTCACGGAACTCTTGGCCACATCGGCTTTGTCAAAAACAATGTCGCCCGAAACCGCACGAAATTTTCCCATGGCTGTCGACCAACCGGCATGATTGATAGCGAAATTTACCCATGCATGGTCCTTGTCAATTTTATAGGTGTCGGCAGCGAAGCTCGCAGCAGGTGTTGCCAAGAACACGCCAGCTGCCAGTGCAGCAAAAAGTTCAAATTTCATTTCCATTTCTCCCTGTTTATTGCCGGTGTTGTGATGAACACGCTCTATCCGATGGTGAGCCCTCGTTGGATAAAAGCGATCAGGATTGCAGCAACCGCCGGCACGGCAGCCAGAAATCCAAATATGAAAGGTTTGGTAATTGACGACACCTCGCTCAATTTTGGTGCAAAATTTGGAACCAAAAGCGAGAGTGACAAAATTGCATAAGCCAAAAGGCTAATATCTGGCGCAAATAGCGCTACCATGAAAGATATGGAAACAAAGCACAAAACCACTGATTGAAGGGCCACCGGCGATAGCGCGACTGTTCCACGGCCAAGCAAAATGGCCAGAAATTGCAGCAGCATATATCCCCCAAGCCACGCCGCAAATGCCCCCATAGCTTGGGCAAAACCAACGAAAACACCAAACAATGAAAGCAACGAGCCGCCAATTGCAAATGCCAAAAGTGCCGAAGGCCAAAGCAATACTTCGCTCGCGCGCGTTTCCAAACTTGATGTGCCAAATGCCGTTGCAAGGATTGGTGCAAACATCAGCAATGCTTGCGGCCATGCCGCCACACCCATAAGTTTGTTGGCTCCCAACCAGGCCAATCCGAATGCCAACAGTATAATGGTGAGAAGCCAAGACTTGATAGGAAAGTTCGAAGCCATAGCAAGCGCAACGCCAATTCCAGCAAACAGCCAACTCAATTTCTGTTTGGCGGCCATAGGCGGCAAAGAAGGAAACCCTTCCAAAAGAGTATAAATTGCCAACATCATTGCAACGGCAACAACTACCTGAACGCTTGCGTTGATGCGGCCAGACAAAACGATAATTGCCAACAGAGCGCCCAAACCAAACGGCCAAACAATTGTATGAAACATCAATGATGACAGCAATTAGGCCTCCATAACTTTTGCCCAAAGCACTTTTCGAGCAAGTGCCTGATGGGCAAAGTAGATAACATGTTCATTATTTTAGTAAACATGTTAAATAAAATCAAGAACGAAGTTTTTTGGTTGGAAATCCTTTGCCCGGCACATCGGTGCCTTTCATATTGGGGTGGCTAAACAGCCAGCGTCCGTCGCTCGCATTGTTTGATCGGAAGCTGTTCTTATCTATTCATGAGGCCTATCGAATAGACATTCAAACACGCTGTATGCAGTCAGCACTTCACAGTTTATCATCAGGCGGTTTTTACAAACTGCCATTAACCCATGTTTGCTGCACCATAAGCTCGTCACTCAGGTGAACCAAGCTAGCGAGATAGTTGGGTTTTATAGAGCCAAGCTCGTGCTGTTGCCTTAAAAACGTCGCCGGGTTTTGTGACGCCATGCGCAAGGCGTCATCAATACACACACCAAGATTTGTCACGCAATAACGCACAGCCTCATCCATGGTGAGATCACATCCAGCCAAAGTGCCGTCGTCAAGCTGTAGGCGACCATCAACGCGTGTTACGATTCGGCCCTGCAATTCAAAACTGTCCGGCCCTCCAGCCGCCGTGGGCATAGCATCTGAAATAAGCATCACGCGGTTCTTGGGCTTGGCGGCAAGTGCCACTTTCATGGTGGCATCATTAACATGCAAGCCATCAGCAATCAGGCCACAGAAACTTTCTTTATCGACAAGCGCGGTTCCAACCATGCCGGGCTCGCGCCCTGTCATTTGACTCATGGCATTGAAAATATGTGTGAAGGCGCACGCACCTGCGTGAAGTGCGCGTTGAATTTCGGCGTATGTTGCGTTTGAGTGGCCAAGGCTGACCAAAACGCCTTGTTCTGCTAGCGACTGGATCAACTCCGGGGGCACACGATTAGGGGCCAACGTTAACATCACCACACCGCAATCTGCCCCCACAATCTGTTTTAGATCTTGGGCTGTCATCGCGCGAATAAACCGCGCCTCATGTGCGCCTTTGCGTTCGATATCGAGAAATGGCCCTTCAATATGGATGCCAAGAACGCCTGGTATGCGCGCCGTCTGTGCGGCCTTTACTGCAGCGATAGCCTGCGCGAGAATTTCTGGTGCATCGGTAATAACAGTTGGCAACAGGCCAGTGGTGCCAAATTTACGATGCGATTCTGCAATGCGCTTTACGGTTTCGATGGTTGGACGATCATTGAGCAGCGCACCACCACCACCGTTCACCTGCACGTCAATAAAGCCAGGTGCGAGGATCCCGCCATTAAGGGTTATAACCTCAATATTGCGGTCAAGTTGATCAGCCCGAACGACCTCCCGAATGCGTTTGCCTTCAACAGTTACCGCAAGACCATCGGATATGATATTACCGTCAAACACCCGCGCCCCAACAAGTGCAAAAGCCATCACACGGTCTCCGTCACTTTTTTAAGAAGCCGCGGCCGATCAGGATCACGTCCCTTTGCTTGTGCCGTTGCCTCAACAAAGCGATAAGCAGTTTGTATAAGCGATATAGGATCAAGATACGGGTGCCCCGTGCCGACAAACGGCAACCCCCCTATTTCCGCCACCAAAATATTCGCTCCCGTTTTGCGCATTTTTAAAAGCGCATCTTTCGACGATGCACGCGATTTATCTTCAGGCGAATATGCTAAAACCGGATAGCCTTCCGCCAACAGTTCTAATGGGCCATGCATCACCTCAGCGATCGAATATGCTTCGGCATGAATTGCGCAGGTTTCTTTCAGCTTCAGCGCAGTTTCGGCGGCTATCGGTAACGTTGGCCCACGGCCCACAACATAGAGTGATTCAGCATTTTGCGCCAAAGCCACAGCCTCAGGCCAATCAATTGATGCGGCTTTTGCCAAGTGTTCAGGCAGCGCCGAAATTGCAGAAAGCAGTTCACGATCTTTGCGCCAATGAGCAAGAATGGCGGCACCAGCAACCAAAGAAACAATAAATGTTTTTGTTGCAGCAACACTCAATTCAGGGCCAGCATAAAGTGGTAAGCAAATATCTGCCGCGTGTGCTGCTGGTGAATCCTCAACATTAACGATGGCAACGGTGAAGGCCCCCGCTTTGCGCGCTGCATTTTGCAAAGCAACAATATCAGGGCTTTTGCCAGATTGTGAAACCGTTAAACAAAAGCCATCCGGCAATTGAAGTGCCGCACCGTAAACCGAAACCACCGAAGCGCCCATCGAACAACAAGGTACGCCCGTTTGAATTTCAGTAAGATATTTAAAATAGCCCGCCGCATTGTCTGAACTACCACGCGCTGAAGTGATAATGACTGGCGGTGTTTTGCGCCGCAGCCTTGCGCCAATTTCATCCAATGTTTTCGCATTGCGATCAAGAAAACGTGCCACAGCCTCAGGGGCTTCGGTGGCTTCGCGGGCCATGTGGCTCATAATGCGCCGCCTGGAGCAATGGTGAGCTCGGCCACAAAATCATAGCCGTCGCCGCGATAATAACAGCGGGTAAATTCTACAATGCGTCCGTCCGGAAGGTATGAAATTCGTTCAATAAAAAGTGCCGGGCTGGCAATGGGCATTCCAAGTAAACGCGCATCATGAGCCGATAGTGCAGTTGCCTGCAATCGCTGCAATGCGCGCACTGGCCTCACACCCAACGCATCAAGCGCAACATAAAGTGACCCCGTAACCTCTTCCGGGTTTCTGATAAATTTATAAGGAATAACCGCAAGTTCAATTGCCATCGGCTCACCATTGGCGCGGCGCAAACGATGAAACCGCGATACATATTCGCTCGGTGAAATTGAAAGCTTCAAGGCTTCCTCAGGCGTTGGCAACCTGACCGAACGATCAAGCCAATCCGCATCCGTCTTCAATCCGCGAAGTTCCATATCTTGCGTAAAACTTGTAAGACGAGAAAGTGGCTGCTCAATGCGCAGCGCCGCACCATTGACGTAGGTTCCAGAACCGCGCCGTTGCAACAACACCCCCTCAGCCACCAATTCGGTGAAGGCCGTTCTCACTGTAACACGCGATACATCCAACATCTGGGCCACATCCCGCTCACTAGGAATGGAGTCTCCCACTTGCAGATCACCAGAATCGACGGCATCACGAACAAGTTTTTTAACGCGCGCATAAAGCGGCGCGGTGTTGCTAGCCTCGAACCGACTTTGCGCAAAAATTTTTTCAATCTGGCTCATGCCCAAACTTCCGTCAAACCTTTGAACTTGCGCGCCATCATAATGGCCCCATCCATGGCATCGTAGATCGGCATGGCCAGAGATTTTTTAACATCTGCATCGAGATAAGGCGGGTAAACTTTGGCCAATCCGCCCAACAAACAAATGTGTCGCGCACCCCGCGCCAATAAGGCACGCCCCAAATTTGAAATTGCTGCAGCACCTTCAATCACAATCGTCATGCCATGGACATCGCCCTTGGTGGCACAGGCGAAAACCAGCGGGGCCATTTGGGCATAATCTTTGGGGCTGGCCTTTTCAGACCAGCGCGAAAGCTCAAATCGTGTACGACCAACACGCGATAAAACATCTTCAATCAACGGCGTGGGTTGCAACAAACCATCAATAGCCAATGCTGCCCGCCGCACCGCGTGATGGCCAATCCACGCGCCCGATCCATGGTCACCCAGCGCAAAACCCCAACCCCCCACCATGTGACGCGTGTCATTAATCAAAGCAAACCCAATCGAACCCGTGCCCGCAATTACAATGCCACCATCACCACCCGCAAAAGCGCCAAGACAAGCAACATAGGCATCATTATCCGCGGTGACCGAAGCGAATGGCAAGTTTGCGGCAATAATTTTTTCGGCACCCTTGGATGTGACAATACCAGCAAGGCCAAGACCTGCATGCAGATCAACCGTTCTTAAATTTGCTTTGCCCGCAGCCTCTTGCGCGGTTGAAATTATGTTGGCCAACGCACCTTCAAAACTAAGATAGATATTGGAAGAACCACCCACGGCTTCCCCCAATATTGCGCCTTCCAAATTCCGAATGCGGGCGCGGCAGCGGCTGCCACCGCCGTCAATTCCCAAAAAATATTTGCCTTCATAAGCCATTCAAGAATAATACCAATATAATACCAAATGAAAAGAACTATCTTGCATTGCCCCACAAATACTGGAATATTTCATATTTACGGCTATTTAAACTTAGTTCTGGACAAGTGGTAGCTGTTTGGTATTGATATTCTATGACCAGCACAGAAGACAAATCGTCCACTTATAAAGACCTCGACACTTGGGCAGATGTCGATATTTTGTCGGCTTTGGTTGATGGCCAACAACGCGCCATAGCCGCCGTTCGAAACGCCATTCCGACACTGTCCAAGGCCGCTGATGCGATGGCAAATAACCTTAAAAATGGTGGTCGCCTGTTCTATGCTGGTGCTGGAACGTCAATCCGCATTGGCGTGCAAGACGGTTCAGAATTACCGGCAACATTTGGCATGGCAGATGAGAAAATTGGTTATCTCATTGCTGGTGGCACCGCTGCACTATTTGAAACGCTTGCAGATGCTGAAGACAACACCGACGAAGGCACCAAGGCCGCCTTAATTCTAAAAAGTGATGATACTTTGATAGCGGTCGCGGCTTCTGGCGCAACGCCCTACACCGTTGCTGCGGCCATTCAAGCAAAGCAAAATGGCGCCACAGTCATAGCCGTTGTCAATAATTCAAATTCCCCTTTGGCCGCTGTTGCCGATGTTGAAATTTTTCTCGACACTGGTGCAGAAGTGATCGCAGGTTCAACGCGCATGGGCGCGGCAACTGCGCAAAAGGCAGCGCTCAATCTTATCTCAACTCTTGCTCACATCAAGTTAGGCGCGGTCTATGATGGTATGATGGTGAATGTGCAGGCAGGCAATTTGAAACTTCAAAAACGCGCGCGCGGCATTGTATGCACAATAACAGGTGTTGATGAAACCACGTCTGAAGCGGCGCTGAAACAAACCGAAGGCGATATAAAACTTGCGGTTCTGCTCTGTTCACGTTTCCAAACCATAGAAAGTGCGCGTCGCAAATTGGCTGAAACCCATGGCAATTTAAGACAGGCGCTTAGCGCGAAAGCAACCGCGCCAGACTAAGGCTTAGGATAAGTGGAAGTGCCAGCATCAACAAACCCAAGCGCATGCCCAGCCCCTGTGCCACCAAGCCTATCATAACGGGGCCAACAAGAAAGCCAAGCAGCGCCACAAATGTAAGCGTGGCGACGCTTGCTGCTGATGGTTTATCTGTTTGCTGTGCGGCAGCCGATACACCCAACGGAAAGCCCACAGAAACGCCAATGCCAACAAGTGCAAACCCCAAATAGGCTAGAATCAAATGAGGTGTAAGAAAAACGAGCGCAATGCCTGCCAACGAGACAATGCCGCACATTTCGGCGGTGGTGCGCGCACCAAAGCGCTGTTTTAATCGATCCCCCATAAAACGGCCAAATGCCACCATCGATGCAAATGCGGCATAACCAAGCCCGACACTGGCCCCCTTGGCTGCAAACACATCACGCAGATAAACCGCAGACCAATCTGCAATCGCCCCTTCTGTCAATGCGATGCCAAATGCGAAAAGGCTGATGCCCAGCAACACGGAACTTGGCCAATTCCATTTTGAACCCTTAATCACAGCCGCAGAAATAACGTCAAAACGCGGCAGTGCGCGGCTTGCCATAAGTGCCGGAACCACTACGGCGGCGGCAACACATGTCACACCCCATTCTGGCGAAAAACCAAATTGTGCTAAGCCTGAACCGACCAAGCTGCCAGACATAATACCCAAGCTCCAAAAGCCATGGCAGGAATTCATAATAAGTTTGCGGTCTGCTTTTTCGATTTGATCTGCCATCACATTCAAGCCAAGCTCAAGCACTGACAAGGCAGATCCAACAATTGCCAAGGCTCCATAAAGCAACGCAGCAGAATTGACCCAGACTGGCAACGAGACAACACTCAAGAAAATGATGAACCCATAAAAAATAGTCGCGCGGCTGCCCAGAACGCCAACAATTTTGCTGCCAAAGAGCAAGGTTATCAAAATTCCGGTTGGCAGGCCCAAAAGGCCAAGGGCCAGGCTTTTTGAATCAAGCCCCATCCTCTCTTGAATTTCTGGAATGCGCGGCAACCAACTTCCATAAGCGATAGGCTGCAAAGCAAAAACCAATTTGATCATAGTTGGATCAATGATTTTCCTTTCAAGATTTTTCAACCTTGAAGAACCGCAAATGGATCGGCAACACGTGGCCAAATTGCCCGTTTAAGTTTTGTATAGTTGGTTTTAGCAGGATCCGATGGATAGGACGTAGGGGCCGAGACATAAATGATACGAGATGCAATGGGCTCAAACCCTGCATAAAAATGATTGGTGGATTTCACCAACAAAATATCTTTTTGCAGCGGATCAATGCCCAGATTTGAAAAAATATCGGGCTCAAAAGTTTGGGTTCGATTGGTATTGAGAATAACGTCAATATCTGTTCCAACAATACGCACCACTGCCGTTCTTCCTAGGGTCACGCGGCTTTTGCCGAAACTTTGCCAGCCTTCCTCAGCCAGCTTTTTCACGCTCACCAGTGCATCAATGGGTTCGCCAGCTTGCGGGCCTGCTTTGCCGCCAAAGCGCAGTTGCAGTTCAGCCCCCTCGCCCGCCGCATGACAAAATGTAACGGCCATCGGATCCCAGATTGTTGCCACACCCACATTGTTCACACCACGCTTGATAATTTCACGCAAAATAACGGTTCCATCACCAGCTACGCCGCCGCCTGGATTATCCCATGTATCAGCAATAACAGCAGGACGCTTTGGATCAATGAGATGCGCTGCCAAGGCTTGATCAATTCCCTCATCCACCGGAACCATATTCATGATGGTTTTATCGCGCATCGCAAAAAGCTCGTGGCCAAGTCTTTCTGCCAATGCATCACCTTTTGCCTTTGAATTATTGGTCACCACCAAAATCCGTGTTCCCATGTCAGGCACGTCAGCTGCCATGAAGCCGTGAATAACCGAAATTGAAAGAATATCGTTAATGCCCTGCAATGCCTTGATGCGATCAACAAATGAACGCATGGGCTCGCGGCTTGTTGGCAACACTGCAATCATCCGACAATCAAATGTTGATATCACCGGACGGATTTTACCGTTCAGAGCCGCCATTGCCAATTCCACCACATGTTCGCCACGCTCGTAAAAATCAGTATGTGGAAATTCAAGAAAACTCGCCAAAATATTTGAGGCTTTCACGCGCATATCCGTCAAATGGCTATGGGGATCGAGTTCACAGGCAATCACCGTATCTGGCCCCACCATTTCTCTTATCCGCGCCAGAAAATCGCCTTCGCAATCATCATAGCCTTGGGCCACCATGGCGCCATGCAAGCCCAGCACAACACCATCAACAGGCAAGGCTTCAGCCAATTGCTGAAGAATTTCATCTCGAAGATTTTCATAGGTTTGTTTTTGAACCAGCCCGCCTGGTTCCGCCCACGCGGCGGTGCCCTCGATAACAGTAAGGTTTTCTCGGTCAGTCAGTTTGCGCAAAGCGATCATCGGAGAAGAGCAAAGGGTTGGCGTATCTGGGTGCTGTCCGGGTGGCGCATAAAAGGCCTGCACAAAGGAAGAGCGATCCGTGGGCACGGGTGAGAATGTGTTGGTTTCAGTGGCGAGAGACGCCGTGAAAATGCGCATAAAAGTGCTTAGCCCTTTTTACAATAAATATTCATTTTGCACGCCAAAGGTTTCGAAATAAAAGTGAATTTATTACATAATGGTGAAATTCGAACAATTCAAGCATAACATTATGTTGTTAGTTTACATTTTTTGACATAACGTCTGTTTAACGTGCGTTCTCTATTGTTTTGCATCGGAGTTATCAAGGTCATGGCCAAAGGTGATTTCTCAGGAAAAACCGTCTTGGTTACAGGCGCAGGAGGCGGCCTTGGCGGCGCAATCATCACAGCGCTGACGGGCCATGGCGCAACAATTACGGCTTGCGATCAAAACCTGGATGCAATGAATAATTTGAACGTTGCCGACAGAAAAATTTTCAACCTTCTGGATCAACAGCAAACAGTGGCCATGGCCCAATCGTTGGTTGGTGCGGGCAACGTGCCCAATGTTTTAATCAACAATGCCGGGTGGACCAGAGCAGAAATCCTTTCATCTCTCACCCAGCAGAAAATTGAAACCGAGATTGGCATCAATCTCACGGGCGTAATGAATTTCACTATGGTTATCGTGAACGCCATGGCAAAGCGCGGCAGCGGCAATGTTGTTTTTATTTCCTCGGTCAATGCAATTTCACACTATGGCAACCCCGCCTATGCCGCTGCAAAATCGGGCATTGAAGCTTTCTCACGAAGCATCGCAGTTGAATATGGCAAGCATGGTATTAGGGCCAATGCGGTGTGCCCCGGTTCAATTCGAACCCCCGCATGGGACCACCGCATTGCGCGGGATCCAACTATTCCCGGAAAACTCACGCGGATATATCCATTGGGCCGCATCGTTGAAAATACAGAGGTGGCCGAGGCTGTGATGTTTCTTGCATCAGACCGCGCCTCTGGCATCACTGGCGTGTCACTTGCCGTCGATGCGGGTTTGACGGCGGGCAATAAGCCATTCATCGATGATATTTTAGGAGAATGACTGTGGCAGAGTCGCGCAACATTGTTGATATTATTATGCGACTTCAAAACTTAGAAACTGATGGCTCCAAATCTGACAAATTGCTCGCGGCGATGGTTTTGTCGGACCCTGATTTTGCATCAAAGGCCTCCATTTCCGAAATCGCATCGCGCATCAATGTGAGCGAACCTACAGTCACACGGTTTTGCCGCAACCTTGGTTGCGAAGGTGTGCGCGATTTTAAATTCTGGCTGGCCCAAGCGATGGCCGTCGGCGGGCAATATCTTAAACCAACGTACACATCCCGCGATTCACCCGAACAGCGCGTGGTTGAAATTGTGGCTGAAGGTGCCGTTAATGCCATAACCCGCATGACCGCCACGCTAGACATCGCCCACATTGCAAAGGTTTCCGAACTGATATGCAACAGCGAGCGAATTTTGTGCATTGGATCAGGTGGCACATCTTCCATGTTGGCAACTGAGATGCAGAATCGATTGTTCCGTTTAGGCCTCGCAGCCACCGCACAAGTTGATGGGCAATTACAGCTCATGTTCGCGGCTGTTACCGCGCGTGAAACAACCGTAATTGCATTTTCCACATCAGGCCACGCCCAATCTGTTGTCGATGCCGTGCAGCTGGCGCGCCAATATGGAGCCAGAACCGTGGCCATAACTGCTCCGCGATCACCACTCGCAAATGCTGCAGAAGTTCTCATCGCCTATCAACCGATTGAGGATGGCAATTTATTTAAACCCACCTCCTCACGCTTTGCTCTATTGGCAATTTTAGACATGCTGGCCCTATCAGTCGCAGAAAATCGCGGCCCCCAAGTATTGGAAAACTTGCGCCGAATTAAACAGAGTTTGAATGTTTTAAAAGTCAGAGACCCCAACCTACCCTTGGGCGATTAAACGAAATCTTACTTAACTTTGGAGAAATTCTACATGCCAATTTCCACCAATCCATTTCCGAATGATAGCGATCGTGCTGCAATTTGGACAATGCTCGTCGCGCGCGACATTGCTGCATTTGTGGCAGCTGATTGGAGCATCGTCGCCAGTGATTTTGTTGACGCAGGCTTTTTCGGCACCCACGCGCACAAATCCCAAAATCCTGATGACTGGACATTGGCATTTCCAAGCCTTGAACATTATCGTTCAGAATGGTTGAGGCAAGCTGCTGAAAGCCAGAAAATAGAATTTGCCGAACCCCTCGAAGAAGGAATTCACCGCGCCACGAACCTCACGCAAATTGACATCAGTGGCAATATTGCAATTGCGCATAAGAAATTTGACGGCAGTATCAAGTTGTCGAATGGTGATGTGGATATCTTGAACTGGCAAACGCTCTACTTTTGCAAGAAAGTCGATGCAACGTGGAAAATTTCAGGCTTTGTCGGTTATATGCCCTACAAATGATGTCGCTCTTTCATCGAAAATGTAATTTATTCAGAATTTTGATCGATGGTGAATATAATCCCTTCATGCAGAGCGATCAGTGCAGTTGCCAACGAAACAGTTGGCTGTTGCGAAACTCTACAAACATTACAGGCAACAAAATCGTCCGTTTTTTGTAAATTGGCATCTAAAAATCTGCAATTGGTATTGAGTTTTTTGGTTTGAATTTCACATTTTGGTGTTGACATTAAAAATTTCCAACCCTTAAATGTAGGAAGTTTACAAGAGAGACGTGAGCCCCAATTGAGATGCTGGAAACAGTGCCGGGCGGAGGGAAGCGTATGAAGGTTGGGATAGTGGGTCTGGGCTTTCGACTAGGATATCTCGCAAGGGTGTTCTCTGTCATTGTGCCTAATTTTGAAATTGTCGGCTACGTTGATCCGGCACCGGCTGGCCTGCCCTATGCCAAGCAACATGGTATCGATGTTGGAAAATCCTACGACACTCTCGAAACACTTATTCAAAGCCAAAAGTTAGATCTGCTCATGGTGGGTTCGCCCAATCATATGCATCTTGATCACATACGTACCGGCCTCAATCATGGTCTCAAAATATTCACAGAAAAGCCGGTCGTCACCACTGTTGAAGAAACCATGGCAATTGCTGAACTCATTGCTGAACATGGTTCAGACAACATTATGGTTGGCCTCGTGCTGCGTTATGCGCCGCTTTATGTTGATCTTCGCAAAGCGCAATCGGATGGATTGTTGGGTGACGTTGTTTCCATCGAAGCCTCCGAACATATAGCCCCTTATCATGGCGCGTTCTTTATGCGAGACTGGCGGCGTTATACAAAATACTCGGGCAGTTTTATGCTTGAAAAATGTTGTCACGATCTTGATCTTTATAACGGCGTTATGGGCTGCAGGCCCATTCATGTGGCAAGTTTTGGTGGGCGTAAATCTTTCACGCCAAACAATATGCCAACTGAAGCAGGCATCAATGATTTGAATGTTTATCACCGCAAACCCAGTGGCTGGGAGGGCAGCGACAAAGTTTTTGATAGCGATGGCGATATTATTGATTTCCAAACGGCGATTGTTGAATACGCCAATGGTGCGTCAATGGCGTTTCACACAAACCTCAACGTGCCAGATCAGTTTCGGCGTTTCTGTGTTGTGGGTGCCAAAGGCATGGCGGAAGGAGATTTTGTTCGAAACTTTTTTAAAGTCCATGATGCCCGCACATCAGAAAGCTTGATTGATACAACCTATGCCGTCTCTGAACTTTCTGAGCATTACGGCGCAGATGAACAGATGGCGCGCGACATTTCCAAACACATGCTAGAGGGCGCTGCATTACCTGTATCCGTCGTTGATGCACTCGAGGCCGGCTTACTTGCGATCACTTTAGACCAAGCACGCAAAACCCGCAGCCTGATTGATATGACATCGATTTGGAAGCAGTTTGACGCTGCCCTTAGTCGCAAAACCGCAACAAAGGCGTCGGCGGCATGACAAACTCTCGAAGCGCAAAGTTATTCGCCTTGCTGCTTCTTTTGCCCGCACTTATTTATGTTTCAATCATTGTTCTTTATCCGCTTCTGGAAACTGTGAAATTGTCCTTCACCGATGCCGCCCTTAAGCCCACAACGGAATGGGTTGGCTTGGCCAACTATCACAAGATTTTTGCCAATGATTTAACCTCAGTAATTTGGCGAACTTTTGTATGGACGTTTTTTTCAGTCAGCTTCAAAATGATCATCGGAATTATTGCCGCTGTGCTGCTGAATGCAGCTGTGCCGGGTCAAGCCCTGTTCCGCATTTTACTCATGCCACCATGGGTGGTGCCAATGGCTATTGGCATTTTCATGTGGGGCTGGATGTATAACGGCCAGTTCGGCATGATTTCGGGCTTGTTGCAGAATTTCGGCATCACCAGCGGCCCTGTTGCATTTTTGGCCTATGGAACCAGCGCATTTTGGGCAACAATTGTTACCGACGTGTGGATCGGTGTTCCCATCGTTACGTTATATTTTTTAGCTGCCATGCAATCCATTCCCAAAGATCTTTATGAAGCTGCGTGGGCCGATGGGGCGGGCCGCTTTTATCGCTTCCGCCGCATCACCTTGCCTATGATTGTGCCCACCATGATCACAATGTCGATGCTGTCGTTGATTTTCACATTCAATTCGTTCGACATCATCTGGATTTTGACGCGCGGCGGCCCCAGCGGAGAAACCACAACAATGATCATCGACACATATAAAACGGCAATTGGTTCATACAAATATGGTGAAGGTGCCGCGCGGGCTGTTGTGATCTGCATTTTCCTTTCGATATTCTCTTTGCTGTATTTTAAAATCGTCAGCAAACTAACCGCCGAAGGTGAACGCACATGAAACTGAAGCGCGCACCCGTCGCCATGATTGACCGCTATAGATGGTATGAAATCATCAGCATTTATGCGGGCATTTTTGTGGTTATGTTTTTCCTCATGGCGCCCTTCATTGAAGGTTTTCTTGTATCACTGAAGCCTTTGTCTTTACTATTTTCATCGCCCTACAGCTTCTGGCCGAAGAACGGTTCGTTCGATGCATATTTCACAATGTGGACCAGTGTTCCGATGATTGGCCGTTATATTATCAACAGCATTTTGATTGCGGCAATTGTTACGATTGGTGTGTTAGCCGTCGTTATTCCGGCGGCTTATGCCTTTGCGCGAATTGAATTTCCGTTCAGTGGCGCATTGCTGGGTGCATTTCTTGCAGTCAACATGTTCTCTGGTGCTGTATTGCTTATTCCACTTTTCCGATTGATGCGCAGCCTTGGTGTTCTCAACACATATTTCGCGATGATCGTTCCAGGCATTGCATTTCTCATTCCAAACGCAATCTGGCTTTTGCGCGCTTATCTGTTGCGCATTCCGCGCGAGCTTGAAGAAGCCGCTTGGGTGGATGGCGCAAGCCGCATTTATATTCTGCGCCGCGTGGTTCTGCCGCTTGCCATGCCCGGCATTGTTGTTGCCGCCATAGCAACTTTCATTGGCGCATATGCCCAACAATTTATCTATGCTCTTACGTTCAATTCCAAAACTGAATACATGACACTGCCTGTTGGCCTGTTTGCTTATTTCGGACGCCAGGAAGTGGTTTGGAATGAACTTATGGCAGCAAGCTTTGTGGGCATTTTGCCAGCCCTCATCATTATCATTTTCTTACAGCGCTATCTTGTGGCGGGTCTTACCGCAGGTGCTGTGAAAAATTAGTAATCGTGCCAATACCGGCACGAACAAACTGGGAGAAGAAAAAATGAAACTAGCACACAAACTATTAGGCACAGCGGCCTTGGTCATGGCGCTTTTGCCAGCCGTTGCACAAGCGGCCGATAAAACGATCAGTTTTGTGGAATGCGGTGACAAAATGTCTGCCGTACACACTGATTTGATCGCAAAGTGGGAGGCGGCAAACCCAGGTTTCAAAATTGCTGGTGAAGCTGTGGGCTGGGATCAATGCCAAGACAAGGTAACAACATTGGCCGCCGCAGGAACGCCCGTTGGTTTGGCCTATGTCGGTTCGCGTACATTGAAACAGTTTTCGAAAAATGATCTCATCGTACCAATTCCAATGACCGATGATGAAAAGAAAGCGTATTTCAACTTCGTTGCTGAAACTGTCACCTCCAATGGCAAGCAATGGGGCGTTCCGGTGGCCTTCTCAACCAAGGCGCTTTATTGGAACAAAGATCTTTTTGCCGCTGCTGGTCTTGATCCTGAAAAGGCACCAGCCACATGGGCCGACGAAATTGCTGATGCAAAAGCAATTAAGGAAAAAACGGGCAAAGCCGGTTTTGGTGTTGTTGCCAAAACGTTTGACAACACCATGCATCAGCTGTTGCATTGGATCTACACCAACAATGGTTCTGTGATTGATGGCAACAACAAAATCACTTTAGATAGCCCGGAAAACCTTGCTGCTCTCACTGCATTGAAAGACATCACGGCCTATGCTGAAGAAGGCCCAACATCTTATGAACAAAATGAAGTGCGCGCCATTTTCTTGGATGGCAAGCTGGGCATGATCCAAGCTTCGGTTGGTGCGAAGGGTCTGCTTAAGGATGCGAAGTTCAAGTGGGGTGTGGCACCACTGCCGTTGGGCCCAAGCGCCAAGGGCCCCGGCACATTGTTGATCACCGACAGTTTGGCAGTGTTTAAAGGCACAGGCGTTGAAGATCAGGCCATTAGCCTTGCCAAGTTCCTGGCCAGCCCCGAAAACCAACCCAAGTATGAAGCTGTTGAAGGCTTGACACCACTGCGCCCAGGCCCAGCAGTTGATGCTTTGGTTGCCGGTGACGCCAATTGGAAACCATTCATTGATGGCATTTCCTTCGGCGGCCCAGAACCACTGTTTGTAGACTATAAGGGCTTGCAAAACACCATGATTGAAATGGTGCAATCAGTTGTTACGGGCAAGGCCGAACCTGCTGCCGCCTTGAAAAAGGCCGCTGCCGATCTCGAACAATATAAGTAATATATCCAGCCGCCGCGCAAACAATCGCGCGGCGGCTTTTTCCAATCAGTCGGAGACGGTTAAATATATGAGCCAACTTGTCCTTACGGATCTGTGCAAATCTTTTGGTGCCACGCAAATTATTCGTGGCGTCAATCTTGATGTCAAGAAAGGCGAGTTTGTTGTTTTCGTAGGCCCGTCAGGCTGCGGCAAGTCTACATTGCTTCGGATGATTGCTGGTCTTGAAGATGTAACGGCGGGCGAAATTATCATCGGCGGCAAGCCTGTCAAGGATATGCCCCCCGTAAAACGGGGCATCGCTATGGTTTTTCAATCTTATGCGCTTTATCCGCATATGACCGTGTTTGAAAATATTGCTTTTCCATTGCGTGTTGAAGGCCTTTCTCAGGCCGAAACTGAAAAACGCGTCGGTGCTGCCGCCAAGGTGCTGCAACTTGAAGAACGCTTACAACACAAGCCCGGAACCCTCTCAGGCGGCCAACGCCAGCGTGTTGCCATTGGTCGGGCCATTGTGCGCCAACCCGAGATTTTTTTATTTGATGAGCCGCTTTCCAATTTAGACGCAGCATTGCGTTCAGAAATGCGCATTGAACTTTTGCGCCTGCATAAATCACTTGGCTCCACCATGATTTATGTAACCCATGATCAGGTTGAAGCCATGACCATGGCTGATAAAATCGTGGTGCTGAATGCAGGTGTGATTGAGCAAGTGGGTTCCCCGCTTGATCTTTATAATCACCCCACAAATAAATTTGTCGCGGGTTTTATTGGCAGTCCGAAGATGAATTTTATCAACGGAAAATGTTTAGCCGCAAAAGCAAACAGCATCACGCTTGAGCTTGAAGATTTTGGCAAAATCACCCTGCCCCGCCAAGGTGGTGCTGAATTGGTGGGCCAGCCACTGACAGTGGGCATCAGACCGGAAAATCAACGCCTGACTAAATCTGGATTTAATTTGAAACTGAAGCCCATTATTGTTGAACGCCTCGGCATTCACACAATTGCCTATAGTCCACTTTCGTCAGCCAAAAACTTCGTAACACTGATTGAAGGCAATCCTGAAATCAAAGAAAACACGCCCATGTCGATTGGCGTTGACCCCGTTGACTGCCATTTGTTTAATGCTCAAGGACAAACAATTGCCCGCGCCAACTAGCATTCCTGCTGCAAACCCACATTACACACTCACATCACATTGGACCTCGGCAACCCCACACGCTGTGTCAATTTATACCCTCACACTCACTAATCGCAGTGAAACGCCGTTGGCTGATTTTACGCTATGTATCAGCGGGCCAGGGCGGGTGGATTCAAAGGCCCGCATTGAGGGCGCAGAAATTAAATCACGTCTGTCCAACCACCTTGAACTCATGCCCCCATTGGGAACTGTGTTGGAAAAGGACAAGTCTTGGGTTGTCAAATTTCACGGCATAAGAAATCGTTTTCAACATTGGAGCGAGGGCACAACAGGCGCATACCTCGCCTTTGGCGATGGTCAGATTCAATCGTTAGCAGTATCAAGCACCCATTTGGTTGGCAACAACGAGGCCCATTTACGTGGTGCAAAATATTATCCAATTGCGCCCGATGAAAACACGCCAGTGTCCATCATTCCATGGCCAAACCGAATTGAAGTTTCAGCATATGCGCAGGCTCCACAAGGTTTGAACTTTATCGCACCAGATCCAATCGCAAAATCAGCGCATGCAGCTTTTACAAAATTATGTGCAAACTTATTTCCCGCTGAAGAGATTAACCGCAATGCTGCCGAAGGCGGCACAACAATAGACTGCACACTTGATCGTGGTTTGGTTGAAGAAGCCTATAGGATCAATTTCAGCGAAGATAAAATTTTGCTTTCGGCGGCAACAACTTCCGGCTTTCTCTATGGCATGATCACGCTTGGCCAAATTTTGAGCGGGGCAAAACATCATCCCACTCAATTCTTCTTTCCGGCTGTTGGCGAAATTGTTGATCAACCAGCAATGAAATATCGCGGCAGCCACCTTGATGTTGCACGGCAGTTCTATACCTCTGCTGAAGTGGGCCAATTCATCAGTGTTTTGGCGTGGAACAAAATGAACCGCTTCCATTGGCATCTTTCTGATGATGAAGCTTGGCGTATTGAAATTGACGCCTATCCAGAATTAACGTCGATTGCCGCTTGGCGTGGCCATGGGCTGCCCATTCCGCCGTTGTTAGGTTCTGGCCCGGCCAAATTTGGCGGTTACTATACCAAAACGGCAATCCGGGATTTAGTCGCATTGGCCTCAAGCTTTAGTGTTGTGGTTATCCCTGAAATTGATATTCCAGGTCATTGCTATTGTGTGCTGCAAGCTTTGCCACACTTGCGTGATCCAGATGAAACGGGCTCATATTCTTCGATCCAAGTCTTTCCCAACAATTGCTTGAACCCCGCGCGCGCTGAAACTTACACATTCCTTGAAACAGTTTTCAACGAATTGATTGAGCTTTTCCCTGCCAAGATCATCCACATTGGTGCCGATGAAGTTCCGTTGGCCGCGTGGTCAGGTTCACCACTGGCCTTGGCACGATTGCGTGATTTGGGCGGTGAAACCTTGGCCATCGCACATGCCAAATTGAATGGCGTCACGACCAATCTTCAAGGCGCAGACCGCATTGAAGGCACTGGCGCAGCAATTCTTCAAGCCGAATTCTTGGCACACGTCCAAAGTTTTCTGGCCTCGCGCGGGTGCATAACGGCAGGCTGGGAAGAGGCTTCGCACGGCCACGTAATCGATAAAGAAAAAACCTTCCTCGTGGGTTGGCGTGACGTGGCCGCCAGCGGTCAATTGGCCGGTGAGGGATATAATATTGTCGTAAGTCCCGGCCAGCACTATTACCTCGACATGGCCCAAGGCCAAGAATGGTCTGAGCCTGGTGCATGGTGGGCAGGCTATTCATCCCCCCAAAGCACGTATGATTTTGACCCAACAGGAAATTGGACAGCCCAGCAGCGCCAACATTTTATGGGCATTCAAGCGTGCATCTGGTCAGAGTCGATGACAGACCGCGCGGTGTTTGACCGATTAGTTTTTCCGCGCCTATCGGCCATTGCTGAAACCGCGTGGACACAACCACATGCAAAATCATATCACCGCTTTATCGGGTGTGTCGATTTAATGCCGTTGGTTTTTGGACATCGAGAAAGATAATGCGCGTTGCAGTGGGCGGATTGCACATGGAATGCAGCACCTACAACAACGTGCCAACAACTGCGATTGATTTTCGGGTGCTGCGTGGGCAGAAACTCTTACAGCATTCTTCCTTCAATTTTCTGAAAGACTTTGACGCAGAGTTTCTACCTGTGATGCATGCACGCGCCATTGCGGGCGGCCCGATAACAACACAAACCTATAGTGAGTTTAAACGGGAACTTTTAGAAGGTTTCAAAAGCCTCCTGCCGCTAGACGGTATTTATCTTGCCATGCATGGCGCAATGTTCGTGGCGGGCATGGAAGATGCCGAAGGAGATTTTATCGCTGCCGTGCGCGATGTCATAGGCGAAAGTTGTTTAATTGCTGTCAGCTATGATCTGCATGGCAATCTTAGCCAGCGCATAATCGATAACATTGATATTTTTTCAACCTATCGCACAGCGCCTCACATTGATGTGGAAGAAACCATGCGTCGCTCTGTGGCTATGCTGGTTCGTGCCATTCAAGAACCCACAAAGCCAAGCGTGCTGTGGGTTCCCACACCGGTTGTGCTTCCCGGAGAAAAGACCAGCACCGTCGATGAACCAGCAAAAAGTCTTTATGCTAAACTGCCGTTCATCGAAAATGCGCCGGGCATTTGGGACGTGTCATTGCAAGTGGGTTATGTCTGGGCTGATGAACCGCGTGCCACGGCGGCTGCGGTTGTGACCGGAACCAACATCGCAGCGTTGGAAAGGATTGCTCGAGATTTGGCGCAAGATTATTGGGATTGCCGCCACAAGTTTGCCTTTGGCATGCCCGTTGGCAGTGTCGATGAGTGCATCACCAAAGCAATCGAAACCAGCACAGCGCCTTTCATCATCGCTGACTCTGGTGACAACCCCACGGGCGGTGGCGTGGGAGACCGCGCTGACATATTGGCTGCGTTGCTCGCTGCCAAGGCCCAAAATGTAATTTATGCTGGCATTGTCGATGCGCCAGCAACTCAGCAGGCCTATGTTGCGGGCATAGGTGGCAACGTTTCCTGTAGCGTTGGCGGAACCTTGGATGCCAGCAGCCCCGCTGTTCAAATCACTGGAAAAGTCATTTATCTTCACCGCTCTGACACGCATACAGAACGCGAGGCTGTCATTGAAGTTGAGGGAATAAAACTTGTAATCACGGCGCTCCGTCGGCCGTTTCACAACATTGCTGATTTTACACACTTGGGCCTTGATGTTCATGCGGCCAAAATTATCGTCGTGAAATCAGGTTATCTTTCACCAGAACTTGCACCCCTCGCCAACCCCGCGATGATGGCCCTTTCCGCAGGCGCAGTGAACCAAGATGTTGAACGCTTGCATCGTCTAAGAATATCCACACCCACTTTTCCATTTAACCGTGGTTTTGATTGGAAGCCCGTTGCCCTTGCTTCGCGGCGCGCTGGAAAAGCGCAATGATATTGTGTTTTGATATTGGCGGCTCTGCCATCAAGCCGGCATATGCAACGTCACCGGAAGATATCGTGGTATTGCCCACGTTCAAAACACCATTGCATGATTATACCGCCTTTATCGCCTCTCTCGCAGCGTTCGTGGGCAAGGCCCAAGCAATCTCCATTTCAGTCACTGGTGTTGTTGATCCCGAAACCGGAGTTTTAAAATGCGCCAATATCGAATGTATCGATGGCAAGCACTTCACCCGGGATTTGGCAGCCGCAACCAGCCTGCCAGTTCGCATCTCAAACGATGCTGATTGTTTTGCATTGGTTGAAGCCACCTTGGGTGCGGCGCGTGGTCATCGCAATGTGTTTGCCATAATCCTTGGAAGTGGTGTGGGCGGTGCCCTGGTTATCGATGGCCATATTGTGGGCAGCGCTGGCGGATTCGTTGGCGAATGGGGCCATGGGCCAATCCTTGCAACGAAGATCAACACGCCCCCGTATGCGATTCCGCATTTTGATTGCAGTTGCGGGCAAAGCGGGTGTGTCAACACAGTAGGCGGGGCCCGTGGTCTTGAAATGCTCCACCATTTCCTAAACGATCAAAGTCGCACCAGCCTTGAAATTGTCGATGAATGGCAAAGAGGTAATGCCGCTGCAACGCACACGATTGCAGCATATGTTGAGTTGGTCAGCGCGCCTTTGGCTTTTGCCATTAATATTACAGGCGCAAGCATTGTTCCTGTTGGCGGCGGCCTTAGTGCTGTGCCTGAACTTATCGCCCTGTTGGATAAAACTGTGAGACAAAAAATACTTCGCAAAACGGCGGCACCAATTTTGGTCAAAGCGAATTATAAACATGAACCCGGACTGATTGGCGCAGCCTTACTGGGGTTTCAGGAATTTAAAAATGCCTAGAATTTTGTTGGAAGTGTGCGTTGATGATGCAGCGGGCCTCACAACAGCGGTTGCCGCGGGCGCAGACAGGATAGAGCTTTGCTCAGCTCTCGCGTTGGGTGGGTTAACGCCCTCAACCGGTTTAATGAAGATTGCCGCGAAAGTTCCTGTGCCTGTCTATGCGTTGATCCGACCTCGTGCGGGAAACTTTGTATACAGCGCAAACGAGCTGGAAATCATGTGCGCGGATATTGATCAAGTTCGCAATTGCGGCCTTGCTGGTATTGCAATCGGCGCTAGCAATAGGGATGGAACATTAAATTTTTCGCAGTTGCGCCATTTAACCATGCATGCAAACCAGCTGGGTTTAACCCTGCACCGCGCGTTCGATCTTGCGGTTGATTATCGCGCAGCCATTGACTTAGCGATTGAACTTGGCTTCGAACGGATCTTAACATCTGGCGGCGCAAAACAAGCGATCAATGGCCTTGCCAGGCTAATGGATTGCGTTTCCCATACAGCCGGGCGCATCAAAATTATGCCGGCAGGCGGCATTGACCCCGAAAGCGC